>NZ_LSJM01000183.1 GCF_001557215.1 Sphingomonas sp. CCH9-E2 | reverse complement strand
TCTTCTCGCCATTGTCGCGGGCGATGCGCGCGTGATCCTCGATCCGCTCGGCCTCAAGCCCCTGCTCCGGTCTGCGCGATGCTGCCGGGCCGATCTTGTGCTGCGGCTCCAGCGCGATCCCCTGCGCCTCATAGGAGCGATGGTCGATCCGCCCTTCAAGCCCCAGCTCGGCCATGCGCTCGTTGACGTGCGCGCTCCACGCCTCGCGCCAGTCCTTCAACAGCTCGGTGCTGTTCCAGCCCCGGTTTTTCTTCCCGAACCCCTCCGGCCCCACATCGCGCATCGCCAGCATCACAGGGGGCGTTTGCGGGAGGGGGCGGAATCCTACGCTAAGGATTTGGGCCAGCGATATTCCCCGGTTAGATTGATGTGTTCCCATCCCAACGGCGAGACGTGGGCGAGTAGATCAGGCGCGATATGGGTACCGCTGGCGGCCCGGGTATTGACGACCTCGCCGAGCTTCATGGTGTTCCAGAATATGATGATGGCGGCGAGCAGGTTCATTCCGGCGATGCGATAGTGCTGGCCTTCGCCGGATCGATCCCGGATTTCACCTCGGCGGTGGAAGCTGATGGCGCGCTTTAGGGCGTGGTGGGCCTCACCCTTGTTGAGGCCGATCTGAGCCTGGCGCTGGAGGCCGGCATCAAGAATCCAGTCGATCATGAACAGGGTTCGCTCGATGCGGCCCACCTCTCGCAATGCGAGGGCCAGCTCATTCTGGCGCGGGTAAGAGGCGAGCTTGCGAAGAATCTGGCTGGGGGCGACGATCCCCGCTGCGATCGTCGCCATGATGCGCAGGATGTCGGGCCAGTTGCGCTCGATGAGCGGTTCATTGATCTTACCTCCGACCAGCGCTCGCACATTGGCCGGCGTCGCGTTGGGCGTGAAGGCATAGAGTCTTTTCTGAGCGAGATCGCGGATACGGGGGGCGAACCTGTAGCCGAGCAAGGCGCAGGCGGCGAACACATGATCGGTGAAGCCGCCCGTGTCGGCAAAATGCTGGCGAACGCGGCGGCCCGCGTCATTCATGAGCAGCCCGTCCAGGATATAGGGAGCCTCGCTGACCGTTGCCGGGATCACCTGGGTTGCGAACGGCGCATATTGATCGGACACATGGCTGTATCCCTTGAGGCCCGGGACGTTGCCATATTTCGCGTTGATCAGATTCATCGCCTCGCCCTGCTCGGTAGCAAGGAAGAACTGCCCGTCGCTGGATGCCGATTGCCCTTGTCCCCAGAAGGCGGCCATGGGCAGGGCGGCGTGGGCCTCCACGATCATGGCGAGCGCCCGATCATAGGCGCTGCCTTCGACATGCCAGCGCGCGATCCGCAGCAATTCCCAGAAGCTGTGCGTGTTGGTCGCCGCCGCCATCTTGCGCAAACCGAGATTGACGCCTTCCGCCAGCAACACGTTCATCAGGCCGATCCGGTCGCTGCAGGGCGCGCCGGTGCGCAGATGCGTGAACGCCTCGGAAAATCCGGTTCGCTCATCGACTTCCAGCAACAGATCGGTGATCCTCGCGGGCGGGAGCTGTTGATAGAGATCGAGCACGAGATCCTCGGCCCCTTCGGGCGTGTCGGCCCTCAGCTTGTCGATGTGCAGCTTGCCGTTCTCGATGATGCCGCCTGGGATCGTGCCGGTTCGCGCCGCGCGGCCAAACTCCTTCAGCCGTGTATCCAGTCGAGCCCTGCGCTCGGCCAGCCATTCGCCGGGTCGCAGCGGCACGGCGAGCCGCGCGGTCTGCTCTATCGCCTGTGGCGGGACCAGAAGCTGCTTGAGGTCGCCATAGCGGCGCGATCCCGCCAACCATATGTCACCGGACCGGAAGGCGTCGCGGATGTGGAACAGCACCGCGATTTCCCAAAGCCGGTGGTCGCCGCTGGGCTCAGCGCGAAGATGACGATGCCATTTCAAGTTGGGACGTAGAAAATCCACCGGCGGATCGACCTTGATCCCGTTACGCAGCATCGCAACGGCCGCCAGAAGAGGCGTGGCGATCGGCGCCGCCTGCATGTCGAGCAGGCGCAGCATCCTGGGCGCGTAGAGGCGGAAACGGTGATAGCCGTCCAGCACACGGCTGAGCGGGTCGGCCGCGAGCACGTTGGTCAGCGCGGAGGCCGTGGCGACAAGGGTTCTGAACCGTTCCCAGCCAGGCCCGGTGGCGATTATCCCGTCCAGGGCCGTGCCATCGTCCTGCGCTCCAAGCAAAGCACCACCGATTTCGGCAAAGGACTTCAGCGTGCCCCGAACGGCCGCCTTTGCGTCGGCGATCCTGGTGTTGCAAAGGCGTTCGGAGGCCCGATAGAGACGGCCTACGATGCGATCGTGGGTCTCCACGATGACATCGGCCAGCGATGACCGCCATTCCAGGGTGCAGACAGCGAGGATCGCAAGCCGCCTGTCTTCGGGCAGATCACGCATGCCGTCGGCGTAATAGCGCTCGCCCTGCCGGCGAAGCCGGGTCACACGATGCGCCGGCACGCCGTCCAGCAAATCCGCCGGAAGATCGAACCTTTGAAGATATTCCAGTCGATCCATCAGCCGGTTAGCGGCTGCTGAATTTGCGCCAACCTCGAACTGTCGCAGCCATACGAAGCGCGTGACGCGACCATCCACCGTATCCTCCAACAGGTGAGCCAAATTCTCGCTCAGGGTTGGCGTGATGCGATGGGCGATAAGATCCTCGATCCGGCGCTCGGCCTCAACCAGCGCATCGGCGCAAAGGCGCTCGATCGTCGAGGAGCCGGGAAGGATCGTGCGGGTGCGGCGACACTCCGCAACGAAGCGACGGGCAAGATCCTCATTCGATGTCGCCGCCTCGGCTTCCCGAGCGATCCATTCGCGCAAATCCCGTGCGCCCCGCCCCGAAAAGGAGCGATAGCCGTAGATTCGGCGAAGGTCCGCCAGATGCTCGTGCCGGGTCTCCTCGCGCGCGGCATAGAGGAGTAGATCGTCGCTGGTCAGGCCGAGCTGGGCCGCGATGAAATCCGATACCTGCGCCGGGATCAACTCGCCAGGAGCGAGCACCCGGCCCGGGTAGCGCAGGACGCACAGTTGCAGCGCGAAGCCAAAACGATTGTGGGCGCGCCGGCGCTGGCGGATATGCCCGAGATCCTCATCGCTGAGGGTATAGTGCCGCAGCAGCTCACCTTGATCGACCGGCAAGTGAAGCAGCGCCTCGCGCTGTCGATCGGTCAGGGTCACGCGACGCGGCATACATGCTCCTTATTCTTTCCGAGCTACGGTTTGAGATAGCTTGATTGAGATGCTGGTTAAGATACACAATAGCCCAATCTTATGTGCTCATGTTCGTCACCGCCTCAAACCTTCGTTTGTGATCCATGCTGATCGGCTACGCCCGCGTGTCCAAAGCCGACGGCTCGCAGTCGCTCGACCTGCAGCACGATGCCCTTCGCGCTGCCGGTGTCGAGCCAGGCAATATCTATGATGATCGTGCATCCGGTAGCCGTGATGATCGCCCCGGTCTTGCCGCCTGCCTGAAATCGTTGCGCGACGGCGATGTCCTCATCGTTTGGAAGCTCGACCGGCTCGGCCGAACGCTCACCCACCTGGTCAGCACGGTGCAGAATCTGTCGGATCGCGGTATCGGTCTGCGGGTGCTCACCGGCAAGGGCGCGCAGATCGACACCACGACGCCATCGGGCCGGATGGTGTTCGGCATTTTTGCCACACTGGCGGAGTTTGAGCGGGATATGATCCGCGAGCGCACCATGGCTGGCCTGGCCGCTGCCCGCGCGCGGGGACGCAAGGGTGGCCGCAAGTTCGCCCTCTCCAAGGCCCAGGTGCGGCTCGCTCAGGCTGCTATGGCCCAACGCGACACGTCCGTTTCCGACCTCTGCAAGGAACTCGGGATCGAGCGCGTCACTCTCTACCGCTATGTCGGTCCCAACGGGGAACTCCGGGATTACGGTCAGCGCGTGCTTGCTGCCAAAACGCGATGATGATGACGGGAGCCCCGATCAAACTTACCCAAGCGGACGCCGCAGACGTTGCAGACCTGTACAACCGTTGCAGCGACTATTTCCTGTTGCAGGACGGGGCCGCGCCCACGCTGGACGATGCTCGCGAGCTTTTCTCCGATGTGCCGCCCGAAAAGAGCGCCCACAATCAAGCTGTCCTGGGATGGAAGGGGCCTGGCGGCCTATATGCAATCGCGGCCATCCTCCGCGATTATCCGCGTGATGGCACATGGTATCTCGGCTTCATGATCGTAGATGCCGCACAGCGTGGTCGTGGCGTCGGACGCTCAATTTACTCGACGGTCGAAAGCTGGAGCCAGTCCTCGACGCGCGCATGCGGCTCGGAGCGGTGATCGCCGTTGTTGTAGGTGACGAGCGCCCGCCGGAGCCACAGGTTCGCCTCCTCCTCATCGCGCGGCTTGTGGAAGTGGTACAGCGTCTCGTGCACCTCCTTGATGGTGCGGAACGGGCGCTCGACCTTGCCCTTCGACCGCGCCGCGGTGCGGCGCTCGGCCTCCTTGGGCGTCTCGTGCGTGAGTACGCGCACGCCCAGGCTCCCCATCACCGACTGGAACACGGCCGAACGGGCTACGGGTCCGTTATCCATGTAGATGGTGGTCGGGATGCCCTGAAACGGCAGCTCCGGTTCGGGCTTGGGCGCCATGGCGTTGAACAGGAAGCGGAGCGCGGCTTCCGCGTTCTCGCCGTAGACGCAACGGTACTCGTCGTAGACGACGCCCGAGCGATCGTCGACGACCGAGAACAACATAAGCGTCGGCTTGCCCCGGCCCTGCTCGACCCAGAGCGGCGCTTCGACCTGCTTGAGGTCGGACGGGCTCATGTCGAAGTGCCACATCTCGTTCGAGCGCCTGGCCTGGAAGCGCACGGCCGCGACCGGACGAGTTGCGCGGGCAACGTCCAATCCAGAGGTGCGCAGCAGCCGGTCCACCGTCGCTCGTTTGAGCAGGCCGGCAGGCGCCTTGACCAGTCCGTCGGGCGTTTCGACGCCCGTCTCCTCCAGGTGCCGGATCACCTCGGCCGTCGACATATGCCGGCCTTTGCCGTTCAGGGTCCTGAGCTTCATCGCCGCCACGATCTCGGCGTAGCGCTCCATCTCGGCCTGCGGGGCGACGCGGGTTCGGCCGTGGTCGGCGCGCCGGATCGACTTCGGGCGGGAGAGCTCCCGCAGCGCGCGATACATGGTCGGAATTGAAATCCCGTACGCCTGGGCGGCGCGAGCGATGATCTCGGTGCGGCCCGCATCGCGGGGCGGCAGAAGCGACAGCCTTCGGCGAAGGTCGACCAACGCCTCGCCGGGCGGCCGCTTCGCCCGGTCACGCATGAGCCGCTTGAGCCTCCTCGACGTCCTCCGGCCGACCCCGCTTGCCCACATGGCGGTACAGGGTGGCGACGGAGACGTTCAGGCGGCGGGCGATGTCGCGCACCGGCAGCGAGCCCGCGTCGAGCAGCGCCCGGGCGGCCGCGACGTCGGCGGGCTTCATGGCTTGCGGCCGACCGCCCTTCTTGCCCCGGCGCCGCGCCTCGACGAGCCCGGCGGTCGTGCGCTCGACGATGAGCGCGCGCTCGAACTGCGCGATCGCGCCGAAAATATGGAAGGTGAGCATGCCGCCCGGCGTGGTCGTGTCGATGCTCTCGGTCAGCGACACGAGCCCGACCTCGGCCGCGCGCAAGTCATCGGCGGTCGCGATGAGCTTCTTCAGCGAGCGGGCCAGTCGGTCGAGTTTCCAGACCACCAGCGTATCGCCCGACCTGAGCACGTCGGCGAGGATGCGCGCGAGCTCCGGCCGGTCGTCCTTGGTCCCGGACGCCTTCTCGGTGAACACCTTCTCGCAGCCGGCGCGCCTTAGCGCCTCGAGCTGGAGCTCGGGCGACTGGTCGGTGGTGCTCACCCTGGCGTACCCGACCCGCATCAGCCCCCGATCGTTCTACAAACCCGTTCGGGCGGTAGCATTTTGCGACGGTGCTTTCCAGAACGGTTTTGAGAAAACAAAGAGCGCGAAAGTGCGTTCATCCCCCATTGGTCGGATCGGCTGCTCGGAAACCCTCGTTTCAGAGAAGCGCAGGTCGGACCTGCAAAAAGGGCTTGCAATGTAGGATTCTAAATCGTTCACCCTTTGTTCCGCACTCATGGTGAGTCGGGCTTGGGTGGTCCGCCGCAACGGTCGGGCCGTCCATGCTGTAGATGATCGTCATCAGGAGAATGCATGCGTACGTTGCTTACCGTCATTTCGGCCCTTCTCTGCACCACGCCGCTCGCGGCGCAGGAGATGAAGGCTCCCCCACTCCCGACACCGCAAAACTCCAAGGGGTCGGGCAAGGACCTCCAGGTCGAGTACCTAGCCCAGCAATACGGTATCTCGGCCGCGGAGGCGGCAGAGCGTGTCGACGTCCTCCGCGATGTCCAGCAAATCGTGGACGTCGCGGTCGCCAGCGATCCGGACGGCTTCGCGGGCCTGTGGGTGGAGCACACGCCGACGTTCAAGATCATCGTCGCATTCACCGGCCAGGACGAGCGCAAGGCGTTCCTGGATCAGATTCCGGCGAAGCTGCGGCGCTATGTGCAGCTGCGCAACGCGACCAAATCGCTCGCGGCGGCGCAGCAGGACCTGGATGCGATCTTGAAGGCCATCACCGCCGCCAAGCTTCCCTTCGAGACGTATTTCGAGCCGAGAAGCCAGAATTATGTCGTCACGGTGAAAGACCAAGCGGCTGCTCAGACGGCCCGGGGCTTGATCCCCCCGACGTTGCGCTCGGCCGTGAAGGTCGAGGTGGGGCCGATTCTACAAACCTTCCAGACCAACGTGCGGCCAGGCGATGCGGTCTATGGCGGATGGGAGCTGGTCGACTCGACCGGGCGCGCGACCTGTAGTTACGCTTTCGCCGGAAGGGACAGCAACGGCCGGGACTCGATCCTGACCGCCGCCCACTGCCGGACGAACCCGCCCTACGTGGTCGGGTCCGATGGTAGCCACCTGGTGCAACTGCCGGCCGCAACGGAGACGCGTTATGGCGACCTCTATGATTTCCGTTATCATCCGGTGGTCGGCCTTAGCACCGGGTACTGGGTCTATTTCCAGAACTCCAAGGCGGTGACCGATTACCCGTCCTACGTGAACACGGTTCCGGGCTTCTATGGAGATGGCTATTTCACCACCCGGGGTACGCTCAAGCAGTCGTCCTACAACTCGAACCACTATATCGGAATGCCCGTGTGCAAGAGCGGCATGACGACCGGCTTCACCTGCGGCACCGTCCAGTCAAGCTCGGTGTCGGGCACCGATGATCGAGGCGTGAGTTATTCGAGCTTCGTGAAGGTCAGCGGATCGAGCCAGCAGGTGATCGCCTTCGGCGGCGACAGCGGGGCGCCTGTATTCTCATACCCGAACGGCTCGTACGAGATCGTCGCCTATGGCATTCTCAAGGGAGGCAGCACCGACGCTTATGGGCGTCCCTGCACCGGGAGCGCTTGTTCGTTCTCATATATGCCGATCGATCGGGTGAACGACAGGGTTCCCTTCCTGATCCACACCACCCAAGGGCTATTGGTGCCTTGAGCGCCCGAGCGGTCCCGATGATGTTGGCGTTAGGGGCGCTCGCCGCCTGTAACGCTGACCGGGAGAAGAAGGTATGGCCGTTCGCGGTTGGCCAAAGCTCGGGCGTGACGGTCGTGACCGAGCTGCCGGAGGCCGCGAACCGGTTGCGGAACGCCACACGGGATTATGGCACCTTCTTCGTGAAGGATGGCTGCCTTCAGGTCCGCGTCGGCTCCACCGTCCTGACGCCGGTCCTGCCGCTAGGATCGACCCTCGACGCTCGCGGCGACGCGATCGTCGTGGGAGGTAGGCGGTTTCCGATCGGGCGGGAGTACAGCCTGCCCTTTGCTTCGGAGGTCGGCGCCGAAGCCGGCGAGGCGGCCGCCTCGATCGGCTTGCCCGATAGATGCTCTCAACGGCTCCTTAGCATGGGCTCGCCCGGGTAGGTATCAGGGGAGGCGCGCTGAACCCGTGAGGGCTTTCGCGATCCTGGCATCGCTGACGGTCGCCGCTTGCGGCGGCCGTCATAGCCCGACGATTGTGGCGGCCAACGTCGAGGGGATTTCTGCTCTTCGACAGGTCGGTGGGGAGAATGGCGAGCTCGTCCGGTTCGACCTGGCGGAACGCTGGGGAAGCTTCCGACTTCGTGACCAATGCCTCGTCCTTCAGGTCGACGGAACGTCCTACACGCCGGTGTTCGCCGGGTTTGAGGCGGAACGGCTTGCGATCACCGACGCGCGCGAAACCGGTCGCTCGGTCCGCAGATGGTCGATCGCGGGAGCGCCCATACCGCCCGAAACCGGCCGTGATCAGGAGGTGACGTGATGGGGTGGACGGCCCCTGCATCAGCGTAGCTGTGCAATGATGTGGTCGTTGAGCCATGTGTGGACGACCCCTGTGGTGCAAGAGCTTTCGGGCGACGATGAGCACCGGTCGGGTGCATCCATGTGTTCGGCCTGTTCGCGCAGCACCGCATGGCTGCTGGCCCTGATGAAGTCCGCGGATCGGATCCCTAATCACGTCAGAGGGCCAGGCGGATGCCTGTGGAGGTCCGCTCTTCCTCGTGCGCGGCCTGTCTAGCAGCAGCAAATGACAGAGTTGTTCGGCAAGTGACCGCCCTGATCGCCCCTTTGTAAGTGGGTTGGTCGCGCTGTCGAGTGGCGGTCGCGGCCCATTGCGTCGCGTTCGGACAAGACGCTAATCTCCCTTATGGCGACCTTCTGCCTCGTCCACAGCAGCGTGCAGGGCCCGAGCGGATGGACGCTGCTCGCCGCCGCGCTGGAGGAACGCGGGCACCGCGCGATCATGCCCGACCTGGGCGACGTCGATCCGGACAGCGGCGCGCTCGCCTACGCGGAGGTGATCGCCGACACGGTCGAGAAGGAGATGGCCGGCGACGAAACCCGGCTCTGGCTGCTGGCCCACTCCGCAAGCGGCCTTTTCCTGCCCTGGGTTCCGCGGCTCATCCCCGAGCTGCCGATCTCGGGCCTAGTCTACCTCGCCGCCTATGTGCCGCTGGCCGGGGAGAGCCTGCTCAGCAGCTTGGCGGCCGACCCCGGCATGTTCGATCCCGCATGGGTCGGCAAAGACCCGATGGTCGACGAGGTCGCGCGCGAGTTCCTGTTCCACGACTGTCCCGAGAGCGTGCTGGAATGGGCGCTCACGACGAGGCGGCTGATGATCGCGCGGCGCGCCATGTCGGAACCCCTACCGACGAGGGTGACGACCTCTCCTCCCGTTCGGTACATCGCCTGCCGCCACGACCGCACACTCACGCCCAGGTGGATGCGCGCTGCGGCTCGGGAGCGGCTCGGAGTGACGGCGATCGAGATCGACGGCGGCCACTGCCCGCACGTGTCCCGGCCCGCTGAACTGACGGGCATCTTGGAAGCGCTTTGAGCTACCCCAATCAGCCTCGCTCTCGCGATCAGCTATATTGAGCCCGACCGGTCTGATTGCGAGCAGGGGTGGTCAAGTGCGGGCAGGTTGTCGAGCAATGCGAGCACGGCTACCCGTTCGTTCGCAAATAGAGCGAGTAAAACCCGACGCTGAGTGCGAGCAGGGCCAGCTATGAATGCGAGCAGCTACAGGTAAGCAGCGTCAGCTCGGAATCGCGGGGATTGAGTCGACGCATATGGCAGCCGAGCGGCACAACGCGGCCTTTGGGGTCTTCCTTGAACGTGAAGTCATTGTTGCGCTGCGGATCGGCGCCGAGGTCGGGATCGTCATGGTCGGGCGACAGCGTCAAGGGCGCGCCGGAGCGCCAGCGCCCGAACATCTTGGCGGCTAATAGCTCGCGTTCCTCCGGCGTCTCGCCATGCGCCTTGAGGAAGGCGTTGAAGCAGCCGACCCGGCTGTTGTACTTGCGCATAACGACGAAGGTGCCGTTCTTGCCGAGCGCGGCGGGCTCCGGCATGCCGAGAGGCTGGCCGTTCTCGCTCTCATAGCCGAGGATGAATTCGCCGGCCTTGATCGGCCGCTCCTCGCCTGGCAGCGGATCAACGCCGCTGCCCTCCACTGCGGGCTGGGAGATCGAATCCCGGAAGCCGAACGGGTTTTTCGCGCCATCCGGCGCACCGAAGCGATGCTCGCCGAGCAGGGTCACGCCGCTGCTCCGGTCGAGTTCGGCGCGCGCTGTCGCCAGCGCTTTGTCGAGCGCCGCATCATTCACGGCATAGATGGTCAGCGCGAGATGGCAGTTGCCCGGCTTGAAGACCTCTTCCCACTTTTCAGGCGCGTTGGGCCCGAAGTCGCGAAGCTGCTCCGCGCGTGCGGCCATGCCCTGCTGGAACGGGAGCGGAAAGGTCTTGAGCTGGGCGTCGGGAACGCCGAGCGCCTTCAGACCCTCGAAGCTGAGCGCAGCGCCGATCCAGAAATCGAGATCCTCGCTCCAATTGTCGGCCGAAGCGACATGCGGTGCCAGCCGGCCGAGAAGATTGCGGGCTCCCGCTGCCTCGTCGAAATGGAGCATGGCGTGAACGCCGACATAGGGCTCCGGCCGGCTTCGCAGAATCAGCGCCTGGATGTCGTGCAGGTCGAGCGTGACGCTGTCGCGCCGGAAGCGCTCTTTCAGTTTCTGAAGGATCGCCATTGCTCAGCCCACCTTGTCGAGAAATTCGTTGACGGCATGCTCCATGCGCTGGAGCCGGCGCACATCGACGACGGTCACCTGCGGGTTGGCGACGAACCAGCCGGCGGCGGTGATCTGATGCTCGGCGATGAAGTCCTTGACCTTGGGGCTCGCAATGCCCGGCCAGCCCTCGACCGAGGCGAAGAGCAGGTCCATCAGGTCGGGGATCTTGGTGGCGAAGTCGTTGATATAGGTGTCCCAGTCGCCATCATAGGCGGTGGCGAACAGGATGCGCGTGTCGTTGTCGAAGAAGACGAAGCGCATATTGTGCAGTGTGCCGACCTTCTGTGCTCCGTCGAAATTGCCGTTCACCAGCCCGAAGATGCGTTTCAGCCGGTCCGCGCCGCCTGGCTTGAGGTTGGCGATGGCGGTAAGCTCCGAGACATTGCCGGACTGAGCGCCGACACGGCCGGCGGAGCCGGCGGTGCCCTTGAGGTCTGGATTATGCTTCGTCACCATCTGCTCGAGGGCGAGCTTGGCGAGCTGCGGCGCGTCGCCGGCCACTTCCTCGATCCGGCGGCGGATGGCCTGAAGGCGGGTTTCGTCGATCTGAGGGGTTTCTTCGGTCTCGGCCATGGCTGGCCTCCTTTCGTAAGTTTGGTTGACGATCGGATCGTCAGTCCGGAATGGCGTCGATGTTCGTCGGCTCGACGCGCGGCTGCGCGTTCATTTCGTGGCGGTAGCGGGCGGAACGTTCATAAGCGGCGATGCGCACCCGCATGATCGAGCCGAGCGGCTGATGATCGCGGATGCCGTGCCAGGGGTTGAAGGACAGCACGTCATCGCCATAGACCCGCCGCGCCGGCGAATAGGCGTCCTGAGGGGGAATGCGCAGCGTGGCGATCGGCTGGTGCGGCGAGAGATCTTCCGGCCAGAGCACCGC
>NZ_LSJM01000182.1 GCF_001557215.1 Sphingomonas sp. CCH9-E2 | reverse complement strand
ATCGACCGCCGCCGCCATTTCCCGCGCGGTCTCGACATCGACCCGCTCCACGCCCTCAGGCGTCGGCAGCGCAACCGGTCCGGCGACCAAAGTCACCCGCGCGCCCAGCTCCGCGAGCGCTCCGGCAATCGCAAAGCCCTGTTTCCCCGACGATCGGTTGGCGATGTAGCGCACCGGATCGATCGGCTCATGCGTCGGCCCGGCGGTAACGAGGATGTGCTTGCCCTTGAGCCGACCCGAGGAGGGGGCCAGCGCAGCCTCGATCGCGCGCAATATCGCCTCCGGCTCGGGCAGGCGCCCGGGGCCGAATTCGCCGCATGCCATCGGCCCTTCATCGGGCTCCAGCACGGTCACGCCATCGCCGCGCAGCGTGGCGACGTTGCGCTGCGTCGCCGCATGCTGCCACATCCGCACATTCATCGCGGGCGCGGCCAGCACCGGCTTGTCGGTCGCGAGGAGCAGCGTGGTGGCGAGATCATCGGCAATGCCCGCCGCCATCTTCGCCAGCAGATCGGCGGTGGCGGGCGCGACCACCACCAGATCGGCGGCGCGGCTGAGCTGGATATGCCCCATCTCGGCCTCGTCCTTGAGGTCCCACAATGTCGTATAGACCTGATTCTCGGACAGCGCCGCCAGCGTCATCGGCGTCACGAAATGCTGCCCGCCCGCGGTCACGACACAGGTGACCGAATGGCCCGCCTTGCGGATCAGCCGGACCAGCTCGCACGCCTTGTAGGCCGCGATGCCGCCACCGACGATGAGGAGAATGCGCTTCATCCGCCAATCCCTAGCGCGCAACCTGCGTCACCACCACCCGCCGCTTGTCGCGCGCCCGCACCCACAGGTCGCGCAGCGCGTCCGGCACGAACGCAAGGCCGACCAGAAACGCCGGCGCGATGATCAGCCCCCAGTAAAAGGTGTCGAGCCGCGCAAACAGGCTGATCACCAGCGCATAGCCGCAAAAGGTGGCGAGCGCGCGCAGCCCCAGCGGATCACGCCAGCTTGCCCAGCCGAACAAAGCCAGTGCAACCAGGATCGCGGCGAGTGCTGGCGGCAGCAGTTGCAGCCCCGTCGCCAGCGTCATCGCGCGCACGAACAGGCCGAACCCGTTCATCCCCGCCCAGCCCGGCGACATCGCGTCGAGCGGCCCGGTCACGCCATGCACCGCGACGGCGTGCGCGGCGAGCGCGACGGCGAACAGTCCCAGCGCGGCGGTCCATCCCGCCGCCTCGCGCTTGTGCCCCTCGGCAAAGGCCAGCACCGCCATGATGACGACATAGAGCGCCGCCGTTTCGCGGATCAGCATCGCCACAGCGCCGATCGCCGCCGCCTCGACCCAGCGCCCGGGGCGACGCAGCGCGAGGCTGAGCGCGACGAGCAGCCCGGCCCAGATTTCGTGAAACGCCACCAGCCCGCTCTGGACGAAGGCAAGCATCCCGGCAGTCAGCAGCACCATCGCCACCACCCGCGCCGGCCAGCGCGGGAGCGCCTCTGTAATCCGGCGGTACCAGCACCATGCGGTCGCCGCCGCAAGCGCATAGAGTAAGGCGATCACGGCGAACGTGGGCAGGGCACCCTGCACCATCGCCAGCCCCGGCATGCGAAAGGTCAGGAAGGGCCGCAGCGGATAGCTGCCCGCGCGCAGGGCATCGGCAGCGGAGCGATAGTAATCCTCGCCATGCGCCACCGCCGCGACGATGCCTTCATACAGTGCAACGTCGCCCTGGCGATCCGCCCCCGCACCGGTCGCGCCCGGCGCGGGCAGGGGGACGAACAGCACGGTCAGCGCACCGAGGATCAGCAATCCCAGCCCCGCCAGCACCCAGCGCGCACGGTTTGCGGGCAGCGCAGCGAAGCGGCTGGGGGCCGAAAGCCAGAGCGGCGCGCGGGTCATGCGATCTCCCTAGCCGAGCGGGTGACGCTTGTCAGGTCAGCAACAGCGTCGCCGCGACACCCGCACCCGCTGCAAGCAACGCGACCACGGCGTAGCGCCAGCCGCCGCCCACGCGCACCACCTCGATCTCGCGCAGCGGCGGGGCGGGT
>NZ_LSJM01000181.1 GCF_001557215.1 Sphingomonas sp. CCH9-E2 | reverse complement strand
CCGCCCCACCCGCAAACCGCATCGCCGCCGAGCGTTCGAGCATCAGCAACTCGGGCGGGCCGTCGCCGCGCTCGCGGAACACGACGAGCGTTGCGGCGGGGATGGGGGTGAGGTCTTCGGGCATTGCAGACGGGTGTATGGGGTGGGGGACGGATGGGCAATGTGTGGTGGTTACGCGGCGACTAATCCCCTCTTCGTCACCCCCGCGAAAGCGGGGGCCCATCTCCTGCAGAATCGGCACATCGCACCA
>NZ_LSJM01000180.1 GCF_001557215.1 Sphingomonas sp. CCH9-E2 | reverse complement strand
GCCAATATGCCATTGTCGCCTGCCCCCTTCTTCTCCCCTCCCGCAAGCGGGAGGGGAGAAGAAGGGGGCAGGCGACAATGGCATATTGGCTGGCGTCCGCGCGGACGGTGCAGGCGGCGGGGGTGATGTCGCGCTTTGACCCGGCCTATTGGACGGTCAATTTTCCGCGACCGATGATGGCGAGCGTGGTGACGATTGCGCCGGACGCATTGCGCGTGGACGCGGTCTTCTATCGCCAGAATGATCTGGCGGGGCTGATCTGGGAGAGCGTGGACCGGCATGACCACCCGCTGCTCTCCTATGAGACCAGCCGGGATTATCGGGGGTGTCGGTTGCGCTTTCGCTGGCGGTCGGCGGGGGTGATGGCGCTCGACGCGGTCAACGGCCCGGTGCTGACGATCGAGGGGCGTGATGCGGCGGGCGAGCCGCGCGCCTGGTATGTCCGGCTTTGGAACTATGCCGAGGGGACGCGGGAGGATTGCGTCGTCAGCCTCGACCTTGCGACCGTTGCGGGCGGGTTCGTGCTTCCGGATGAAGCCGATCCCGTGTGGGCGGGCGATGTCGACCGGATGTTCGTGAGCCTGGTGCCGCCGGGATACACCGGTGACGATGCGGCGCTGGCGGCGCCGGTCGAGGGCTGGGTCGAGCTGTCGGAGATCGCGGTCGAGGGGCCGGGGGCGGTGCTGGCGATCGGCGATGTGGTGGTGCCGGAACATGGGCTGTCGATCTGCTCGGGCTATGACGACAGCTATCATGTCACGCCGGAACGACTGCTGCGCAATGCGCTGCAACTGGGGTATCGCGGGGACATCGTCCATTATGTCGGGATGAGCCATTATTTCCGGCTCGAGGCGGTGGCGAGCGGCTATTTTGCGAGCCTCGCCGGCGGGGCGCTGAATGGCCCGTGTGGCGCGTGGCATGCCGATTTCGCGGCGCGGGCGAGGGCGCTGGGATTCGGCGTGATCTGGTCGCTGTCCTATGAGCTGTTCGACGCGCATTGCTGGGGCGACTGGAAGCAGCGGGCGTTCGATGGATCGCCTGCACTGACCGGATGGGAGCCGCCCTCGACCCTGCTGTCCCCGGCGCATGCGGGGGCGATGGGGTATCTGCAGGCGGTGGCGGCGGCGTTTGTCGGGATCGCGCAGGACGCCGGGCTGACGGTCAAGTTCCAGGTCGGCGAGCCGTGGTGGTGGGTGATGGCCGATGGTCGGCTGTGCATCCATGACGACGCGGCGAAGGCGGCTTTGGGCGATCCGGCGGAGCAGAATGTGCGGGGCGATCCCGACACCGACGTGCTCGACTCGGCGGGTGCGTTGCTGGCGGCGTCGACGGCGGCGCTGGGCGCGGCGGTGCGTGGCGTGGCTCCGGCGGCGCAGCTGTTGCTGCTCGCCTATCTGCCCACGGTGCTCGATCGCGAAGCGCCGGAGGCGATGCGGGCGAACTTGCCGGTCGGCTGGGCCTATCCGGCGTTCAATGTGCTGCAGCTGGAGGATTATGACTGGGCAGCGGTGGGCAATGCCGTGGCGAGCGCGCGCGGCGTGGCGCTGGCGCAGGCGCGGCTGGGCTATCCGGTCGAGCGACAGCATTATTTCGCGGGGTTCGTGCTGAACCCCGAGGATGCGCCGCAGTGGCGCGGGATTGCCGGTGCGGCGGATGCGGCGCGTGCGCGGGGTGTGGCGGCGACGTTCATCTGGGCACTGCCGCAGGTGATCCGCGACGGGTTCGTGACCTTCGATCAGGAGGAAGACATGCAGGCATTCGATGATGTGCTGTTCCCGATTGCGCTGGGGCGCGAGGCGGAGGTGGCGCCCGAGGTGTCGACCGCGATCCTGACCAGCGCGGGCGGGCATGAGGCGCGCAACGCCGCCTGGGCGCAGGCGCGGACCCGGTACGATGTCGGGCCGGGGGTGCGGAGCGAGGCGGATATCCGGGCGCTGCTGGGGTTTTACCGGGCGCGGATGGGGCCGGCGCGCGGGTTTCGGTTGCGCGATCCGTTCGATGATTGCTCGAACGATGACGGTGCGCCGGGGCCGCTCGATCAGGTGTTGGGCGAGGGTGACGGGGAGCGGCAGGCGTTCGCGCTGGTCAAATCCTATGGCGATGTCGCGCGGCGGATCACCCGACCGGTGGCGGGGAGCGTGCGCGTGGCAGTCGATGGCGTCGAGACGGCGGCGTTCGCAGTGGATGCGGGCGGAATGGTCGTGCTGGACGAACCGCCGGGGGATGGGACGGTGGTGACGGCGGGGTTCCGGTTCGATGTGCCGGTGCGGTTCGCGGAGGATTCGCTGAGTGTGAACCGGGCCACGTTCATGGCGGGGGCGGCGCCGAGCGTGCCGTTGGTGGAGGTCAGGGAAGATTAAGCGCGGTCACTCGGCCCCCAGCGGATCCAAGCCTGTGGGTCGCGGCACACCCGCGAGACGATCGATCTCGCGGTCGAACAGTGCGCCGAGCTTCGCGTCCCAGATCGCGGCGCCGTTCATCCCCGAATCCGCCACGAAGATCATCCCGCCGCCATCAAGCAGTATGCGGACGCGCTGACCCACACGGGTGAAGGCGATCGAGCAGGAGTCGAGATAGGCGACGGCGATACTCGAGCCTTCGACGATGCCCGGTCCGCCGGGTTTTAGAACCCGAAGAATCTTGAGGCGGGCAGCGGGCAGCAGGCCCGGCTTCCAATCGTCGCCCAGGTTCATCGGTTTCTCGACCTCGGCGTCCACGACAAGCGCGGCGAGGCCATAGGACTGGCGCGCATAGTCGAGCGCGCCGGTTTCCGACCGGATTGGCCCCATCGAGCATGCCATCGCGGGCGGCGCAATGAAGAGCGCAATCACGGAGATGGTGCGGAGCCAGCTGAGCATCGGTTCAGCGTGCCGTCCGCATTGCGTCCACGCAAGGTCAAGGAAGACGCTGATGAACTGGCTGAACGAGCCGCTCGCCACGATCGCCTATTGCTGGCGGATCGAGCGGCGGGATGGGGTAGCGATCGGGCTGACGGCGCATGATCGCGATCTGGAGGTGGATGGGTTTCACTATCGCGCGGCGCCGGGGATGACGCCCTCGGCGATCCGGCGCGGCGCGGGGCTGGATGCCGACAGCATGGATGTGACCGGGGCGCTGACCGGGGCGGCGATCAGCGAGGCGGATTTGCTCGCCGGGCGCTGGGATGGCGCGCGGATCAGCCTGTTTGCAGTCGACTGGACCGCGCCGGGTGAAGTCGTCGCACTGGGCAGCGGGACGATCGGGGCGGTCGAGACGCGCGATGGTGTGCTGACCGCCGAGCTGCGCGGGGCGGCGGCGGCGCTGGATGCGCCGGTGGTCGAGATGACCTCGCCCGAATGCCGCGCCGAGCTGGGCGACAAGAGGTGCCGCGTCGCGATGGCGGGCCGGCGGCGGTTCGCGCGGGTGATCGCTGTCGAGGGGGCGGTGCTCACGCTGGATTCGCATGAGCCGGTGGCGGGTGGATGGGCTGGCGGGCGGCTGCGCTGGTTCGGCGGGACGAATAGCGGGCTGAGCGATCTGATTGCGGCTTCGGCGGGGGATGTCGTGACCCTGCGGCGTGCGCCGCGGTTCGAGGCGGTCGGTGCCTTGGTGGAGGTGAGCGAGGGATGCGACAAGAGCATCGCGACCTGCGCTGGGCGGTTCGGCAATGCGGCGAATTTCCGGGGCGAGCCGTATCTGCCGGGGGTGGACCTGCTGACGCGCTATCCGGGCGGATGACGCCGCTGCAGCGGGCGCGCGGTGCGATCGGCGCGCGCTTTCGGTTGCATGGGCGCTGCGTGGCGCACGGGCTGGACTGTGTCGGGCTGGCGGCGCTGGCTTACGGGATTGCGGTGCCGCGTGGCTATGCGCTGCGCGGGGGGCGTCTGGCGCAGGTGGCTGACGCAGCTGCGGCGGCGGGGCTGGTACGGGTGGGCGATCCGCAGCCGGGCGATCTGGTGTTGTTCGATGCCGGGGCAGGGCAGCTGCACCTCGCCATCGCGAGCGATGAGGGCGTGATTCATGCCGATGCGGCGCTGCGCCGGGTGGTCGAGCGGCCGGGCGTGCCGCCCTGGGCCGAGCTGGCGCGCTGGCGACGCGGGGAGGATTGAGATGGCGACATTGGTGCTGATGACGGTCGGTGGCCTGTTCGGCGGGCCGATCGGGGCGATGCTGGGCAGCCTTGCCGGCCAGGCGGTCGATCGCGACTTGCTGTTCAAGCCGAAGGGGCGCGAGGGGCCGCGGCTGACCGAGTTGGCGGTGCAGACGTCGAGCTATGGCACGCCGATCCCGCAGCTGTTCGGGACGTTGCGGGTCGCGGGAACGGTGATCTGGGCGACCGATCTGGTCGAGCATCGCCAGCGCGAGGGCGGCAAGGGGCGCCCGACGGTGACCAGTTATAGCTATACCGCGTCGTTCGCGGTGGCGCTGTCGGCGCGGCCGATCCTGTCGGTCGGGCGCATCTGGGCCGACGGCAAATTGGTGCGCGGCGCGGCGGGCGACTGGAAGGTGCGGACCGGGTTCCGGTTGCACTTTGGCGGAGAGGATCAGGCGGTCGATCCGCTGATCGCATCCGCCGAGGGAGCCGGATCGGCACCCGCGCATCGCGGCATCGCCTATGCCGTGTTCGAGAATCTGGAGCTGGAGGAATTCGGCAATCGCATCCCCGCGTTGAGTTTCGAAGTGGTGGCCGATTCCGGTGCGGTGACGGCGGGCACGATCGTGGCGGCGCTGTCGGGCGGGAGGGTCGACGCGGGCGAGGCGGTGCTGCCAATCGAGGGCTATTCGGGCTATGGCGAATCGGTGCGCGGGGCGATTGCGCCGCTGATCGAGGCGAGCGGCGCCTGGCCGGTGGTGGCGGGCGATCGCTTTGTACTGGCCAGCGGAGAGGGCGGCGCCACGGTGATTGCCGACCCCGGGGCGAGCGGGCGCGGGGTGGAGCGGACGATCGCCGCACCCGATCAGGTGCCGCGCCGGGTGGCGATCAGCCATTACGACCCGGCGCGCGACTATCAGGCCGGGGTGCAGATTGCCACCGACCCGCAGGGGCAGGATCGCGAACGGCGGATCGAATTGCCCGCCGCGCTGTCCGCC
>NZ_LSJM01000179.1 GCF_001557215.1 Sphingomonas sp. CCH9-E2 | reverse complement strand
CGGACCCGGCGATGGCGCGAAGCTCGGCCATGACGCGGGCCTTGTCCTCGCCCGCCTTGGCGAGCGCGGCCTGGTCCTCGCGCCGGGCGGCGTTGCCCGCCGCCGCGATCCGCTGCGCCATTTGCTCGGGCGTCATCGCCAGCGCCGGGGCGGCCTTCAGAAACTGGCCGATGCGCGCGATGTTCTCGCCCGCCGTGTCCACGCCCTGCTGCATCCGCCCCAGCGTCTCGGAATAATCGGGTATGTCTTGTCCGCCGCGCTCGGCCGCCAAGCCCTCCACGGCGCGGCGCAACAGCGCAAGCTCGCCGCGCATCGCCTCGAACGCCTCGGCTGCGTCGGCTCCTTGGCTATCGTCCTCGTCCGTCACCTGTCCCCCTTACCGGCTCATGCCACGATCGCGGTCGCGGCCTTGTCCGACCGACTGCGCGAGCTCCTGCCCGATCGACCGGCCCCGCTCCATGCGCAACGCCAGCTCGGACGCGCGGGCGCGCAACACGGATTCGAGCTGCGGATCGCGATGCAATCCGCCCGCCATGTTCTCCATGCGCTTGCCCAACTTATCAGCGCCGGCACGCTCCATGCTGGCGCGCGCCTCCTTCATGCCCTGCCACTGCTCCACGAACCG
>NZ_LSJM01000178.1 GCF_001557215.1 Sphingomonas sp. CCH9-E2 | reverse complement strand
GGACAGATCAGCCCCTTCCCCTCCCCCGCCGCATGCAGCGCCGCGAGCAGGACGCCCGGCGACGGCGCGATCCGTCCGTCGAGCGCCAGCTCGCCGACCACGACATAATCCGCCAGCGCCTCGGCATCGGTCACGCCCATCGCCGCCAGCAGCGCCAGCGCGATCGGCAGGTCGAAATGCGACCCTTCCTTGGGCAGGTCGGCGGGCGACAGATTGAGCACGATATGCTTGGGCGGCATGGCAAGGCCGATCGCCGCCATCGCCGCGCGCACCCGCTCGCGGCTTTCCGCCACCGCCTTGTCGGGCAGGCCGACGATCATGAATTTGGGCAGGCCGGGGACCAGGTTGCACTGCACCTCGACGCTGCGCGCCTCCAGCCCGAGATATGCGACCGTCGAGACACTCGCGACCATCAACGCCCCCCTTTTGTTCGCACACTTTTAACCGCTTTTCGTGCGAGGGAAACGGTTCATCTTCCCCGCGTCTTGCATCTGCAACACACGCCCCCACTTGGGAGCGATGCGCCGCAATCCGCATCCCTTTGTGCGAATCGCCCTGCTGACGACCGGCTGGCTGCTGTTCCTGATCGTCGCGCCGCTCGCATCGCCGCTGCCCGGCCCGGGCGGCACGGTCATCGCGGCGTTCGGACTGATCCTGGTCCTGCGCAATTCGCGCTGGGCGCGGCACCGATTCGTGCGATTGAAAGCGCGCTGGCCGCGGGTCGGTGCGTTCATCGACCGGATTCTGGTGCGCGGAAGCGCCAAACGCCGTCGCGCGGTGGCAAAAAGGCTCGCTGCGAATTGACTTCGCTGCCCGCTTTGGCTAACGGCCCCGTTCACACGGTCGCCCCCGCGGCGGCCTTTTCAGTTTCTAGAATTCAGGGAATGAGCGATGAAGCGGACCTTTCAGCCGAGCAACCTGGTGCGAGCGCGCCGGCACGGCTTCCGCGCGCGCATGGCGACCCCCGGCGGTCGCAATGTGATTCGCGCCCGCCGCGCCCGCGGCCGCAACAAGCTGAGCGCGTAAGCCTGACGCCAGCATCGCTGGTGTCGAACCAGCCCGTTTCCTCAGGCGAGGAAGCGGGCTGTTTGCGTTCGGCCCAGCCGCTGGCGCGGATGACGCAGCGCCGCGACTATCTCGCTGCCAATGCCGGCAAGCGCGCGCCGATGCCCGGCTTCGTCCTGATCGTCCGCCCGCGCGGCGATGATGATGCGACGATGCGAGTTGGCATCACCGTGTCGAAGAAGGTCGGCAACGCCGTCACGCGCAACCGCATGAAGCGCCGTTTCCGCGCGCTGGTGCGGGAGGTGCTGCCGGTCGATGGCATCGCGGGTGCCGACCATGTCCTGATCGGCCGCGCCAGCGGGATCGAGCGGGACTATGGAGCGCTCAAGACCGAACTGGCCAAGGCGCTGGCAAAGGTGAAAAGGTGATCGCCCGCATCCTGATTCTGATCGCGCGCGGGTGGCAGATCGGCCCGTCGCGCATCCTGCCGCCCAGCTGTCGTTTCGCGCCAAGCTGTTCGGCCTATGCAATACAGGCGCTCTCCCGCTATGGGGCGCTCAAGGGCGGATGGCTCGCGCTGCGGCGCATCCTTCGCTGCCATCCATGGGGTGGGCACGGCTATGATCCCGTGCCCTGATGTCCTGACCGGGGAATGACGTGAAAGAAGACCAGAAGAATTTTCTGCTGTTCGCGGTAATCGCGGGGCTGCTGCTGTTCGCATGGCCGGCGGTAACCAACTGGCTGTTCCCCACTCCGCCCGCGACGACGGTAACCAAGGCGGCCGACGGCACGCCCAAGGTAGTGCCGAACCCCGGCGCAGACCCCACCGCCGACACGCCGCAGGCGATCCGCGACCGCGACAGCGTGCTGCGCGAAACCCCGCGCATCGCGATCGAAACCCCGACGGTGCGCGGCAGTCTGAACCTCAAGGGCGCGCGCATCGATGATCTGGTGCTGGTCAAGCACAAGGAAACGATTGCCAAGGGCAGCGCCCCGATCCGCCTGCTGTCGCCCAGCGGTACGCGCGACGCCTATTTCGCCGGTTTCGGCTGGTCGGGTCAGGGCCTCAACGCCCCCGGCCCCGACACGGTGTGGCAGGCCAGCGGATCGAAGCTGACCCCGACCACCCCGGTCACGCTCACCGCCACCAACGGCTCGCAGCGCTTCGCGATCGAGCTGTCGGTCGATAACGGATACATGTTCACCGTCCGCCAGAAGGTCGCTAACCTGGGGCAAAAGGCGGTTGCTGCGGCGGGCTATGGCTATCTCTATCGCTATGGCGCGGGCAAGGACGTCGACACCTGGACGATTCACGCTGGCCCGGTCGCCTCCTATGGCGGCGCGGTCGACTATGGCGTCAATTACGATACGGTGAAGGACGAAGGCACCAAGCGCTTCGACGCCAAGGGCGGCTGGATCGGCTATACCGACATCTACTGGCTGACGGCACTTGTGCCCGATCAGGGCATGCCGGTCAGCCTCAGCTTCCGCCCCGGCGCCGGCACCGCAACCCAGGCGCAGTTCGAACCGACCACCGCCCGCCAGATCGCGCCGGGCCAGGTGCTGACCCAGACGACGCGCTTCTTTGCGGGTGCGAAGGACATCAACCTGCTCGACAGCTACGAAGAGGAAGGCGGCATCCACCAGTTCGGCAAGGCGATCGACTGGGGCTGGTTCGAAGTCTTCGAAAAGCCGATCTTCCATTACCTCCACTGGCTGTTCCGCATGGTCGGCAATTTCGGTCTGGCGATCATCCTGCTGACCGTCACCGTCCGCCTGCTGCTGTTCCCGATCGCGCAGAAGCAGTTCGCGTCGATGGCCGCGATGCGCGCTCTCCAGCCCAAGATGAAGGCGCTGCAGGAGCGCTACAAGGACGACAAGCCGCGCCAGCAGCAGGAGATCATGAAGCTGTACAAGGACGAGAAGGTGAACCCGCTCGCGGGCTGCCTCCCGACCCTGCTGCAGATTCCGATCCTCTACGCGCTGTACAAGGTGCTGATGCTGTCGATCGAAATGCGCCACCAGCCGCTGGTGCTGTGGGTCAAGGATCTGTCCGCGCCCGACCCGGCTAACCTGGTCAACCTCGTCCATTACCTGACCGGCATCCAGCTGCCGATGTTCATGGCGCTGGGCGTGTTCCCGATCCTGCTCGGCGTGTCGATGTGGGCGCAGTTCAAGCTGAACCCGGCACCGACCGACGAAGTGCAGAAGCAGATGTTCGCGATCATGCCGTGGATTCTGATGTTCGTGATGGCACCGTTCGCAGCGGGTCTCCAGCTTTACTGGATCACCTCGAACCTGCTCACCATCGCGCAGCAGAAGTTCCTGTACAGCCGCCATCCGGCGCTCAAGGAACCGGTGCCCGCGACCGGCGCGGTGATCGACGCCAAGCCGGCTAAGGGGAAGAAGTGACCGAATTCGACCCCGAGCTGATCGAGGGCGCGCGCAAGACCTTTGCGGGTCCGGTCGCGTTCCTCAAATCCGCGCCTGCGCTCAACTTCCTGCCCGACGCGATCGTGCCGGAAGTCGCGTTTGCCGGGCGATCGAACGTCGGCAAATCCTCGCTGCTCAACGCTCTGACCGGGCGCAACGCGCTGGCGCGCACGTCGAACACGCCGGGGCGGACGCAGGAACTGAACTTCTTCGACGTGGGCGATCCGGTGAAGTTCCGCCTGGTCGACATGCCCGGCTATGGCTTTGCCAAGGCGCCCAAGGATATCGTCAAAAAGTGGCGCTTCCTGGTGAACGACTATCTGCGCGGGCGCGACGTGCTCAAGCGCGTGCTGGTGCTGATCGACAGCCGCCACGGCATCAAGGATGTCGACCGCGAGATCCTCGACATGCTCGACGCAGCAGCGGTCAGCTATCGCATCGTCCTGACCAAGGGCGACAAGATCAAGCCGGCCGAGCTTGCCGAAGTAACCGAACGCGCCATCGCCGAAGCGCGCAAGCGTCCGGCCGCCCATCCCGACATCCTCGCTACGTCGAGCGAGAAGAATGACGGCATTGCCGAGCTGCGCGCCGCGGTGGTCGAGGCCGTTAGTATCTAGTTTCTGTCCCGAAAATTACGCTTGCTGTCAGAGGCTTATCCGACAATGTTCCCACTGTCGTCTCACCGGAGACGATTCGAACTGGGGAACCTATTTCATGAAGTTAGTATCTGTGGCGGCCACGGCTCTTCTGGCCGTGAGCCTTAGTGGTTGTGCAACGGTTATGAATGGACCGAACGTCAACTATGCGACCCAGTCGAAGCCAGATGGGGCTCAAGTCAAGTTCACGAGCGGTGAAACGTGCACCACGCCTTGCACGCTCAAATTCAAGCGCAAAGATGACAGGCGCGCGGACATCAGCTTGGCTGGCTACAAGTCCACTTACATCTTGATTCAGTCCAAGCTGGGCGGTTCGGCTTTTGGCAACATCCTGCTTGGCGGTGGCGTTGGCGCAATCGTCGATGGCGCGAACGGCGCAAGTAATCGGCTGTATCCGCGCCCGCTGATCGTCCGGCTGGCACCGGAAGGCTCGAGCGAGGAAGCAGTGCTGCTCGACAAGGATGGCAAGGTCGTCATGACGGTAAAGGCGCACAACGACTCGGTGCGTGCCGATGTCGCCAAGACCATCGGGCCGAAGCTCGCGGGCCTCGAAGACTGAACCAACGTGATGGTTGGCGGAACTGAGTTTCGCCAACCCTCACGTATCGCCAAGGCGAACAAGGGAGACGCCCGGGCCTTCCCGGGCGTCTCTTTTCTGCGGCTCAGGCCGGGTTATGCTTGGCGAGAAACGCCTCCATCGCCTTCAGGAACTCGAGCCGGTCCTCCTGGCGCGAGAAGTGATGGTCGCCCAGCGGCTGGACGATATAGGTCACGTCCTTGCCCGCGCTCTTCAGCTTTTGCGCCATGACCTGCGACTGGACCATCGGCACGACGCGGTCTTCCTTGCCGTGCATGATCAGCACCGGGATGCTGAACGACCCCGCGAAATTGACCGGCGACACGTCCTTGAGGTCGCTTGCCTGCCGCCGCAGCCAGTCGCCGCGCGACTTGGAATAGAGGAAATTGCTCTGATAGCGGATCATCCGGTTGAGGTCGGACACGCCGGCATAGGAAATGGCGCAGCGATATTTGTCGCTGTCGCGCTGGGCCGCCCGCAGCGCGGCATAGCCGCCATAGGACGCGCCGACCATGCACACGCGCTTGGGATCGGCGATGCCCAGCGCGGCGAGCGCCTTGACCGAATCGTCGAGGTCATCCTGCATCGCGCGACCCCATTGACCCTCGCCCAGTTCCATGAACTTGGTGCCGTAACCGGTCGAGCCGCGATAATTGGGCTGGATCACGACATAGCCGCGATCAGCCAGGAACTGCGTCCACCAGTCCCACACTTCGCTGTCGCGCGCGCGCGGACCGCCATGCGGCATGACGATCAGCGGCAGCGCGCCCGAACGTCCCTTGGGCGTCGTCAGCACCGCCGCAATCTCGACCCCGTCGCGCGCCTTGTAACGGATCGTGCGCACCGGGTGCAGCCGCTTCAACCCGATTGCGCTATTGTCGTTGGCGATCGGCAGCAATTCCTCGCCCTCGCGCTTGAACAGCAGCCAGGCTCCCGGCGAATCCGGACCACTGACGCGGATCAATGCGGCGCTCTGGTCGCGGCTCATCGATGCGATGTCGACCTGCGCGCCCTTGACCCGCGCCTCCAGCCGGGTCTGTAGCGCCGCCATCGCCGGATCGACCCATTTGGTCATCGGCCGGTTCTCTTCGACCGCGACGCCCAGAAACCCGTCCCCCGCCGGGTCCGGGACGATCCCGGCGATGTCATAGCCCGGCGTGGCGAACAACTGCTTGCCGCGCTTGAAACTGGTCAGATCGAGTTCGTACAGCGCGGAAAAGCCATCGGCATCGTCCTCGACGATCAGCGCCTTGGTCTTGTCGCGCAGGAACATCGACGGAATGGTCATGCGGTCATCCGGGCCGCGCGTACGGTCGATCGTCCGCACGGGGCTGTCGGCGGCTTCGCGATAGAGCAACCGGCTGGTGCGTCCGTCGAGCGACGAACCGATGCCCATGCGCACCACGCCATCGCGGTCGGCATACCAGTCGAGCACGCCTTCGCGCGGCCCCTGCACCAGCTTGCTCTTGCCGGTGGCAAGATCGAATTCCTCGACCCGCGCCCAGAAGTCGATCGTGTTGGTATAGATCGAGCCCTGATAGGCCAGCATCAGCCGCGGCGTGCCATCGCGCGCGGTCCAGATGACATCGTCGCCGATCTGCGCCGCTTGCTTCCCGGCAAGTACCGCCATGGCCGAAGTCTTGACGTTCAGGCTGACGGCACGCCGGAAGTAGAAATTCTCGCCCTCCAGCGGCTGTTCGCGGCCGATACCGACCACGGCCCATTCGTCATTGACCCAGCGCCACCAGTTGAGGTCGGACTTGCCCGGATTGTAAAAGGACGGCGGCGTCTTGCCATCGAGCGGGATCATCGCGAGCAGCATCTGCCCGTTACGCGCGACCCGGGCGAGCAGCCGCGTGCCATCGGGCGACAGCGCCGGATTCTCGATCTGCGGCAGCTGGGCAAATACCTCGACCGGCAGGGGCGCGGGCGCGGCGCGCGCAGGGGCCGGTGCGGGCGACGGATTCTGCGCCGCCGGCGCGGCACCGATCGTCGCAAGACCAGCGACCAAGATCATGAACTTACGTGACATTACTTCCCCCTGCGCAACCGGCCCCGGCGCGCAACCTGTCGCGTCAGCGGCCGCCGTGCAAGCGAAATGGTCAGGCGGGCGGAACGCGTCTCGCCCAGCGCTGGAGACGGGGTCGGACGCGCAGGAATGCGCGATAGCCGCGCTCCAGCAGCGCGAGCACCACATGGTTACGCGCCGCCAGCCCCAGCGGGCGGAGCAGCGGGATCGCGCGCCACATCGCCGCGAATGCCGCCGCGCCGGACAGCAATCGGCCATTCTCCCGCGCATGGAAGCGGGCGAGCAACTCCGCCCGATCGACCGGGCATGCGCCATCGCCCAGCCCCTCGATCGCGACGAACGCGATTCGCCCACGCCGGTCGAGTCGCCGCATCAGCGCGATCTCGCGAACGCACAACGGGCATTGGCCGTCGTACCAGACGGTGACGTGGGTCATGGCGACCGTCTACCACCGCCGCCGCTTCGACCATAGTGGACAGGTTGCCCCATCCCCGCCCCGCCGCTATCCCCGCGCGATGCTCAAGCTCTTCATCGGCAACAAGGCCTATTCCTCCTGGTCGCTGCGCGGCTGGCTCGCATGCAAGCTCTCCGGGCTTCCGTTCGAGGAGGTGGTCGTCCCGCTCTACGATCAGGATTGGGACAAACGGCGCGAAGGCGACGAGTTCGCGCCGTCATCGGGCAAGGTGCCGATCCTGTGGGATGGCGACGCGGTGGTGTGGGACAGCCTCGCCATCGTCGAATATCTGAACGAAAAGTCGGGCGGCGACAAATTCTGGCCGACCGACCCGGCCGCGCGCGCGATGGCGCGGTCGATGGCGGCCGAGATGCATTCGGGCTATGCCGCGCTGCGCCGCAAGCACAGCATGAACATCCGTCAGGTCTATCCGCCCAAAACCCCGGACGAAGACGTGATGCACGACATCCAGCGGATCATGGAGCTATGGGCGCAGGCCCGCGCGCGTTACGGCGGCGATGGCGAATTCCTGTTCGGACAGTTCGGCGCGGTCGATGTGATGTTCGCGCCGGTCGTGACCCGCTTCGTCACCTACTCGCTCCCCGTCGCACGCTTCGCCCCGGCATACATGAACGCGGTGCTCCAGCATCCCTTCATGCAGGACTGGATCGCCGGCGCGCAGGAAGAGGAATGGGTGATCGAACAGTTCGAGCAGGCGCCGGTCTAAAACCCGCCCCCATCCTTCCGCCTGAACCCGACGCCATTCTCCAGATGCATGTCGATGTCGGGATAATGGCAGTCGCTCGCCGCCGGGCGACCGATCGCGACGAATACGCAATCGGCGTCGCTGCGGTTCTGCAGGACATGGCCGTTGCCGTCGCCCTTGGGGAAGGCCGCGACATCGCCGGGGCGCATGACATGCTCGCCGGCATCATCGACCAGCACCGCCTCGCCCGCCAGCATCACCACCAGCTCGTCCTCGCCCTCATGCCAGTGGCGGTGCGCGGACCAGGCGCCGGGCTTGAGCGTCACATGACTCGCGCCGAAATCAGTGAGGCCCGACGCCGGGGCGAGCCGTCGGTACCAGCGACCCTGCACGACATCGGCATATTCGGCGGGATAGCCGGTCGCATTGGTCTGCGGGATTGTGTCGAGGTCGAGCTTGGGCAAAGGAGCCTCCATTGAAGGAGCAACTATGCCCGATGTCGTCGACCTGACCAAGGCGCTGATCGCCGCGCCCAGCATCACCCCCGCGCGCGGCACGGTGTTCGACGTGCTGGAGGCGGCGCTGATCCCGCTCGGCTTCGATGTCGAGCGGTTCGTTGCGGGTGAGGCTCCCGATGGCCCGGTCGAAAACCTGCTTGCCGTCCGCACCGCCGGGCCGGGGCCGCACTTCGCCTTTGCCGGCCATCTCGACGTGGTACCGCCCGGCGATGGCTGGGCCAGCGGCGCATTCGAGCCGGAAATCCGCGGCGACCTGCTCTACGGGCGCGGCGCGGTCGACATGAAGGGCGCGATCGCGGCGTTCGTCGCGGCGCTCGCTCCCCTTCCCGCCTCCGGCACGGTCAGCCTGATCATCACCGGCGACGAGGAAGGCCCGGCAACCTATGGCACGCTCGCGATCATGGAGCGGATGGCGGCACGCGGCCTGACCCCGGACCTGTGCCTCGTCGGCGAGCCCACCTCCGCGCATCGCCTCGGCGACACGATCAAGATCGGGCGGCGCGGATCGGCGGTGATCGATGTCGAAGTGCCGGGGCGGCAGGGCCATGTCGCCTACCCGCATCTCGCCGACAATCCCGTCCCGCGCCTGATCCGCGCGCTGGCGGAGATCGACGCGATCGTGCTGGATGAAGGCACCGACTGGTTCCAGCCATCGAACATCGAAGTGATCGACCTCGAGGTCGGCAACCCCACCACCAATGTTATCCCGAGCCGGGCCAAGGCGCGCATCTCGATCCGCTTCAACGACCAGCATCGCGGGCACGAGCTGATCGCGCGGGTACAGGATATCGTCCACGCCCATGCCCCCGCCGGAATCGTGCACGGGCGGGCCTATGGCGAGGCGTTTCTGACCCAACCGGGCGCGCTGTCCACGCTGGTGGCGGACGCAATCCGGGCGGAAACGGGGGTCGAGGCGGAACTGTCCACCAGCGGCGGCACATCCGACGCGCGCTTCCTGTCGCGCATCTGCCCGGTGGTCGAATTCGGCCTGCTCAACGCGACGATGCACAAGCTCGACGAAGCGGTCGCGCTCGACGATCTCCACGCGCTGACGCGGATCTATGCAGGCGTGCTGGGGCGGGTGTTCGGCTAGCCCTCACTCCCCTCCCTGAAAGGGAGGGGTCGGGGGT
>NZ_LSJM01000177.1 GCF_001557215.1 Sphingomonas sp. CCH9-E2 | reverse complement strand
CTGCGCGCCAGCGCCGCGCGCGCGGCGGCGGGGTCGGGGCGGTCGGTGATGACCGATTTGAAGGCGAAGAGCGCGACCGCGAAGGCGCCGAGGCACAGGCCGAACACGACCAGGCGGCGCAGCGTGACGCCGCGCCGGGCGCGTGCTTCGCCCGAGCGGCGACGACGGCGGCGGGGTTCAGGGCTGGAGGTCATAGGCCTTCATCAGGTCATAGAGGGTGGGGCGGCTGATCCCGAGCAGACGCGCGGTGCCGGAGATATTGCCCTCCGCCCGCGCCAGTGCGTTGGCGATGGCGCGGCGGTCGGCGGCCTCGCGGATCGCCTTGAGATTGATCGGCTCGGGGTCTTCCGCGGGCGCGAGGTCGAGATCGGCGGCGGTGACGAGCTTGCCATCGGCCATGATTGTCGCGCGCTTCACGCGATTCTCGAGCTCACGGACATTGCCCGGCCAGTGCCACGCGTCGATCGCGTCGATCGCGTCGGGGGCGAAGCTCTTGGCGGGCAGCTTCATCGCGCTGGCGTGCTTGTGGAGCAAATGGCGCGCGAGCAGGCCGGCATCGCCCGGTCGTTCGGCCAGGCTGGGGATGCGCACGACAATCTCGGCGAGGCGGTAGTAAAGATCTTCGCGGAAGCTGTTCGCCGCGACCATCGCGTCGATGTCCTGATGCGTCGCGCACACGACGCGGGTGTCGACGGGGATCGGCTTGCGCCCGCCGATCCGCTCGATCACGCGCTCCTGCAGAAAGCGGAGCAGTTTGACCTGGAGCGGGAGCGGCACGTCGCCGATCTCGTCGAGGAACAATGTGCCGCCCTGCGCCTGTTCGATCTTGCCCTCGGTCGTCTTGACCGCGCCGGTGAACGCGCCCTTCTCATGGCCGAACAGTTCGGATTCGAGCAGGGTTTCGGGGATTGCGGCGCAGTTGATCGCGACGAACGCGCCCTTGCGTCCGCTCGCTTCGTGCAGGCCGCGCGCGAGCAGTTCCTTGCCGGTGCCGCTCGCACCGAGCAGCATGACCGAGACATCGGCGGGGGCGACGCGCTCGATCGTGCGGGTGACCTTGAGCATCTCGGGCGCGCCGGTGATGATGCCGCCGAGCGCATTGCCGCTCTCGGCGCGCGCGGCGAGGCGGCGGTTTTCGGCTTCGAGCGCATGGACGTGGAAGGCACGCGCGACGATCAGGCCGAGCGCGTCGATGTCGATCGGCTTCTGGTAGAAGTCCCACGCCCCCATCGCGATGGCGCGCAGCATCGATTCATGCGCGCCATGGCCGGAGGCGACGATCACCTTGGTATCGGGCTTGAGCGCCAGAATGGCTTCGAGCACCGCGAACCCCTCGCTGGTGCCATCGGGATCGGGCGGCAGGCCGAGGTCGAGCGTGACCACTGCCGGCTCCTCGGCGCGGAGCAGCGCGATGGCGCTCTCACGGTCGCTGGCAGGCAGGATCTGATAGCCCTCATAGGCCCAGCGCAGCTGGCGCTGCAGGCCGGGATCATCCTCCACGATCAGCAATTTGGGGAGCGGGGCGGGCTTGTCGGTCATGCGGCGTTTCCAAGGGCGTTGGCATCGGCGCGCGCGGCGCGCAGGGTGACGCGGAAGCGGCTGCCACGCCCCTCCGCACTGGAGACGTCGAGCCGTCCGCCCATTTCCTCGGCCAGCTTGCGCGCCTCGAACGCGCCGATGCCGAAGCCGCCGGATTTGGACGAGACGAACGGGCGGAACAGCTTTTCCCGGATGAACGCGGGCGACATGCCGCAGCCGCGGTCGATCACGTCGATCGCGACCGCATCGCCCAGCTCGACAATGGCGAGGGTGACGCGCGCTTCCGGCTCGCTGGCGTCGATGGCATTCTGGACGAGATGGCCAAGCAGGGTTTCGAGGCGGGCGGGATCGGCGATCGCGATCGGGTCGCCCTTGCTCACCACCTCGACCGGATGGGTCTTCTCGCGGCTGCGCGCGATGCGGCGGAGCACGGGCGCGAGTGGCATGGCGACCGGCGGTTCGTTGCGGGCGCGGTGATGCTGGGACAGGCGCGCGAGCAGGTCGTTCATGCGGCCCGCCGAATTCTGCAGCGTCGCGACCATGTCGGCGCGGAATTCGGGATTGTCGGCGTGACGCTCGGCATTGCGCGCGACCAGGGTCAGCTGGCTCACCAGATTCTTGATGTCGTGCATGATGAAGGCGAAGCGGCGGTTGAATTCGTCGAAGCGCTCGGCCTCGGCCAGTGCCTCCTGCGCGCGTTCTTCGGCGATATGGCTTGCGACTTGGCGCCCTGCGGCCTTGAGCAGGTCGAAATCCTCCCAGTCGAGCGCACGGGGGACCGGCGGGCGGGCAAGCACGATCGCGCCGGCGAGCTTTTGCTGGTGCGGCAGTGGCACGACCACCCAGGCCTGGTCCCAGGCACGGATCGATGGCGGCACCGCATCGGCGCCTGCGCCGGTGTCGAGTTCGACCACCAGTGCGGGATCGACGCGGTCGCGCTGCCAGCTTTCGCCATAGGCCGTGGGCAGGTCGGCGCGCGCGATGTTCCAGCCGGCACCGACGGTGAAGCTGTCACCCTGTGGCAGCAGCAGCACGCCCGCGGGGGAGTCGGTCAGGTCGGCGAGCGCCTTGACGATGCGTTCGTCCAGCGTCGCCGTGCCATCGGGCTCGCCCAGCGTCTCGGTGAAGCGCATCCATTCGGCGCGATAGTCGTAGCGGTGGCGGAAGAAATGCTTGGCGAGCTTCACCTTGATCCAGGCGCGCAGCCACGAGCTGGAAACCAGCGTGAGGATCGCGGCGGTGGACCCGAAGACGAAGGCGGTCTGGAGCAGACGTGCGTCCGGCCCGCCGATCGCGGCGAGCGCGCTGGTGGCGGCGGCGAGCAGCGCGACATAGACGCCGATCGCGATCAGGGTCAGCGCCTGATAGATGACGGTGCGCGACATCTGAACCGGCCGGTCGCCGCGCTGTTGCAGCCCGGCGGCGATGGCCATCGCGATCAACGCCATGGCAAAGCCGCGCACCGCGATCAGCTGAAGCGGCCAGCGCTCGACCAGCCAGGCGACGGCGAGCAGGTTGATGTCGACCAGCCACATCGCCCCGAGCGCGAGGATCACCGGGCGCACCGCATGACTCTGACGCGGCGCGAGCGCGCTGTGCAGCCCCTGAATCAGCAACAGTGCGGCGACGGTCGCTAGCATCTTGAGCAACAGCGACGCGTCGAGCATCGGGCGTGGCAGATCGCCGGCGGCGCTGGTGAAGATGTCGAGTGTCGCCGCCATCAGGATGACGACCGCGACGACCCCGAACACGGTGCCGATCGCGGCGGGCGGCCGCTCGATCGCTCCGCCGCGATAGAGCGCGACCATGAAGCCGAACCAGGCGAGGTTGCGCGCTGCGCCCGCGATCTGCGTCACGAGGTCGCTTTCACCGATCCCGGCTACTGCGAGCGCCCACAGCGCGGTGACGGTCAGCGCCGCAGAAAGCGGGATGCGCGGCATCGTCGCCTCGCCGCTGCGCAGCGCCCACAGGCCGATCGCGCCGAACAGCAGGGCGGCGAGCGCATGGCCCCAGAGGATCAGCGTCGCGAGCATCGCGTTACCGCGCTCCGTCCGGGAACAGGACGACGCGCAACGTCTGGAGCAGGATCAGCAGGTCGAGGAAGGGCGAGTAGTTCTTGGCGTAATAAAGGTCATATTCCAGCTTCTGCCGGCTATCCTCGATCGACGCGCCATAGGGATAGTTGATCTGCGCCCAGCCAGTAATGCCGGGCTTCACCATGTGGCGCTCGGCATAATAGGGCAGCTGCTGTTCCAGATCCTCGACGAATTGCGGGCGTTCCGGGCGCGGGCCGACAAAGCTCATCTCGCCCTTCAGCACGCTCCAGCATTGCGGCAGCTCGTCGATCCGCACCTTGCGGATGAAGCGGCCGACGCGGGTGATGCGCGGATCGTCCTTTTCGGCCCAGACGGCCTTGCCGGCGACCTCGGCATCCTGGCGCATCGAGCGCAGCTTGATGATGTCGAAGCCCTGACCGTAGAGGCCGACGCGGCGCTGGCGATAGAAGGCGGGACCCTTGCTCTCCAGCTTTACCGCGAGCGCGCCGAGCGCGATCAGCGGTAGCGTAAGCGCGAGCAGGATCAGGCTGGCGGCGATGTCGAACAGCCGCTTGAACATGCTCGACAGCATACGACCGGAGGAGAAGCCGTCGGAGAAGATCAGCCAGCTGGGGTTGACCGACTGCAGGTCGACGCGGCCGGTCTCGCGCTCGAGAAAGGTCGAAATCTCGTTGACATGGACGCCGGTGGTCTTGATCCGCAGCAGATCCTTGAGCGGGAGCGCGTTGCGGCGTTCTTCGAGCGCCAGCACCACTTCGCTCGCGTTGAGCAGCACGACATGGTCGGCGAGGTTGTAGATCGCGTCGCGCGCGATCGCTTCGGGAATGACGCGGTTCGCCTCGCTCATCGACACATAGCCGACCACGACGAAGCCCGACCCGGGCTTCTTGGACAGGACCTTCAGCCGCTCGGCGCGCGGGCCGGCGCCGAGCACGACGACGCGGCGCTTGAACACCTGACTGCCCAGCGTCTTGCCGAGCAGGATGCGCAGCGCGAACAGCGCCACGAACGACGCGAGCATCGCGTAGAGCAGGTTCGAACGCCAGAAGGTGAGCGCTGGAACGAGGAAGAAGATCACCGCCAGGAAGATGGTGCCGAGCGAGATCGCGACGAGCAGGCGCGCGGTGGCAACGCGGTTCGATTGCAGCGAATCCGCGCCATAGACGCCGACCGCGATCATCGCGAGTTCGAGGCTGGCGACGAAGCTGAGCATCTGGGGGATGCGCGTGACGATCGGTTCGACATCCATTCCGATCTGGTGCGCGCGATAGATCCAGCCGAACTCGGCCGCCGCGAACAGCAGCACGATGTCGAACAGCGCCAGCAGCAGCACGGCGTTCGGGATATAGTGTTTGAACAGGCGGATCATGATGGCCCAACCCTAAAGCGCGAGTGTAAACAAATCCGACACTGGCCCCCATGTCGGCGAAATTGACGAAGAAATGCTGAATGGCGGAAACTGCGGCCCAGATAAGTGTTTGGGAGTGCAGCCGGTGCCGCCTATGGGTGTCACGCGGCGGGGGCTTTGAAGGGCAATACATGAGCGAGCATGAAGCGATCGTCCCGGTGATCCTGTCGGGCGGTTCGGGCACCCGGTTATGGCCGATGTCGCGCCCCGAACGGCCCAAGCAGATGCTGGCGCTGACTGCTGACGAGACGATGCTGCAGCTGACCGCGCAGCGTGCACCGGCCGAGGCGGGGTTCGGCGCGCCGATCGTGGTCGCCAATGCGCTGCACGCCGACATGATCGAGCAGCAATTGGGCGGAGCAGACGCGATCCGCGCGATGATCCTGGAGCCGATGGGCCGTAACACCGCGCCGGCCATTGCGCTGGCCGCGCTGGCGGTCGATGGCAGCGCGCCGCTGCTGGTGATGCCGTCGGACCATGTCATCGCGGATATCCCGGCGTTTCACGCGGCGATCGAGGCCGCGCTGCCGGCCGTGCGGGACGGCTGGATGGCGACGTTTGGGATCAGCCCCGATCATCCCGAAACCGGCTATGGCTATATCCGCGTCGGTGAGGCGATCGGGGAGGGCATCCACCGCGTCGCGCGCTTCGTGGAAAAGCCCGAGCGTGCCGTGGCAGAGGCGATGGTCGCGAGCGGCGACCATGTGTGGAATGGTGGCATCTTCCTGTTCCGTGCAGACG
>NZ_LSJM01000176.1 GCF_001557215.1 Sphingomonas sp. CCH9-E2 | reverse complement strand
GCGCAGGGGGCGGAAGCGGCCTGGGCCGGGACCGGCGCGGTTCTGGCGGCACCCGACCTGATCGGCCTGCTCAACCATCTGAAGGGCCAGCAACTGCTCGGCGCGCCCGAGCCGGGGGAGGCCGATCCGCCGGGGTTCGGTCCCGACCTGCGTCAGGTAAAGGGGCAGGAAACCGCGAAGCGCGCGTTGGAAATCGCCGCAGCTGGCGGGCATAATCTGCTGATGGTCGGGCCGCCGGGTGCGGGCAAGTCGCTGATGGCGAGCTGTCTGCCCGGCATCCTCCCGCCGCTCGACGCAGCCGAGGCGCTGGAGGTGTCGATGGTCGCCAGCGTCGCGGGGACGCTGGAGGGCGGGCGGCTGACGCGCACGCGCCCGTTCCGCTCACCCCACCATTCCGCTTCGATGGCGGCGCTGACCGGCGGTGGGTTGCGGGTCAAGCCGGGCGAGGTCAGCCTGGCGCATCTTGGCGTGCTGTTCCTCGACGAACTCCCCGAATTCCAGCGCGCGGTGCTCGATTCGCTGCGCCAGCCGCTGGAGGCGGGGACCGTCAGCGTCGCGCGCGCCAATGCGCATGTGACCTTCCCGGCGCGCGTTCAGCTGGTTGCGGCGATGAATCCGTGCCGCTGCGGGCATCTTGGCGACCCCGCGCTGGCCTGCGCCCGCGCCCCGCGCTGTGCGGCGGATTATCAGGCCAAGGTCTCAGGGCCTTTGCTCGACCGCATCGACCTGCATGTCGAGGTGCAGCCGGTCACCGCCGCCGATCTGGTGCTGCCCCCGCCGAGCGAAGGTTCTGCCGAAGTTGCCGCCCGCGTCGCGACGGCACGCGCCGTCCAGCGTGCCCGCTATGGCAGCGACGGCCCGCGCACCAATGCCGAGGCCGACGGTCCGGTGCTCGACAGCGCCGCCACGCCCGACGAACCCGGACGCAAGCTGCTGGCGCAGGCGGCGGAGGCGATGCGGATGAGTGCGCGCGGCTATACCCGCGTGCTCCGCGTCGCGCGCACCATCGCCGACCTGGCGGGTGCCGAAACGGTGGGCCGCATCCATGTCGCCGAAGCACTGAGCTACCGGCGACAGGCTCCGCGAAGCTGATTGCAACGCCGTTTCAGCGCGTTAGGCTGACCGCTTCCGCTGGCCACCAGGGTGAGTCGGACAAATAGGGGGAATGATCGATGGAATGGATGATCCTGCCGCTGAAACGCTATTTCGATTTTTCGGGCCGCTCGCGGCGCAAGGAATATTGGATGTACACGCTGTTCCTGGTGATCGTGTCGATCGTGCTTGCGATCCTCGACAACGCGCTCGGACTAGACGGCAGTGCCACTGCCGACCCGGCCGACCCGTTTGGTGCAGCGTCGGGCGGACTGCTCGGCAATATCTTCGCGCTCGGCACCTTGATCCCCAGCCTGGCAGTCAGCGTACGGCGACTCCATGATCTCGATCGCAGCGGTTGGTGGATTCTGCTCCCAATGGGGCCGATTTTGGTCGGTGCGGTGCTGTTAGGAGTGGGAATGGTGCAGTCGCTGGGCGGAATGGGCGGCGGCACATCGTCGCTGATGGTCGTTGGCGGTATCGCACTGTTCGCCGGCTTCATCTGTTCGATCGTGCTGCTGGTCTGGTATTGCACGGCGGGCACAGCCGGCCCGAACCGTTTCGGGGAGGATCCCAAGGGCGCGGATCTCGACGCGCCCGAAGTATTCGGTTGAATTGAACCGGGCCGGGTCATTGGCGACCCGGCCCGGTGCTTCAGAAGGCGTCCCAGCTATCGCCGTCGGTTGCAACCACCGCCGACCCGTTGGTCCGTGGCAGCGCCTTGACCGGCGAGCGATAGGCGGGAGCGGCGGGTTCGGCCTTGGGCTTTGCCGCCGGCTTGGGCTTATCCGCTGCCTTGGCGGGCGCAGCCGCCTCGGGTGTGACCGGGGCCGCGCGGGCCGCACCGGGGCGCGGACTGACCGCCCGTGCGTAATCTCCTCCGCCGATGGTGAAGCGCGCCGACTGTTCGGTCAGCGCGGCGACTTCGCTCGACAGCTTGCGTGCGGCGGCTGATGTTTGCTCGACCATCGCGGCGTTCTGCTGGGTCGAATGGTCCATTGCCTGGATCGCGCTCGCAATCTGCGTGATCGCGGTCGATTGCGCCTGATTGTCCGTTGCCATCTGGCCGAGCAGGGCATGCACTTCGCGCACATCGCTGGTGATATCGACCAGCGCGCCATCGACCTTGCGCACCGCTTCGACGGCCGAGCCGATATCTGTGCGGGTCACGGTCAGCTGCTCGCGCGCGCGGCCGGCCTCTTCCTCCGCGCGCATGGCCAAAGCCGAGACGAGGTCGGCGACGACGGCGAAGCCGCGTCCGGCTTCACCCGCGCGACCGGCTTCGACGGCGGCGTTCATTGCCAGCACGCGCGTCTGGAACGCGATCTTGTCGAGCCCTTCGATCACATCGTCGATGCCCTTGGCACTGTCGGCCACGCGCGTCATCGCCAGCGTCGCTTCTTCCGCGACGGCGCGGCCCGACGCCACCACCGCGATCGCGCCATCGGCGCGCGCCACGGTGCGGGTTGCCGCCTCTGCGGTCTGGTGCAGGCGGTCGTTCATCTGGGTGACGGCAGCGGACGTCTGCTCCAGGCTCGCGGCATTGCCTTCGGTGCGGCGGGCCAGATCGTCTGATGCATGTGCGATCTCGCCCGTTCCGGCCTGGATTGCCTGTGCGCCGTTGACCACCGCACCGATCAGCGCGCGCAGATGGACGAGCGCATCGTTGAAATCGGATTTCAGACTGGCGAACGGGCCGTCCAGGTCGGCAGTCACTACTGCGGTCAGGTCGCCGCGCGACAACGCGCCCAATCCGGCCCCGATACTGTCGACGATCAACTGCGTCTGCGCCTCCCGCGCGGCGGCTGCGCTGGCCAGCTGTTGCTGGAAGCCGGCGGTGGCGGCGGCCAGATCGCCGATCTCGCTGACCTTGCCCGCTGGGACCATCGCGACATCCGGTTCACCCGCACCCAGTCGGCGCAGCGCGTCGGTCACGCCGATCAGGGGTGTGACCAGATGGCGGCGCGCGAGCCGGGACAGTTGCACGGCGACGCCGATCCCGAGCAGCAGGGTGATGCCGAGCAGCACCATGGCGATGATGCCGGCCCGCCGGCTGCTGTCCCCGACCTGCACGACATGTGTTTCTATGGCTCCCGACGCGCTTTCCATCGCGGTTTCGAGCGCACCGAAGCGGGTAAAGAAATCGGGCAGGGCGGCAAGCGCGCCGGCATGATCGCGTTCGGATAGGGTCGCGATCTTTCGCGCGGCTTCGCCATAGGCGGCCAGCGGCGGTGCCAGCGTTTCGGTCAGCCTGGTGATCTCCGCCGACCCCGCATAGGCGCGCTCCTCGGCAATCGACTCGGCAAAAGTCTTGAGATGATCCTCGAGGTCGGCAATGGCTTCGGCCCGCTTGATGCCCGTGGCGGGATCTGCTGCGGCGAGCGTGGCGAGCACGTCGCTGCGCACCGCGTCGTGCATCATGTCGGCTTCAAGATGCGATCGCAGTAGCGACGCCGCGTCCTGCTGACGGGACAGAGCGTCGCTCAGGATCCAGATCGCCGCCAATCCGGCGCCACCGCATAGCAGCATCAATCCCAGGATGAGCCCGGATACCCGCCGCGCGGCGCGGTTCAACGAAATCATAGCAACATCCCCCGAAATGAAAGTCGCAATTCTTATAGGTCGATCACGAACGGTCCCGGTCATGATCCTCTAAAATATGCGTAAACTGCATGAGGATCAGGTCGTGCGATATCAAATGCTCAAACTCGCCGCATGTTGTTTTGCGATGCATGCATCTCCCGTGCTGGCGAAAGATGCCGTGCAGATTTCGCTGGTCGAGACTGTCGATGTCGTTGCCTTATCAGGCGGCTCTGGCGACGATGTCTTTCTGCTGGATAATCTGGATGTCGTCGCCGACCTTGACTTCGATGCCCTGCTTGGCTGGCGCGGCGGGCAGGCGCATGTGCATGTGCTCAACAATCTCGGCGGCATGCCCAATGATCGCGCGGCGACGCTGCAGGGTGTCAACAATATCGAGGTGGCGAGCCAGCGGCTGCGGCTATTCGAGGCATGGGTGGAGCAGAAGCTGGGCACGCGCAGCAGCGTCCGGGTCGGGCTCTTTGACCTCAACAGCGAATTCTACTCGAACGATGCCGCAGGCCTTCTGATCGCGCCGGCATTCGGCGTCGGGTCCGAAATTGCGGCGACCGGCGCCAATGGCCCGTCGATCTTCCCGTCCACCGCGCTCGCCGTTCGCTTTGACCATCAGCTCGACGACAAGGGGCGCTACGCCCGAATCGCCGTGCTCAACGCCGCCGCCGGGACGCTGGGCGACCCGCAGGGGGTCGATCTGAGCTTCGATCAGGGCGCGCTGCTGATCGGGGAGCTCGGCACGGCGGGCAAGGCCGGGAAGATGGCGGTCGGCGGCTGGGGCTATACCGATCGGCATGACGATATCGACGCGGTCGATGCGGCGGGGGATCCGCTGCAGCGCACGGCCTGGGGCATCTATGCCATCGGCGAGATCGTGTTGCGCGAGTCCGCGGATGCGGCGGGGATTTCGGCCTTCGCCCGCGTCGGCATCTCCGAGGGCCGGACCACGCCCTTTCGAGGCGGCTGGCAGGCAGGTGTGCTGGTGACCCGGCCTATTCCGGGGCGCGCCGACTCCCAGCTCTCCTTCGGGGTCAATCAGGCCTATCTGTCGCATGGCTATCGCCGCCTGCTTAGCGCGGACGGTGTCGGCAGCGTACCGGCGGAAACCGCGTTCGAGCTGACCTATTCGGATCGCCTTGCGCCCTGGCTCAGTGTCCAGCCCGACCTTCAACTGATCGTCAATCCTGCAGGTGAGCGGGGGCGGGGGGCTGTACTGGTCGCGGGCCTGCGGACGACGCTGGAATTCTGAAGCGATGCGGAGCGGGCCGGGGCGCAAACGCTGTCTTTATACTTGTTGCGCTACACCGGGTCGCAAATGGGGCGCCGTATTTCTTCGGTAGCGGTCAATATCGTCCTTCAGCGGGCCGGGGGATGCGCGGCGCGATAGCCTGGTCTGTCGGTCACCGGTGCACCGCAATTGCGCCGCGCGCGCCGGTCTTTGGTCGGGCCGTCTATAATGAGGCTCAGGGTTCAGTTTGAGGATATCACGCATGAAGACGGGTTATGCCGCGCTGCTGAGCGGCGCGGCGGTTGCGCTGTTGATCGGAGCGGCAGGCGGCGCGCACGCGGCATCGGGCAAGGACGCCGACAGCACCGGGCTGACGATCGAAGGCAGCGTCCGCGCACGGGTCGAAGTGGTCGACGGGCAGGTGCGTCCCGGTGCCCCGGACAGCGACGCCATGCTCTCGTTCCGTACGCTCGTCACTGCGCGCTATGATTTTGGTGGCGTCCATCTGACCGCCGAACTCGACGACGCGCGCAGCTATTTCCAGCATGGCCAGTCGGTCGCGGGGACCAGCGAGACCAACGCGCTCGAACCGCTCCAGGCCTATCTGGGCGTGGATCTCGGCACCGTCGCGGGCCAAAAGGGGAAGGGCGTGCTGCGCGTCGGTCGCTTCACCGCATCGTCGGGCTCGGGTCGCCTGCTCGACCGGCCTGACTGGTCGAACTCGCCCAACAGCTTTGTCGGCGTCAATCTCGACTGGAGCAGCGCCCGCGGGGACCGGGTGTATCTGATTGCGGTTCGGCCGTTCGACAAGCTGCCATCCGACCGCGCGTCGATCGAGGACAACAAGGTCGAGCTGGATCGCGCCAACGCCGGGCTGCATTTCTGGGGCGGGTCCTACACCCGCTCCAAGGCGCTGGCCGGGGCGCAGGCCGAAGTCTTTGCCTATGCGCTGGACGAGCGCGACCGCGCCGGCCGGGCGACCCGCGACCGCGACCTCGTCACCTTTGGCGGCCGGGTCAATCGCACGCCGGGCAAGGGCAAGCTCGACTTCGAAGTGGAAGGCGCGCTCCAGCGCGGCACGACGCGCGGATCGACATCGGCGAGCGACCTGCTCGACCGCAAGGTCCGCGCGGGCATGGCCAATGTCGAGATTGGCTATACCTTCGCGTCGGGCTGGACCCCGCGCGTCACCGCATTTTTCGGCTATGCCAGCGGGGATACGACGGCCACCGACTATCGCCGCTTCGACCCGCTGTTCGGCGGACGGCGCGGCGATTTCGGGCCGCTCAGCCTTTATGGCCCGGCGAGCTGGTCGAACGTCGTCAGCCCGGGCGTGGCGATCGAGGCGAAGCCGAGCAAGGCATGGGATTTTGCGGTGAAGGCGCGCAAGTTCCTGCTCGCGTCCCCGACCGACAGCTTCGCCGCCACGGCGGTGCGCGACGCCAGCGGCGCATCGGGCCGCGATGCCGGTACCCAGGTCGAGGGCCGCGTGCGCAACTGGCTGGTGCCAAAGAAGTTGCGGGTTGAGGCGGGCGCAGCCTTCCTCGCCAAGGGGCGGTTCCTGACCGACGCGCCCAATGCGCCGGCAACGGGCGACATGAAGTTCGGCTATCTGACCTTGTCGACCTTCTTCTGAGGCGTCGGGCTTTCCGGCCCTGTCCGGTACCAACAAAAAGCCGCCACCCGATGCCTCGGGCGGCGGCATTTTTTGGTCAGCGCGATCCGCTGAACCGGGCGATTACTCGCCCGAGTTCAGATAATCGCCCGCAGCCTCGTCGCTGCCGTCACCCGACACTTCGACCTTCTCCAGCGCATCGCTGGTGACCATCGCGTCGATCGGGTCCTGCGCCAGCTCGGCGGCACGCTCTTCCGCGGCCGAGTTCGGCGCGATCAGCGCTTCCTGCAGCTTGCGCTGCTGGGCGCGGAGCGCGGCGTCGCGGCTGGTGGCGGCGATGCGCATGCGGCCCATGCCCGCACCGGTCCCGGCGGGGATGAGGCGGCCGACGATCACGTTCTCCTTCAGGCCGATCAGCGTGTCCTGCTTGCCCTGGACCGCCGCCTCGGTGAGGACGCGGGTGGTCTCCTGGAACGACGCCGCCGAGATGAAGCTGCGGGTCTGCAGCGACGCCTTGGTGATGCCGAGCAGGATCGGCTTGCCCTGTGCGGGGGCCTGGCCGGGCTCGAGCTTCGCATTGGTCTCGTCCATCTCGTCGCGATCCACCTGCTCGCCGGGGAGCAGGGTGGTGTCGCCGGCGTCGGTGATCTCGACCTTCTGCAGCATCTGGCGAACGATCACCTCGATGTGCTTGTCGTTGATCTTCACGCCCTGGAGTCGATAGACTTCCTGGATTTCCGCGACGAGATATTCTGCCAGCGGCTCGATGCCGAGCACTTCCAGAATGTCGTGCGGGTCGGGGCTGCCGCCGATCAGGTTGTCGCCACGCTTGACATAGTCGCCTTCCTGAACGTCGATCACCTTCGACTTGGGGACGAGATATTCGACGATCTCGCCGCCATCCTCGGGCTGGATGCCGATTTTGCGCTTCGCCTTATAGTCCTTGCCGAACACCACGCGGCCCGAGACCTTGGCGATGATGGCATTTTCCTTGGGCTTGCGCGCTTCGAACAGCTCGGCAACGCGCGGCAGACCGCCGGTGATGTCGCGGGTCTTGGCCGACTCGCGGCTGACACGGGCCAGAACGTCGCCGCCCTGCACGGTCGCACCGTCCTCCACGCTGATCACCGCACCCGGCGACAGCATGTAGCGCGCGGCCTCCGCCGCACCGTCGCCGGTGAGGGTCAGGCGCGGACGCAGATCTTCCTTCTTCGCCGCCGAACCGCGGTTTTCGATCACCACGCGCTGCGCAATGCCGGTCGCTTCGTCGACCTGTTCGGTCAGCGTCTTGCCGTCGATCAGGTCCTGATACTTCACGACGCCGCCAGTTTCCGTGATCACCGGCATGGTGAACGGATCCCACTCGGCCATGCGGTCGCCCTTGCTGACGATGTGGCCATCGTCGAACATGACATAGGCACCGTACGGGATGCGATGCACCGCCAGCTCGCGACCATCGGTGTCGAGGATCGCGATCTCGCCCGACCGGGCCAGGACCACGCGACGACCGCGCTGATCGGTGATCAGGCGCAGATCGCGGAACTCGACCTTGCCGTCCACAGGCGCTTCGAGGTTCGACTGCTCGTTGAGCTGCGCCGCGCCGCCGATGTGGAAGGTACGCATGGTCAGCTGCGTGCCCGGTTCGCCGATCGACTGCGCCGCAATGACGCCGACCGCTTCACCGATATTCACCGGCGTACCGCGGGCGAGGTCACGGCCATAGCATTTGGCGCAGACGCCGATCTTCGCTTCGCAGACCAGCGGCGAGCGGATCTTCATGCCCTGAACGCCCAGACCTTCGATCTGCGCAATCATCGCTTCGTCGAGCAGCGTGCCGGTCGGGATCGCGACATCGCCGGTCTTGGGATCGACGACATCCTCGGCAGTGGTGCGGCCCAGGATACGCTCACCCAGCGATGCGATGACGCTGCCGCCCTGCACGATCGCCTTCATTTCCAGCGCGCGCTCGGTCCCGCAATCCTGTTCCATGACGACGCAGTCCTGCGACACGTCGACCAGACGGCGGGTGAGGTAACCCGAGTTCGCCGTCTTGAGCGCGGTGTCGGCCAGACCCTTGCGGGCGCCGTGGGTCGAGTTGAAGTACTCGAGAACCGTGAGGCCTTCCTTGAAGTTCGAGATGATCGGCGTTTCGATGATCTCGCCCGACGGCTTGGCCATCAGGCCGCGCATGCCGGCCAGCTGCTTGATCTGCGCCGCCGAACCACGCGCACCGGAGTGCGCCATCATGTAGATCGCGTTGGCGGGCTTTTCGCGGCCGGTGGCCTCGTCAACCTTCACCGACTTGATCTCGTCCATCATGGCGGCCGCCACCACGTCGCCGCAACGGCTCCAGGCGTCGATCACCTTGTTGTACTTTTCCTGCTGCGTGATCAGGCCGTCCTGATACTGCTGCTCGAAGTCCTTCACGAGCGCGCGGGTCTCATCGACCGTTGCTTCCTTCGACGCCGGAATGATCATGTCGTCCTTGCCGAACGAGATGCCGGCCTTGAACGCGTGACGGAAGCCGAGCGCCATGATCGCGTCGGCGAACAGCACGGTCTCCTTCTGGCCGGTGTGGCGATAGACCTCGTCGATCACGTCGCCCACGTCCTTCTTGGTCAGCAGGCGGTTGACGACGTCGAACGGCACCTTGTGCGACTTCGGCAGGCACTCGCCGAGCAGCATGCGGCCCGGGGTGGTCTCGAACCGCTTCATGTAGGTGTTGCCGTCCTCGTCCGTCTGCGGGACGCGGCTGGTGATCTTCGAATGCAGCGTCACCGCACCCGCGAACAGCGCCTGGTGCACTTCCGACATGTCGCCGAGCACCATGCCCTGACCGGGCTCACCCTCCTTCTCCATCGTGATGTAGTAGAGGCCCAGCACCATGTCCTGCGACGGCACGATGATCGGCTTGCCGTTGGCGGGCGACAGGATGTTGTTGGTCGACATCATCAGGACGCGCGCTTCCAGCTGCGCTTCGAGCGACAGCGGGACGTGCACGGCCATCTGGTCACCGTCGAAGTCGGCGTTGAACGCCGAGCAGACCAGCGGATGCAACTGGATCGCCTTGCCCTCGATCAGCACCGGCTCGAACGCCTGGATGCCCAGACGGTGAAGCGTCGGCGCGCGGTTCAGCAGAACCGGGTGCTCGCGGATCACCTCGTCCAGGATGTCCCAGACTTCCTTGCGCTCCTTCTCGACCCACTTTTTCGCCTGCTTGAGGGTCATCGACAGACCCTTGGCGTCGAGGCGCGCGTAGATGAACGGCTTGAACAGCTCGAGCGCCATCTTCTTGGGCAGACCGCACTGATGCAGCTTGAGTTCCGGACCGGTCACGATGACCGAACGGCCCGAATAGTCGACGCGCTTGCCGAGCAGGTTCTGACGGAAGCGGCCCTGCTTGCCCTTGAGCATGTCGGACAGCGACTTGAGCGGACGCTTGTTCGCACCCGTGATCGTGCGACCGCGGCGGCCGTTGTCGAACAGCGCGTCGACCGCTTCCTGCAGCATGCGCTTTTCGTTGCGGACGATGATGTCCGGCGCGCGCAGCTCCATCAGCCGCTTGAGGCGGTTGTTGCGGTTGATCACGCGGCGATACAGGTCGTTCAGATCCGACGTCGCGAAGCGGCCGCCGTCCAGCGGAACCAGCGGGCGCAGTTCGGGCGGGATGACCGGAACCACGTCGAGGATCATCCACTCGGGACGGTTGCCCGATTCCAGGAAGCTCTCGACGACCTTGAGCCGCTTGATGATCTTCTTGGGCTTCAGCTCCGACTTGGTCGTCGCCAGCTCTTCGAGCAGCGTGCGCTTCTCGCCCTCGAGGTCGAGGTCCATGAGCATGATCTTGACCGCTTCCGCGCCGATGCCGGCGGAGAAGGCGTCTTCGCCATATTCGTCCTGCGCGTCGAGCAGTTCGTCCTCGGTCAGCAGCTGGAACTTTTCCAGCGGCGTCAGGCCCGGCTCGGTGACGATGTAGGATTCGAAATACAGCACGCGCTCAAGCTGCTTGAGCTGCATGTCGAGCAGCAGGCCGATGCGCGAGGGCAGCGACTTGAGGAACCAGATGTGCGCGACCGGCGCAGCCAGCTCGATATGGCCCATGCGCTCACGGCGGACCTTCGAGACGGTCACCTCGACGCCGCACTTTTCGCAGACAATGCCCTTGTACTTCATGCGCTTGTACTTGCCGCACAGGCATTCGTAATCCTTGATCGGACCGAAGATGCGCGCGCAGAACAGGCCGTCACGCTCGGGCTTGAACGTGCGATAGTTGATCGTTTCGGGCTTCTTGATCTCGCCGAACGACCACGAACGGATGCGGTCAGGCGACGCAATGCCGATCTGGATCTGGTCGAAGGTCTCCGGCTTGGCCACCGGGTTCGCGAAGTTGGTCAGTTCGTTCATTTCTTTCGTCCCTCTAGAGGGTGAATTTCTGTCAGCGCTTCAAGAACAGCAGAACAGTGGCGATGAGAGAGGCCAGCGCTAGCAAACCACCCATGACGATCTGAATGGAGTCATCGGCGCGAACGCCACTCGACATCACACCCAGACCGGCAGCGACGAAGCCCAGTCCGAATACCCACCGCCGTGAGGACATTCCAGTCCGAGCTTCGTCAGCCATCACTTCTTACTCCGCCGCCTCGGCCATCTCGTCGCCGTCGTCCATCGACTTGAGTTCGACGTTGAGACCCAGCGAGCGCATTTCCTTGACGAGCACGTTGAAGCTCTCGGGGATGCCGGCCTCGAACGTGTCGTCACCCTTGACGATCGCCTCATAGACCTTGGTGCGGCCGACCACGTCGTCGGACTTCACCGTCAGCATTTCCTGCAGCGTATAGGCAGCGCCATACGCCTGCAGTGCCCAGACCTCCATTTCGCCGAAGCGCTGGCCGCCGAACTGCGCCTTGCCGCCCAGCGGCTGCTGGGTGACGAGGCTGTACGGGCCGATCGAGCGCGCGTGGATCTTGTCGTCGACCAGGTGGTGCAGCTTGAGCACATATTTGTACCCAACGGTCACCTTGCGGTCGAACGCATCGCCGGTGCGGCCGTCATACAGCGTCACCTGACCGCTCTCGTCGAGCCCGGCCAGCTTCAGCATCGCCGACACGTCCGCCTCGACCGCGCCGTCGAACACCGGGGTGCCCATCGGAACGCCGGCGCGGACATTCTCCGCCAGATCGATCAGCGACGCGGTGTCGCGGCTCTTGATCTGATCGGCATAGTTGTCGCCATAGACTTCGAGCAGCAGTTCCTTGACCGCTTCGGGGGCTTCGCCCGCCTGTGGGTTCGGATTGGCTTCGCGCCATGCGTCGAGCGCCGCGCCGATCTTCTTGCCCAGGCCGCGTGCGGCCCAGCCGAGATGCGTTTCGAAGATCTGCCCGACGTTCATGCGCGACGGCACGCCCAGCGGGTTGAGCACGAAGTCGACCGGCGTACCGTCCTCGAGGAACGGCATGTCTTCCTGCGGCAGGATGCGGCTGATGATGCCCTTGTTGCCGTGACGGCCGGCCATCTTGTCGCCCGGCTGCAGCTTGCGCTTCACCGCGACGAACACCTTGACCATCTTGAGCACGCCCGGCGGCAGCTCGTCGCCCCGCTCCAGCTTCTCGCGGCGGTCCTCGAACTTGTCCTTGATGCGCTTGACGGCCTCGTCATACTGACCCTTGACCGTCTCCAGATCGCCCTGGACCTTGTCGTCGGCGACGGCGAACTTCCACCATTCGTGGCGATCGACGCTGTCGAGCAGGTCCTGATCGATCTCGGCACCCTTCTTCAGGCCCTTCGGCACCGAAGTCGCGACCTGACCGATCAGCATCTCACGCAGACGCGACCAGGTCGCGCGGTTGAGGATGTTGCGCTCGTCGTCCGAGTCCTTCTTCAGGCGCTCGATCTCCTCGCGCTCGATTGCCATCGCGCGCTCGTCCTTGTCGATGCCGTGGCGGTTGAAGACGCGCACGTCGACGACCGTACCGGCAACGCCCGGCGGCAGGCGGAGCGAGGTGTCGCGCACGTCGCTGGCCTTCTCACCGAAGATCGCGCGGAGCAGCTTCTCTTCCGGGGTCATCGGGCTTTCGCCCTTCGGCGTGATCTTGCCGACCAGAATGTCGCCCGGCTCGACCTCGGCGCCGATGTACACGATGCCCGCCTCGTCGAGGTTGCGCAGCGCTTCTTCACCGACGTTCGGGATGTCGCGGGTGATGTCCTCCGGCCCCAGCTTGGTGTCGCGGGCCATCACTTCGAACTCGTCGATATGGATCGACGTGAACACGTCGTCCTTCACGATGCGCTCGTTGATCAGGATCGAGTCTTCGTAGTTGTAGCCGTTCCACGGCATGAACGCGACGAGGACGTTGCGGCCCAGCGCCAGCTCGCCGAACTCGGTCGACGGGCCATCGGCGATGATGTCGCCGGCATTTACCATGTCGCCCACCTTCACCAGCGGACGCTGGTTGATGCAGGTCGACTGGTTCGAACGCTCGAACTTCATCAGCGTGTAGATGTCGACGCCGCTTTCCTCTGCCGAAACCTCGCCGGTGGCGCGGACGACGATGCGCGAGGCATCGACCTGGTCGACGATGCCGGCGCGCTTGGCCGCGATCGCCGCGCCCGAATCGCGCGCAACGGTCTCTTCCATGCCGGTGCCGACGAAGGGCGCTTCCGCCTTCACCAGCGGCACGGCCTGACGCTGCATGTTCGAACCCATGAGCGCGCGGTTGGCGTCGTCATTTTCCAGGAACGGAATGAGCGAGGCTGCGACCGAAACCAGCTGCTTCGGCGACACGTCCATCAGCGTCACCGTGTCCGGGAACGCCATCAGGAATTCGCCGGCCTGACGCGCCGACACCAGTTCCTCGACGAAGCGGCCCTCGGCATCGGTTTCGGCCGATGCCTGCGCGATCGTGTGCTTGGCCTCTTCCATCGCCGACAGATAGACGACCTCGTCGGTCACCTTGCCGTCGATCACCTTGCGGTACGGGGTTTCGATGAAGCCATACTTGTTCACGCGGCTGAACGTCGCGAGGCTGTTGATCAGACCGATGTTCGGGCCTTCCGGCGTTTCGATCGGGCAGATACGGCCATAATGCGTCGGGTGGACGTCGCGGACTTCGAAGCCCGCGCGCTCACGCGTCAGACCGCCCGGCCCAAGCGCCGACACGCGGCGCTTGTGGGTGACTTCCGACAGCGGGTTGGTCTGGTCCATGAACTGCGACAGCTGCGAGCTGCCGAAGAATTCGCGGACGGCGGCGACCGCCGGCTTGGCGTTGATCAGGTCGTTCGGCATGACCGTCGACACGTCGACGCTCGACATGCGCTCCTTGACCGCACGCTCCATGCGCAGCAGGCCGACGCGATACTGGTTTTCCAGCAGCTCGCCCACCGAACGCACGCGGCGGTTGCCGAGGTTGTCGATATCGTCGATCTCGCCCTTGCCGTCCTTCAGGCCGACCAAGGTCTTGATCACCGCGAGGATATCTTCGGTGCGCAGCGTCGTCACCGTATCCGGGCAGTCGAGGTCGAGGCGCATGTTGAGCTTGACGCGGCCCACGGCCGACAGGTCGTAGCGCTCCGGATCGAAGAACAGCCCGCCGAACAGCGATTCCGCCGTCTCCAGCGTCGGCGGCTCGCCGGGGCGCATCACGCGATAGATGTCCGAGAGCGCCTGCTCGCGCTCTTCGGCCTTGTCGGCCTTGAGCGTGTTGCGGATCCACGGACCGGTCGAGACATGGTCGATGTCGAGCAGCTCGATGCGGTCGATGCCGGCCTTGTCCAGCTTCTCCAGATTCTCTGCCGACACTTCGTCGCCGGCTTCGATGTAGATCTCGCCGGTCGTCTCGTTGATCAGGTCGAACGCGCTGTAGCGGCCGAAGATTTCCTCGGTCGGGATCAGCAGCGTCTCGAGGCCGTCCTTGCCGGCCTTGTTGGCAGCGCGCGGGCTGATCTTCTGGCCGGCGGGGAACACGACTTCGCCGGTCTTGGCGTCGACGATGTCGAACATCGGCTTGACACCGCGCCAGTTTTCGGCGGCGAACGGAATCTGCCAGCCATTGGGACCGCGCACGTACGTGACGGTGTTGTAGAAGTGGTTGAGGATCTCTTCGCTGTTCAGGCCCAGCGCATAGAGCAAAGTCGTCACCGGCAGCTTGCGCTTGCGGTCGATACGGACGTTGACGATGTCCTTGGCGTCGAACTCGAAATCGAGCCACGAACCGCGATACGGGATCACGCGTGCGGCGAAGAGATACTTGCCGCTGGCATGGGTCTTGCCGCGATCATGGTCGAACAGCACGCCCGGCGAGCGGTGCATCTGCGACACGATCACGCGCTCTGTGCCGTTGATGAAGAAGGTGCCGTTGCCCGTCATCAGGGGCATGTCGCCCATATAGACGTCCTGCTCCTTGATATCGAGCACCGAACGGGCATCCGTATCGGGGTCGACCTCGAACACGATCAGGCGAAGCGTAACGCGCATCGGGGCGGCATAGGTGATGCCGCGCTGACGGCATTCCTCGACGTCGAACTTGGGCTCTTCGAGCTCATAGGTCACGAAGTCCAGTTCCGCCGTGCCCGCGAAATCGCGGATCGGGAACACGCTGCGCAGCGTCTTTTCGAGACCCGAAACGTAGCCGATCGAGGGATCGCTCCGCAGGAACTGTTCGTAGGATTCGCGCTGAACCTCGATCAGGTTCGGCATCTGCACCACTTCGTGGATGTCGCCGAACACCTTGCGGATGCGGCGCTTTGCGGTGCCGCTTTCGATCGCTTTGGTTGCCATGTGCTGTTTTCGCCTTCTCAGCCTGAATTTCGCCCCGGTATCCGCCGGGACAGGCACGCAGACAGACGCCAAAAGGGCCGAGCGATTCCCTGCGTCGAAACGGGGAAAAACTCAGCCTCTCAAGCGTCTATGATCCCTGTCCGGTCCATTCGTACGGCGCGCTGCGCGACGGCGTGCCATGTCCCGACCGGTCGGGGTAGGGGCGCGATATAGGCAGGGGCAGGGCCAGTGTCAAACGCATCGGCACCAATGGGCCGTTAAAGGCTTGCCGCCGCGCGGCCCATCGTCTAGCCAGCCCGCTCGCTGCCCCTGTGGCGAAATGGTAGACGCAGTCGACTCAAAATCGACCGCCGCAAGGCATGCTGGTTCGAGTCCGGCCAGGGGCACCAGAATTTCGGGTCACGCCCGGAACACCACCGTGCGCGCGCCGTTGAGCAGCACCCGGTCCTCCAGGTGATAATGCACCGCCGTGGCCAGCACCCGGCGCTCGATATCGCGGCCCTTGCGCACCAGATCGTCGGGCGTGTCGGCGTGCGAGATCGCCTCGACATCCTGATGGATGATCGGCCCTTCATCGAGGTCGGCGGTGACATAATGCGCGGTCGCGCCGATCATCTTCACCCCGCGCTGATAGGCCTGATGATAAGGCTTGGCCCCCTTGAAGCCGGGCAGGAAGCTGTGGTGGATGTTGATGCAGCGGCCGGACAGGAACGCGGCGAGATCGTCCGACAGGATCTGCATATAGCGCGCCAGCACGACCAGCTCCGCCCCCGTTTCGGTGACGATCGCTTTGATCTGCGCCTCCTGCGCCGGCTTGGTCTGCGGGGTGATCGGCAAATGGTGATAGGGGATGTCGCCGATCATCGACGTGGCGAGCGCAGCGCGCGGATGGTTGGAAACAATGCCGACTACATCCATGTGCAGCTCGCCGATGCGGCGGCGATAGAGCAGGTCGCCCAGGCAATGGTCGAACTTCGATACCAGCAGCAGCACGCGCTTGGGCCGGGAATTGACCCGGAACGTCCAGTCCATGCCCCAGTCTCGCGCCAGGGCGGTAAAGCGCGTCTCGATATCGCCCACCGCCGTTGCGGGCGCAGCGAACACCACGCGCATGAAAAAGCCGCCGGTGATCGCGTCATTATATTGCTGCGATTCGGTGATGTTGCAGCCCGACTGGGTAAGGAATCCGGCAACCGCGGCGACGATGCCCTGCCGGTCGGTGCAGTGGAAGGTGATAGTGCAGGCTTCGGTCATGCGTGAGTGTCCAGTCCAGCGGTGCGTGCATAGCTTTCGATCCAGTCGAGCGTGCGCGCCACGCCGCCAAAGGGGTAGAAGTGCAGCCGTACCGGCTCATGGTCGGTCGTCAATCCTGCCGCAAGCGCCGCGATGAAGCGATCCGGTCCAGCCGATCCGATCAAATTGCCGAGCGACAGTCCGTATTTGCGCAGCACTGCTGCCGATGCCCCGACGCCGCACAGCGCGGCATAGCGCATCAACGTCCTGATCCCGGCCGGCCCCGGCACGCCCAGCCGCACCGGCGCGGCGATCCCCCGGCGGCGCAATTCGCCGAGCCAGCGCAGCACCGCGTCTGCGTCGAAGCCGAATTGGGTCACGATCAACGGAGCCATGCCGCGCCGCTCGATTTCGTCGCACTTGCCCTGCAGCACTGCGAAACACTGCGCCTCGGTCATGTTGGGATGCCCCTCGGGATGCCCGCCAATGCCGATCGCGGCGATCCCCGCGCGCTCGAACGCGCCGGTCGCGATCAGCGCCATGCTGTCGACAAACGGCCCCGCCGGAATTGCAGGATCGCCCGCAACGACGAAGCAGCGGCGAATTGCGGCCCGCGTCCGCGCCGCGTTGAGATAGTCCTCAAACTCCGCGTGGCTCGCGATCCGCCGCGCCGAAAAATGCGGCATGGGTTCCAGTCCCAGCGCACGAATCGTTTCCGCTGCGCGCACGCGCGCCTCCAGCGGCTCACCGGGCAGGAACGGGATGGCCACGGGCGTGCCCACCGGCATGCGCGGCGCCACGGCGCGCAATGCCTCCGTCTCTCTTCCCGTCACCTCGATCGAATAGCCGTCGATCGCCGAGGCGGCTGGGCGCGACCAGTTGGGATGAATGAGGGGAGGGGGCACCGGGCTTCCGCGTCCTGAGTGAAGATTCACGTCTAGCGCGCCGATGTAAATTCGCATAGACGAATATTTCACATATACGGATTCAGACGCGCTTGCCCGAACACCTGCTGATCCTGCCGGGATTGATGTGCGACGCGACGATGTTCGCGGCGACGCTAAAGGCATTTCCTTCGGCCCGCGCCATCGACGACCATTATGGGGGTGCCGACACGATCGGCGCGATGGCGGTGCATGCCCTCACCGCCGCGCCAGACCGCTTCGCGCTGATCGGCCACTCGATGGGCGCACGCGTCGCGCTGGAGGTGGTCGCGCGCGCGCCGGAGCGAGTCACCCGGCTGATGATCGCCGATACCGGGGTGCATGCCGTGCGCCCGGGCGAAGCGGAGCAGCGCTATGCGCTGCGCGATCTTGGCCGTTGTGAGGGGTTCGACCGGCTCGTCGATGCCTGGCTGCCCCCGATGCTGGGCGAGGCCGCGCGTGGCGATGAAGCGCTGACGGCGTCGCTCCGCGCCATGTGCCTGCGCGCCGGGCAGGCCGTATTCGAGGCGCAGACCGCGGCACTGCTCGACCGCCCCGACACCGGCCCGGTGCTGCAGACGATCGCCTGCCCCACCGCCGTCGTCGTCGGGGCAGAAGACCGATGGTCCGACGTCGCGCAGCACCAGGCGATCGCCGCGCGCATTGCCGGCGCGACGCTGCACGTCATCGCGGGAGCGGGCCACATGGCCCCCGCCGAACAACCGCACCCGTTCAACACCCTGATCCGGGAATGGCTCGCCATCCCCGCCACGACCCCAGCTTAGGAGAGACACGATCGTGACCGACAAGACGCTTCAGCAACTGCTCGACGAACAGACCAACATCGTCGATTTCCTGCGCAACCAGCAGGTCGGCCCCAATGCCTATCCGGGCGTTCCGGCCGAATATTCCAACTGGCGCGACGAACAGCTCTCCTGGGCCAACAGCTGCGTGCTGTTCAACCAGAGCTTCCACATGGTCGACCTGCTCGTCACCGGGCCGGGCGCATTCGACATGCTCCACTATCTCGCGCCCAACAGCTTCAAGGGCTTCGTCCCCAACCGCGCCAAGCAGTTCGCGCCGGTCACGCCCGACGGCTATGTCATCGGCGACGTGATCCTGTTCTATCTGGCAGAGAACACGTTCGAGCTGGTTGGCCGCGCACCGTCGATCGAATGGGTCGAGTATCACGCAGCATCGGGTAAATGGGACGTGACGGTCGAGCGCGACGAGCGCACCGCCGCGCGGCCGGACAAGGATAATCGCCGCAACTATCGCTTCCAGTTGCAGGGGCCGAACGCGATGAAGGTGCTGGAGCGCGCGATGGGCGCGACCCCGCCCGAGCTCAAATTCTTCCACATGGCCCCGATCACGATCGCCGGGGTCGAGGTGCGCGCGCTGCGTCACGGCATGGTCGGCCAGCCGGGTTACGAGCTGTTCGGACCGTGGAAGGATTACGACACCGTCCGCAACGCGCTGATCGACGCCGGCAAGGACTTCGGCCTGACGCTGTGCGGTGGCCGCACCTATGCGTCGAACACGCTGGAGTCTGGCTGGATCCCGTCGCCGCTGCCCGCGATCTACACCGGCGAGTCATTGGCCGAGTATCGCGCCTGGCTGTCGGCCAAATCCTATGAGGCCGGTGCGTCGGTCGGCGGCAGCTTCGTGTCGGACAACATCGAGGATTATTATCTGACGCCGTGGGACTTGGGCTACGGCCACATGGTCAAGTTCGACCATGACTTTATCGGTCGCGAAGCGCTCGAGCGGATGAAGGATCAGCCGCACCGCCGCAAGGTGACGCTGGCGCTCGATACGCAGGACATGCTGCGCGTGATGAGCTCGATGCTGCAAAAGGGCGATCGCGCGAAGTTCATCGACTTCCCGAGCGCGGTCTACGCGATGCACCCCTATGACGCGGTGCTCAAGGATGGCCGCCCGGTCGGTATCTCGACCTGGATCGGCTATACCGTCAATGAAGGTCGCTTCCTGACGCTGGCGATGGTCGATGCGGACGTCGCGGAACCGGGCACCGAAGTGACGTTCGTCTGGGGCGAGCCCGATGGCGGGACGCGCAAGCCAACGGTCGAGCGGCATGTGCAGGTCGAGATCAAGGCGACCGTCGCGCCCGCACCCTATTCGGAAGTGGCGCGCGATTCCTATGCCGAGGGCTGGCGCACACGCGGGTGAGGGGAGCGGAAATTCCTCCCCTGAGCTTTGCTCAGGGGAGGGGGACCGCCCGCGCAGCGGGTGGTGGAGGGGCGGCCGCGCAGACGGCC
>NZ_LSJM01000018.1 GCF_001557215.1 Sphingomonas sp. CCH9-E2 | reverse complement strand
GGTTCCGATGGGAACCGCCGGCCTTTCTTTTTTGGCCCGGTGAGGGACCGGGGCTCCGAAGAGCCCCGATCGATCAGAAGCCGGCGCGAACGCCGATATACACTTGGCGACCGCGGATATCGTAACCGCTGTAGAGCGGCGCGTTACCAGCGACGAAGTTGGTGTAGCCCTGGGTGATCTTCGGCGGTTCAGTGTCGAAGATGTTCCGGACGCCGAGCGAGAACGAGTAGTTCTTCATGTCATAGCGCACGTTGGCGGTATGCAGGAAGTAGTCCGGCGTGTTCCACTTATAGCGCTCATAGGTGAAGCCACCATTGGCGGGGAGCGAGTAATACTCGTTCGAGTCGGTCGCGCCGACCCACTCCACACCGTAACGCAGGTTCCAGCCGTCCTTACGGTAGCCGACGTCGAACGAGCCGGTCCACTCGGGGTTCTCGAGCTGACCGATCAGTTCGAAGATCTGAGCGGTCGGCAGCGTGCGGCTGTAGCGGCTGATGAACTTCGTCGCCTGAGCACCAATACGGAATTCGCCGCCGAACATCTCGCGAGTGTAGCGCAGGGTAAAGTCGATGCCTTCAGCCTTTGCGTCCGAGATGTTGACGTAGCTCTGGATCACGCGGAGCGCACCCGTGCCGGGGCCGGTGTACGGGCTACGCGTGATCAGACCGCTGTCGCAAGTCGTGCGCTGGATGTTGTTGTAGCACTGCGCCAGCACGGTGGCTGCCGAGAGCTGAGCAACGCCGTTGTCGATCTTCACGCGGAAGTAGTCGACGGCCAGCGACAGGTTGCCGAACGATTCGCCGAGACGCGGTTCGAGCACGCCACCGAAGGTCAGCGCCTTCGAGGTTTCAGCTTCGAGGCCCGCTGCCGCGCCGCCGAGACCAACAACGGTGATGCTGTTGTTCTGCGTGAACGCACCATTGTCCGGCAGACCTTCAGCAAGGCAACGCTCACGGATCAGCTGCGGCGTGCTTGCGTTGAAGTTGTTGCAGGGGTCGTTGCTCTGGCCGAGGAAGCCCGAGGTAGCACCCTGGAACTGCTCGAACAGTGCCGGAGCGCGGTACGAGGTGCCATAGCTGCCGCGGAACGAAACGCCACGGACCGGCGAGAGAATGCCGCCGATCTTGTAGGTCCACTGACCGCCGTACGAGCGATAGTGGGTGTAGCGGCCCGACGCGTTGATCGTCAGGTTGTGGATCAGCTGATCCGACAGGATCGGCAGTTCGATTTCGCCATAGCCTTCCCACACGCCGTCACTGCCGACCGTGGGGGTCGACGAGGTGAAGCCGTACAGGTTGTTGCGGACGCTTTCCGGCGACGGCTGGTCGTTGATGCTCGCTTCGCGGTTCTCAACACCCAGTGCGACCTGGACCATACCACCCGGCAGCTTGAACAGCGGACCGTTGATGTCGAGCGTGACCGTGCGCTCGCGATAGGCAGTACGACCGGTCACCGGATCGGTGATGAAGTCGAACCATGCCGGAGCGAGCGTGCGGGCGTTGCCGCCGATGATGCCCGAAGTCAGCGCCGGAGCTGCGACGCAGCCGCCCAGGCTTCCGACCGAGCAGGCGGTGCCTGCTGCGTTCGTTTGCATCGAAGCAGCGAGGCGGTCGGCGAGGATCAGGTCCGAGGTGTAGGACGAGTCCGACCAGCTCTTGCCGACGAAGAAGTCGTAGCGCCAGTCAGAGATCGGCAGTTCGCCACGCACGCCACCGTTCAGACGGACAAAGTCCTGCGTCTGATAGTTGTCGTAGGTGCCATAGCTCGAGAAGACGCGGATACCCGTGGTGTAGGGAACCTGCGGCTGCGGAGCCAGGAACGCAGTGGCGAAGCGCAGCTCGACGGGGATCAGCGGGCTGCCCTGCTGATAGTCCAGCGTCAGCTGGCGGTGGCCGGTCTGCGACGACTTGCGACGGCTAATCAGGACGTTCGCGTAGAATTCGGCGTTGCCCAGGATCGACGTTTCATAGGCCGCTTCACCATAGCCGGTGATGATTTCGGCCGGCGAAACGACGTCAACGTCGAGCATATCCTCGTCGAACGTGTCGCGGACGTTCAGCGGGATGCTCCCGCCGCCAACGCATTCGTAACCGGGGATCGGGCCGCCGACACCGGCGCGCGGGCGCCAGCGGTTGCAGATGCCGCTATAGCCAGCCGGTGCGCCGTTCGCGACCGGGGTGCCCGGAACAGCGGTGATGTTCGGCGTGCCGATCGTGTTGACGGTGACGCCACCGTTATCGATGTTGAAGCACTTCGGACGGCCCGTCAGCGGGTCGATATAGTCAGCTGCGCCGAAATCGCTGCCGTTGGTGCCGAAATAGGTGGTCGGGCACTGTGCCCATTCGATGTCACGGAGCTTCAGAGCTTCGCGCTTATAATATTCGATCGAGCCCGAAGCGCGGAAATTCTCGGTGCTGAAGCCACCGACCAGCGAGTAGCGGTAGCTGTTGCCCGAGCCGCTGCCGATGATGTTGTGCTGGGCTTCGGCAGTGATGCCCTTCACGTTCTGGCGCGTCACGATGTTGATGACGCCCGCAACTGCGTCCGAACCGTAAACCGACGAAGCGCCGGTATTCAGAACTTCGATGCGGTCGATCATCGCGTTCGGCAGCACGTTGAGGTCGGCCGCGCCGACGCCACCGCGCGAACCGGCCGGCGCAACGCGGCGGCCGTTCAGCAGCACGAGCGTGCGGGTGGTGCCGAGACCACGGAGCGAGACGGTGTTGACGCCCGGACCGCCGTTGACGACGAAGCCGCCATAGGTGTCGTTGATCTGATCGGTGCCGCCGGTGACGGCGGTCGACTGCAGGATTTCAGCGGTCGAGTTGAAACCGGCTGCGGTCGCCTCGTCGCGCGTGATCAGGTTGATCGGGTCGGCGCCGTTGAACTGGGTGCGACGGATGCGCGAACCGACGACGGTAACTTCCTGCGCTTCGCTTTCCGAAGCCTGTTCAGCTTCGTCGCTTTGCGTAGTCTGTGCAAGGGCGACTTGCGGAACGGCGAAGCTCGCACTTGCGAGCGCGGTCGCCGCCAGAAGACGACTAATGTTCATGTGATTCCCCTTCGACCCGGCTGAATGCCGGTTCGTCGCAGAGGAAACCGCTTTGTTCAGGCTAGCGCAAGCAAAAGCGTCCGGTTGCGTCCAGATTCTCCGTCATCGTGTTGCAACATTGCCACAATGGTGCGGTGCAACACGAATCGAGGGACATAAAGTTTCAAAAACTACGGGGTACCCAGATTGAATCAAACCTTAGGAATCAGCCGCCGCGTTCGATGCACATGGCGATGCCCATGCCGCCGCCGATGCACAGCGTCGCGAGTCCCTTTTTTGCGTCGCGGCGCGCCATTTCGTAGATCAGCGTGGTCAGCACGCGCGCGCCGCTCGCCCCGATCGGGTGGCCGATCGCAATGGCGCCGCCATTGACGTTGACCTTGGCCGGGTCGAAGCCAAGCTCCTTGCCGACGCACAGCGCCTGCGCCGCGAAGGCTTCGTTGGCTTCGATCAGGTCGAGGTCGGCGACGGTCCAGCCGGCCTTTTCCAGCGCCTTTTTCGACGCGGGGACGGGGCCAATGCCCATGATCGACGGATCGACCCCGGCGGTGGCCCAGCTCTTGATGGTGGCGAGGATCGGCGCGCCGCGCTTTTCGGCTTCTTCACGGCTCATCACCACCAGCGCCGCCGCGCCGTCGTTGAGGCCCGATGCGTTGCCCGCAGTGACGGTGCCGTCCTTCTTGAACGCGGGGCGCAGGCCGGCGACCGAGTCCAGCGTTGCGCCTGCGCGGATATACTCGTCCTGATCGACGACCGTATCGCCCTTGCGCCCCTTGATCGTGACCGGCGCGATCTCGTCCTTAAAGCGGCCCTCGGCGCGCGCGGCTTCGGCGAGGTTCTGCGAGCGGACCGCGAATTCGTCCTGCTCGACGCGGCCGACCTGATATTGTTCGGCGAGATTTTCCGCCGTGATGCCCATGTGATAGCCGTTGAACACGTCGGTCAGGCCGTCCTTGATCATCGTATCGACCAAAGCGACGTCGCCCATCTTGGCCCCTGCGCGCAGCGTCTGCGCATGCGCGGCGAGCGACATCGATTCCTGGCCGCCCGCGACGACGATGTTGGCGTCGCCGGTCTGCACTGCCTGAGCCGCGAGCGCGACCGCGCGCAGGCCGGAACCGCACACCTGGTTGAGGCCCCATGCAGGCACTTCCTTGGGCACGCCGGCTGCCATCGACGCCTGGCGCGCGGGGTTCTGGCCCTGCGCGGCGGTGAGTACCTGGCCGAGGATCACCTCCGACACCTCTTCGCCCGTGACGCCAGCCTGCGCCAGTGCAGCCTCGATCGCGACCCGGCCGAGTTCATGCGCGGGGGTGGCGGCGAAGGCACCGAGGAAGCTGCCGACGGGGGTGCGCTTGGCGGCGGTGATCACGACTTCGGTCATCGAGAGGCTCCTGAACTTGATTGCGCGCTATCTAGGGGCGGGGAGGCCGGTTAGCCAGTCCGCGAGTGGTTGCCACAGAAACTGTCGTGCGGACGAGCCGACGACCATGCCGACATGGCCGAGCCGCAGCTTGCGCTGATCCGCGAAGCCGACCGCACTGGCGGCGGGGACGATGCGGTCGGTGAGCGAGACGAACTCGACCGTCGGGCAGGGCAGGGTGAGCGGGTCCACGACCTGCCCCGCCACCTGCCAGCGACCGCCGCCGGGCAGGTCGGCGGTGAAGAAATCGTCGAACATCTGCTGCCCGGCCGCAAAGGTCAGCGGCGCCCCGGCATTGGCCCAATCCTCAAGCACCACGAAGCTTTTCGCCGCTGCGCTGGCCGGATCGAGCCGGGCGAACTTCTCGAACTTGGCGATCGTGCGCGCCGGGTCGAGTTGCCAGAAACCGGCTTGCAGCACCTCCATCGGGACCAGGCCGAGCGCGTCGCAGGTGCGGTGCGCCGCCTGCCAGATGGAGTCGATCCGCTCCAGCGCCTCGGCCCCGAAATTGGTAAAGCGCCAGGGCGCGGCGATCAGTGCGAGGCCGCGGACCGGCACGGCCTGCGCCGCCGCCGCCGCGATCGTGCCGCCGAGACAATAGCCCGCCAGCGCCACCGGCTCACCGATGCTGCGCAGCAGCGGGATCAGCTGGTCCTCGACATGCTGCGTCACATTGTGCGCGCGATCCGCCGGTGTCGGCGTGCCCCAGTCGACCAGCAGCGGACGAACGCCCTGCCGCGACAGCCAGCGCAGCAGCGAGCGGCGGTAGCGCATGTCGAGGATCATCGGCGGATTGATCAGCGACGGCACGAACACCGTCGGAATCCCCGTTCCGCCATAATCATGTAGCGTCGCCCGACCCGCCCGCGCGACCACCGGCATTGCGCGGCGCGGGCGGGGGCGGGGTGCGATCTGATAGGCGGCCAAACCCGCCAGTGCGGCGGCGCGGCGATCCGGCGATGCTGCGGTTTCTTCGCCCAGCAAGTCGAGAAACAGCGGCAGGGGGCGCGGCCCGTGTTGCGATGCGGCAATGAAAGATGTTAGGGCCATGTCAAATACCCTTGGGGGCGCGCATGAAAAAGACTGCACAAACGGACGGCCCGGTCATCATCAAGAAATACGCCAACCGGCGGCTCTACAATACCGAAAGCTCGTCCTACATCACGCTCGACCATCTCGCCGCGATGACGCGCGAGGGGCGCGATTTCAAGGTCGTCGATGCCAAGACCGACGAAGACATCACGCACAATGTGCTGACCCAGATCATCATGGAAGAAGAGGCGCGGGGCCAGACGCTGTTGCCGGTCAACTTCCTGCGCCAGCTGATCGCGCTCTATGGCGACTCGATGCAGGCGATGGTGCCGGGCTATCTGGAAGCATCGATGGAAAGCTTCCGCCGCAATCAGGAGCAGTTCAAGAGCGCGGTCGAAGGCGCGTTCGCCAACTCGCCCTTTGCCGAGATCGCCAAGCGCAACATGCAGATGTTCGAAGCGGCGGCCGAGGCGTTCAAGCCCGGTGCCGCAGCAACCGGTGCGGCGGCGGCCAAGCCCGCTGCGGGCGCGCCCGAGAAAAGCAAGGATGACGAGATCGCCGCGCTCAAGGCGCAGCTGTCGGCGCTCAAGGATCAGGTCGACAAGCTCGGCTGAGCGCAATAGCGTCACCCCGTTCGCGTTCGGAATGGGGGAAGTGCATGAAATCCTTGATCGCCATTGCAGCGGCGGGCCTGCTCGCCGGGTCGGCACTCGCGCAAGGACCGGCCCAGGTTGATCGTTACATCCATGCCGGCGCGCTGCTCGACCGGCCGGGACAGGCGCCGCGCGGCGCGAGCACGATTGCGGTCAAGGGCGACCGGATCGTCGGCGTCTATGATGGCCATGTCATGCCGCTGGGCGACGCGCCGGTCATCGACCTCAAGGACAAGACGGTGCTGCCCGGGCTGATCGACAGCCATGTGCACCTCGGCTCCGACCGCGCCGGGCAGGAAGGGCTGCTGGCCGGCTTTACCGAAAGCAAGGAGCTGGGCGCGTACGAGGCGCTGTGGAACGCGCGCAAGACGCTGATGGCGGGCTTCACCACGGTGCGCAATCTGGGCGACGACGGTGCGACGCTGGCGCTGCGTGAGGCGATTGCGCGGGGCTGGGCCGATGGGCCGCGCATCATCGATGCCGGGCGGTCGATCTCCACCACCTCGGGTCACATGGACCGGCGGCTGGGGGTGGTCGAGGATCTGCACCCGGTGATGAACATCGAGAATCTGTGCGACGGGCCGGAGGAATGCCGCAAGGCGGTGCGCAATCAGGTTGCGCGCGGCGCGGACGTGATCAAGATCGCCACCACCGGCGGGGTCAACAGCCGCATCGGCGCTGGCCTTGGCAAGCAGATGTTCGACGATGAGGCCAAGGCGATCGTCGAAACCGCGCGCCTTTATGGCAAGAAGGTCGCGGTGCATGCGCATGGCGCGGACGGCATCACGCTGGCGCTGAAGATGGGCGCGGATTCGGTCGAGCACGGCACGCTGATGGACGACGAGGCGATTGCGCTCTTCAAGAAGACTGGCGCCTATTACGTGCCCACATTGTCGACCGTGAACGGCTATCTGGAGCGGATCGCCAAGGATCCCAACGCCTATCCGCCCGCGGTGCGCACCAAGATCGACTGGCGCATTTCGATCACCGGCAAGGCGCTGGAGAAGGCGGTGCCGGCGGGGGTGAGAATCGCGTTCGGCACCGATGCCGGGGTGTCCAAGCACGGGCGCAATGCCGACGAGTTCGAACTGCTGGTCAAGCATGGCATGACTCCGATGCAGGCGATCGTCGCGGCGACGACCAATGCCGCCGATCTGCTCGGGCTGGCCAAGGAAGTGGGCAGCATCGAACCGGGCAAGAGCGCGGACATCATCGCGGTCAGCGGCGATCCGCTGAAGGATGTGCGCGTGCTGAAATCGGTCGGCTTCGTGATGCGCGCCGGGGTGGTGCACAAGCAATAGGACGACCGAAAGCGTCGGAGGCGCGGGCAATGCAGATGGGGCAGGATCGCACGATGTCGCCGCTCCGCCTGCTGTCGATCCTTGCGCTTCCGGCGCTGATCGCTGCCGCGCCCGCGGCCCAGCGCTGGGCGCCCAGTGCTGAGTCGATTGCGGCATTTCGCGCTGGCGACATGCCGAAGGCGCGTGTGGTGCTTGAGGCCGAGCTGGCGCGATGCGAGGCGGCGGGAAAGGGCGGCGACTCCTGCCTCGATCTGCTGACGGCGTTGGGTAGGGTAGCCGGTGACGCTGGCGACGAAGTTCTGGCTGAACGCTGGTCCCGGCGCGCTTTGGCTGTCGCCGAGGCGCATTTGACCGAAGCGCACCCCGACCGGTCGATGATCCTGCTCAGTCTGGGTGATGCCATATCCGGTCAGCAACGTTGGGCGGAGGCCGAGCCCTTCTATCGACGCGCGGTCGCGCTGCGGGAGGCGGCGCTTCCGCCCGGTGATCCGATGATCGCCTGGGCCCGGATCAATCTGGGCGGCGTGCTGCACCGGATGGGCCGGATCCGTGAGGCTGCACCGTTGTTCGAGAGCGCGCTCGCGATGCTGCGCGCCAAGGGAGACGGCGAGCGCTGGAATTTGACCGCTGCGATCAATTTTGTCGCGGTTGCCTATAGTGCAGCCGGGCGTCCTGCGGAGGCGGAGACGCTCTATCGTGAGGCGCTGGCGCGGCGTGAGGCACAGACGCCGGTCGACCCGATCAGGTTGGCGCTGGCTGTCGGCAATGTTGCAGCCATGGTGGCCGAACAGGGGCGGCTCGCCGAGGCGGAGGTGCTGCAACGCCGTGTCGTTGCGCTGGTAGCAGAGCGTTCGGCCGATCCAGCGCTGGTCGGTACCGCCTATCTCAACCTTGGCAGCAACCTCGCGGATCAGGCCCGGCATGCGGAGGCCGAGCTGTGGATCAAGCGGGCCATTGCGCAATTTGCGCAGGGTTCCGTGACCGATCGCGCGGACGCGCAGGCCGAACTGGCGATGCTTTACTATGCAACAGGGCGATTCGCAGAAGCCGAAGCACTGGCGCGGGACAGCGTGCGTGCTCTGGAGGCCGCGCTGCCGCCGGGGCATCCCGATGTGGCCGGGGCCTATGTGCAATTCGCGACGCTTCTGGATGGACAGGGTCAGTTCGTCGAGGCCGAGCGCATGTACCGCGATGCGCTGACCATCGCGAGCAAGGCATTGCCACCGGATCATCCGATGCTTGCAGGCCTGTATGCGAGTTTTGCGACCAATCTGGTTGCGCAACAACGCATGGCGGATGCCGAGCCCCTGACGCGGAATGCGCTGGCGATCTATGCGCGCATCCATACGGGTGACCATGCCGATGTCGCGGTCGCTCTGTCAAAACGTGCGACCGTCCTCGACCGGCTGGGCAGGGTCAGGGAAGCCGAGCCGATCCACCGCGCGTCGCTCGCAATGCGCGAACGTCTGTATCCGGCGGATAGCATGCAGGTGGCATATGGACTGCAATTCCTCGCCGACAATCGGGTGCTTGCCGGGCGGCCCGCTGACGCCGAGCCGCTCTATCGCCGCGCGGTGGCGATCCTGGAGCGCCGGGTGCCTGGGGGCCAGGAGCTTGCCGACAGCTATGCTCGGTTTGCCGAGATGCTGGCAACGCAAAACAAGGTAGGCCAAGCCGAACCTGTATTGCGCAAGGCCTATGCCATCCGCCTGGCACGGGCCGCCGACCATCCCGACCGCATTTCAGGGACCTGGTCGCTGGCCTATAATCTGGTCCAGCAGGGCCGTTACACAGCGGAGACGCGCGCGCTCTATGCCATCGCGGCCGACGGGGTTGCGCGGCGGCTCCGGTCCTATCGCAGCTTCACACCAAGCGCGCAGGCGGAACTGCGCGGCTATCGTCCACTGTATCTGGGCAGGGTCCACACCGCCTGGATGCTGGCGCAGACCCCGCGCTGATCGGATTACCCGCCCCGCTTGCTGGGATTGGGTTTGCGGAATTTGAGCGTCATGCGGTCGCTCTCGCCGATCGCTTCATATTTCGCGCGATCGACGTCCTTGAGGCGGTAGGTGGGGGGCAGCGTCCACACGCCCTGCGGCCAGTCCGCCGTGTCCTTCGGGTTGGCGTTGACCTCAGACGCGCCGACATATTTGAAGCCGGCATCCTCGGCCAGCTTGCGCACGGTCGAAACCTTCACATAGCCGCTGGTCTTCTCGCGCGCCGCGTCGGCCGATTCGGGCAGCCGGTGGTCGACGATGCCGAGCGTGCCGCCGGGCTTGAGCATAGCGAAAATCTGCTTGAACGCCTCGGCACTGCGATCCGTCGTGCCCATCTTCCAATTGTGCACGTTGCGGAAGGTGAGGACGACATCGGCGGTGCCGGCAGGGACCGCAGGTGCGCCCTCGGCGGCGGGGAATGCGGCGAGCTTGATGGCGCCATAGAGGTCGGCGTCCTTCGCCTGCAGCGTCTGGGTGCCCTTCACGCCATTCGGCCAGGGCGCCGCTGCATAGAGGGTGCCGCCGCCCTTCTTGAGATAGGGCGCGAGGATTTCGGTGTACCAGCCGCCACCCGGCCACAGTTCGACCACCGTATGCGTCGGCTTCACCCCGAAAAAGGCGAGCGTTTCGGCCGGGTTGCGGTATTTGTCGCGGGCGACATTGGCGGGCGTGCGGGTCGACGCCGCGACGGCAGCCTTCAAATCGCTGCTCGGCTTGCCCATCTGGGGCGCGCCGATGGCGGCGGCTGCGGTCACGGCGATGGCGGACAAGGCGATAGCGGGCAGGGTGTAGCGCATGGACGGCTCCTCTCTGTTCTGGTGGCTGGTTTGAAGTGGGGCGCGGGGCGATGCAAGGGCCGTTATGGATCGGGGTGGGCGCGATGGTGGCGCTGGTGGGCGTCAGCGGCGTCGCGGAGTGGCGACGCGGCAAGCGCGCCGATCTCGACAAGGTCGGCTGGGTGCCGTGGACGTTCGTTCAGGTGATGGCGCTGCTGCTCGCCATCGTCGGCGCGGCGCTGGCGCTCAAGGGGGTTCAGTAGAAGCTGGCGAGGGTCAGGGTGCGATCGCTCCCGTCGCACAAGGTCAGGCGCACGCGGCGACCGGGGGCACCGATGGTCCAGTTGCGCGCGGCAGCGGCGATCGGCGCACCGTCCACCGCACAGATCAGCGTGCCTGCCCGCCATCCGGCTGCTGCCGCTGGGCTGTCGCGCATGACATGAATGACGCGCAAGCGAGACCCGTCCGGCGCGACCATCAACCCGCTGGTCGATCGGGTGACCGGCCAGCCCGCACGTTCGCCCGCCGCCAGCACCATCCGCCCCGCCCCTGGGTCGAGCAACACGCGGTGGCGCCGCAATAGCCCGCCGCCGATGCGTCCTGCGGCACCCTTGCGCGCCGAAAAGCCGCTATCGGATTCGACCCGCAATTCGACTTCGCGCGTCGCGAGATTCGCCAGGCGCAGCGAGGGGAGGATCGCGACCTCGCTCTCGATCGCGCCGCCCAGACCCCAGCCGATCGCGGTGGTTGTCCGTACCGCTGCGGGGGCGTTGGCGCGCCAGATGCTGCGGGTCAGGCTGATCATCCCGCCATCGCCGGTGTCGATGATGACGGGGCGGAGGTTGCGGCCGCCCAGGTCGACTTCGCTGAGATACAGACGTGAACGATCGGCGATCCGCAGCGGGATGGTGGTGCCGCGAAACGGAAGCCGCCCGCTCGGCAACAGGCGAAAGCGTTGCGCATCATAGTCGATTTCGAGGGCGTGCGCGGCGAGCAGATCCGCCCCGACGAACAGATCGACCGGCGCATTGCCGGTGACGCGCGGATCGGCGTCGATGATCGCGAGCCGCCCGCCGGTGCGCACCAGCCCGCCCACTTCGATCCGGTCGATCCCGGTCCAGGCGAGCGGCACGCTGCCCCCGATCGCGTCGGCCCGCCCGCTGACGAGCGGCTTCAACCCCGTCGCACGCGCAAAACGCGCCGACACCGCGCTGTCGGTGGCGCCGGTGTCGAGCAGCGCATCGACCCAGCGACCGTTGACCATCGTGCGAAAGCGGATCTGGTTGCCCGGTGTCAGTTCGAACCTGACCCAGCGTGCTTCGCTGTCGCTGGCGAGATGCAGCATTGCGGGCGTCGCTCCGGCCGGAGCGATGGCGCATGACAGCACCACCATCAGCAACAGCCAGAGCGAGCGAAACCCCATGCGCCCAGTCTAGCGCCGCTTCGCCTCGTCGCCAGTCCTACCGGATATGGTTAACGTCCCATTTGCTGCTGGGCGGCCCGCCGCCTATTTGCTGAGCGAATCTTCGGCGAACGATCCTTCGCGCGGGCCGCAGGTGGTGATTGCCAGCCCGATATTCTCGCTCCGCCGCCCTGCGCTGTCGACCAGCGACATCATCCAGACATCGCTTCTGCACAGGTTCGACGGATGGCCGAGCGGGAGGCGGTCGCCGCGGTTGAGCGCCCGGGGGGCCGAGTAATAATAGGTCACGTCTTCGACCCCGCGCCGATAGGGCAGCGGCGCGCGGCCCTCGATCGCGCGGTAGACCGCAGACATGTCGGATTCGATCGGGCGAAATACCACTTGCCCCTGTCCGCGCGGAATCGGGCTGCGGATCGTCAGCACGATCCCGGTCCCCGGGGCCATGAAACATGCATCCGGGACCGCGACGGCAAGGGGTGATCCGCCGCAGCGGTTGCTGGTCGCGCGGAGCAGCTTGTGGACCGATTCAGGCTGGCGCGTCAGCGGTGCTTTGGCGATCGGAGCGACGCGCGGCGCCGGCTCGACCAGCCACGCGCGCAGGCCTTCCCGATCGTCCTCGAGCCGGTGGGGCAAGCCATTGCAGGAGTTGAACCGGCCGGTCAGGCTGCCATCGGGATTCACCGACACCAATACCGTGCCCCACCATGGCGAGCGCGGATCGCGCGTCGCGATCGGATGCTGGGTCGTCGGACGGTCGCAGCGCCGTGCCCAGCGCTCGATCCCGCTGGGATCGCCACCGTCGGTCCGCCGCGGTCGCAACCAATAGCCCAGCAGCCGACCGCCCGCCCCGCCGGCAGGTGGCTCGATCGAGATGTAGCTGCCGTCCTCGAACTGGATCGAGACGCGGTTGCCACGCGGCGCGTCGGTGATCCGCGCCGCGCCCCATGTGGTGCGATAGGTGCCCCGCACTGGCCGCTCTGCCGCTATTTGCCAGGCGCGGGCGGAGTCGGTGGGGCTGAGCGCGATAACGCCCGGAACCGTCATCGCCAGCACGATCGTCGCTACACCAATGCCCCGCATCGCCGTACCTCCCGATGCCAGGCATGATGCCTGAACGCGGGCAAATCACAAGGTTTAACGGGTCAGCTGCGTAACGATCACAGGCACGCTTCCAGCAGCGCTTGATCGAACCCAAATGAGCGCGCCTTTTCAAGCGTATAGGGACGCAGGCCCATCGATCGATATTCGCCGATGATCTTTCCGTCGGCGCTTTCGTCGAGATATTCGAACTTGAACAGCTCCTGCGTCACGATGACGGGGCCTTCCATCCCGATCACTTCGGTGATGTTGGTCACACGGCGGCTGCCGTCGCGCAGGCGCTTCACCTGAACGATCAGGTCGACCGAATCGGCGATCTGGCGGCTGATCGCTTCTTTCGGGATCTTGATGTCGCCCATCAGCACCATGTTCTCCATCCGCCCGAGGCATTCGCGCGGGGAGTTGGAGTGGAGCGTACACATCGACCCGTCATGGCCGGTGTTCATCGCCGACAGGAGGTCGAAGCACTCGGGTCCGCGAATTTCGCCGAGGATGATGCGGTCCGGCCGCATACGCAGCGCGTTCTTGACCAGATCGCGGATCGTGATCTCGCCCTGACCCTCCAGGTTCGGCGGGCGGGTTTCGAGCGGGAGCCAGTGCGGCTGCTGCAGACGAAGTTCGGCCGCGTCCTCGATGGTGAGCACGCGCTCACCCGGGTCGATCATCTTCGACAGGGCGTTGAGCATCGTGGTCTTGCCCGAGCCGGTACCGCCCGAGATGACGATGTTGAAGCGGCTGGCGCCAGCGATCTTCAGCATCGTCGCCATCTTGGTCGACATCGACCCGAAGCCCGCCATCATGTCGAGCGTGATCGGCTTGTCGGAGAATTTACGGATCGAGATGGCGGTGCCGCGCAAGCTGAGCGGGGGCACGATCACGTTGACGCGGCTCCCGTCCTTGAGGCGGGCGTCGGCGAGCGGGGTGGTCTGATCGACGCGGCGGCCGACCGAGTTGCAGATGCGCTGTGCGATCTGGAACAGATGCTCTTCGTCGCGGAACTGGATGTTGGCGAGTTCGAGCTTGCCCTTGCGTTCCACGAACGTCTGTTCGGGGCCGTTGACCATGATGTCGCTGATCGAGCTGTCGGACAGCAATTCTTCGAGCGGACCGAGGCCGAGCAGCTCGTCGACCAGCACCTTTTCCAGCGCGAACTGCTCGCGGCGGTTGAGGGTGAGTTTGAGCTCGGCCAGCACTTCGCCGATGATCGGGCGAAATTCCTCGGCCAGCTCGTCCTTGTTGAGCGTGGCCGCGGCTTCGGGATCGACGCGTTCGAGCAGGCGCGGAAGCACCTGTTCCTTGATGCGGTGGATCGAGGCTTCGAAGCCCTCGACCCGCGAGCTGCTGGCTTCGCCGGTCGCGGCCTGCCGATCGGCCAGGCGCTGCATCGCCTCGCTGGTCGATTGCGCGGCCATCGATGCGCCGGGGGCGGGCTCGATCTGTGCCTGGGATGCGCCGGGAAGGGGAACGTCGTGGAGCGGCGGGAATTGCTCGCCGCCCAGCGGCTCGGCCGGGCGCGCGGTGCCACCGCCCTGCATCGGACGCGCAACGCCGAAGGCAGGGCGTCCCGACCCGGCTCCCGGTCCGCTACGACGTCCAAATGCGCTCACCTCGGCTCCCCGCTATCCGCTGTCGGCACCGGGATAACCGCCAAGGTTTTACAAGTTCCTAACCATCCATCCTTGGTTCCTCGTGCGCTGCAACGAAGGGGCCGGTCGACCGGCGGCGTGCGGTGCCAGGAGAAAGCCCGCCCAATGCGCGGAATTCGCGGGTCATATGCGCCTGATCGGCATAGCCCGATGCTGCGGCGGTGTCGGCGAGGCGGGTCGCCCCCCCCTGGAC
>NZ_LSJM01000175.1 GCF_001557215.1 Sphingomonas sp. CCH9-E2 | reverse complement strand
GATGAGCTTAATGCACTAACAAACCAATCGGTCCACTCGGTGGGGGCAGACCAGTGGCGACACGGCAAAAAAGGCAAGATCATGGCAGCCGAAAGAGGTGAGCGATGAACGAAGATGAAAAGCGCTATTTCTACCGCCGCGCTGAGGTTGAAATGATGCGGGCGCAGAACGCTACTTGCTGCGAAGCCGAAGCTGCACATCGCGGGCTGGCGAAAAACTATCTCGCGCGTATCGAGTCAGGCGAGCAACTCGCCAGCGAGATGCCGGCGGCAGGTCGGGGCGCGCGCGCATGAGAACCGCGCCCCCGCCCACCAGTCCGCAGCACTCGCGTACGTCGTTGGCAGAGGAACAGCGGGTACAACACGAAGACACCGGTCGCGATCGTGGCCCGCGCCCCGCACCCGGGATTCCGTTGTTGCGAAACTAATCCCCGCTTTAGAACTGCCCGGATATGCGCGGCGCCGTCCGGCCGATCAAACGCGAGATCGCGTCGGCATCGCGCAACACAACTTCGCGGCCCTTCCAGCTAAGCATGCCCTCGGCACGGATCAGCTGTAGCGTCCGGTTGATATGAACCGATGTCAGACCAAGCGTATCGGCGAGCACCTCCTGCGTCACGGGAACGGCGAACCGGCCCGATGCGGCAAGGCCTGCCATCTCCAGCCGCTCGTTCAGCTCGAGCAGAAGGTCCATCACCCGCTCATAGGCGTTCATGCGTCCCAATCGCGCAATCTGCGCCATCAAGAGCGCTTCGTCGCGTGCCCGGCTGATCATATAGGCGCGATCGAGGTCCGGATGCATGCCGCGATCGGGCGCAACGCACAGATCGACCGGGGTGAGCGCCACAACGGTGGAGCATGCGAGCGGCTCCACCTGATCGCACAGCCCGATCAGGTCTCCGGGCAGCAAAAAGCTCAGCACCTGCCGGCGGCCGTCGGCCAGCTGTCGCACCCGTGCACACCAACCGGACAAGACCAGCAACGTTTCGGGGATGCGCTTCCCCTCGACCAAGATCTCATTATCGGGATTAACCCGCCGCAGACGCCGCGCGCTGACCGTCAGCGTTGCGAGCGCAGCATCGTCGAGGGCGTGCAGGCGTGACAGCCTCAGAATCGCCGCGGCGGCGATATTGGGCTCATCAGCCGGGATCGCGCTCACGCCTTCACCTCGATCCGGCACAACTGCGCCAACGCCGCGCGCAGCGCGTCTGACGTGCAGGGCTTGGTGATCCGAAGCGCGCGACGATAGGGCAGCGGAAGCGCCCAATCGTCATATCCGGTTACAAACACGAAGGGGATAGAGAGCGACAGCAGACGGTCAGCGATCGCATAGCTGCGACTCCCATCAAGATTGACGTCAAGGATCGCTACATCGGGCGGTGCATCCGCAATCACCCGCAGCGCTGCCGCGACGCTACCGACGGGCCCGGCAACGTCCCACCCATTCGCCTGCAGCTCGCGCTGAAGATCTGTCGCGATGAAATATTCGTCCTCGACGACAAGGACGCGTCGGGCAGATCGGGCGGCGTCGAACATCCTCTTACTCCTGTTCGCCCGAACCCTCCGCCATCGGCAGAACGACCGTGCAGCGGATACCGCCCCCCCGGAACTCCAGCCTGGTCTGCGCGCCCAAACGATAGGGAAGCGCTTGCTCGATCAGCTCGCGCCCGAACCCCCGGCGCGTTGGATTGAGCGGAACCATCGGAACACCCTGCTCCAGCCATTCTAGGTTCAGAGTGCGTCCGCCACGCTCACCCATGTTAAGCGACCAACTTATTTCGACCCGTCCTTCGGCTCCTTTCAGCGCACCATATTTGATGGCGTTGGTCGTAAGTTCATGGATGGCAAGGCCAATCGACTCGGCGGCGACGGAGTCGATCACGACTTTAGGCCCGGCGATGCTCAATTTCGGCCCGTCGCCGACCCCAACCGACAGCAGTTCGTCGCGAACCAACTCTTCCAGATCGACAACGCCATCGGCGCTGCGCGTCACGATCACCTGACTGCGCGCGAGCGCATCGAGTCGCCCGCGAAAATGATCCCCCAGCGCATCGAGGTCGGTTGTGGTCTCCACCGTTCGTGAGAAGACGGACCGCACCAGAGAGAGCATGTTGCGAACCCGATGCTGTAGCTCGGCGACAAGCAGTTCCTGTCGCGTCTGTAACCGCCGCAGGTCGTCGATATCGGTCGATGTACCGAGCCATTCGATGATCGCGCCGCCGGCATCGCGCACAGGGGTCGCGCGTGTCCGGAACCAGCGATAGCCGCCATCGGCGACGTTTCGCACCCGATATTGGACGTCGAACCCGCCCTGTTCCTCGGCAGCTGCCCACGCAGCGCAGGCGACGGCGCGATCTTCGGGATGCAGCATGTCGATCCATCCCAGTCCGTGGCTGTCGCTATCGGATTGGCCGGTATAGCCGGTCCATTGCGGACTGGCCCAGGTCCATGCCCCCCGCCCGATGGCCCGCCAGACGAGCTGAGGTATTCCTTCGATCAGCAGTTGCTGGCGGCGCTCGGCCTCGCGCAGCGCCTGCTCCATTTCCTTTCGCTCGCGAACGTCGCGAAACAGGATGGCCACCTTGCGTTGGGCCGGTTCGCCGACGCGGAACGCAAACACGTCATACCAGCGTCCCAGTGCGCGAGCTTCATCCTCGAACCGCTCTGATCGACCCGTCAGTGCAATGCGGCCGTATATCTCGAACCAATGCGGATCAAGGTCCGGAACCAGCTCGGAAATGGTTTTGCCGACGGCATTTTCGAGCCCGGTATGGCGCGCAAATGCCGGATTGGTGCTCAGGAAGCGATAATCGACCGCGCGTTCCGCATCGTCGAACATAACCTCAATGACGCTGAACCCCTCGTCGATCGACTCGAACAACAAGCGGTAACTCTCTTCGCTCTCGCGTAACGCAGCCTCAGCTGCCTGTATCGCCGTCACGTCGGTGAAGATAACCACCGACCCGTTCACCCGATCGTCGATCCCGCGATACGGGAGCACCCGCACTGCGTAGTGGCGGCCTACGACGGCATCGCTCACCTGGCGCTCGACCGGGAGTCGCGATTTGCGCACCGCGCCGACATCGTTCCGCAGTTCAGGATAGGCCGCGTCGGACGATATCGCGTCGAGCGGGCGACCGATGTCGGATTTGAGCAACCGGAAGATTTCGGTCGCCGCCGGCGTGAAGCTGCGTATGCGCAGCTCGTCGTCCAGCAGGATTGTGGCGATCCGGGTCGAATCCAGCAGGTTGGTCAGGTCCGAATTATCGCGCTCCAACGTTTCCACCCGCTGGGCAAGCGCGACCTCCGCGGTCGTTGGTGGCAATGGGGCGATCAGATCTTGAGGCTGGGCGCGTTCCCGCGCATGCCCTTTGCTGTTTTCATCGTCCGGCATCAGTCCTCGCAACATACCGGTCCTCCGGTGTTCACCCGGTCGGCTAACGCCTCCGCCAGTGAAACGTTTCGCCCTGAGGCGGATCGGGTGAATGCCGGTTGCTCACGATACTCTCAATCCGTGCCATCGCCATGCCCCGCTTCGACACCGTCATCGGCGTTGGTGCCATCCGCGCGCATCGTGGTGCCGCCAAAGGGCTGCCGCGTGCGATTTCTCGCGCCGGTGCCGCCGTCTTCACCTCCGCCCTGTGGGTCGCGGTCATAATCTTCGGGCAGCCCCCCGCCGCCGTCATTGGCTCCGCTGCCATGGACTGCGCCCGTATCAGGGTGGACCCAGGCCCGGCTTCCGGCCTCCGGTGGGACATTTGCCTCTTTCGAAGCGGCACCAGCGCCGTCCCGCTGGCTGCGCGGATCGACCGTGCCGCTCGGGGCTTGGCGCGCCCACGCCGCTTCCCGATCACGATGGTACTCCTGACCGGAATAGCCGTTCATCGTGTCAAACGGATTGTCGGCGCTTCCGAGGCTCGGCGCAGGACGGTCGCGCTCGCTCACAGTCCCGCCCTCACTCGTTTGACATGCGCGAGATGGCGCTCGACCACCGGCGCAGCCCCCTGCGCCAGCGCACGCAGTTGAACATTTTCTCCCCGCGCGCCGTAGCTCTTCATGAGCGTGACGGTTTCTTCATGCGCTAACACCTGCTGATCGAGATAGTTGACGTCGAACACCTCGTCGCGGCTCTCTTCGAGATGCCGGATCATGGTTTCGCGCCGCGTGTCCAGCCCATCGGGCGGTGGCGCGACCCCGCGCGTTTCGTTCATCTCCAGCGCCGCGAGCAGGTGATGGGTGTTTGTAGTGTGATCCACGATCATCTGCCGAGCGAGTTGCTGCACCTGCGGGTTTCGGCTGCGCGCAAGCGCTATGCGACCGGCCGCGATTTCGTAACGGTCGCCGATCGCGGCGCTTTCGACGAAGCCGTCAGGCGTCGATACGACCGCCGCGCTCACCTGCCCAACGGCACCGCCGAACGTGTCGGCGACCTTGTTGACCATGTCCTTGATCGGACCGTTCTCGCGTTCGCTGGACATCATGCCACTCCTTCAAGCGTGCGGGCGTTCGCGCGATGATAGGCAAGCGCGTCGTGGTCGCCCTCTTCGCGAAGCGACTCCACCGGATGCGGGCCGTTGGTCGCGAAGCGATATTCGCTGCCAAATTCGGCGCGATGCTGATCGATGACCTGCTCGGTCGGAACGCCACCTTCGTTCACGGTGCGCTGATATGCGAAATAGCGATGGTCGGGCTCGAGGTTCCCAATCGGCACGAATTGCGCGTCATAGGCAGTCCATTCCACCGTCGCGTGGAGGACATCGCGGACGAACTCCTTGTTCGGTTCGAAGGTCAGCGGATCACTCATCCCTTGCGCTGGCAGGAACTCCATCGGATCGGAACGCTCGACATCCTTCATCGCCTCGCATGCCAGGCGCAGATGCTCGATCTCCATGTTGAGATGCAGTTCCCATAGCGCCTTAATCCGCGGATCGCTCTCGGTCTGCATGCACGACCAATAGAGCCAGCATTCATTATATTCGTGCAGGACGAGATTGGTGAACCAGCTCAGCGACGGGTCGAGAATCGACTCGTAATGAGTGACATGCTGCTCCTCGATCTGCGCGATCTCGAGATAGAGCGCGCGCGCCAGCGGGTGTTCGGGAATGTTGCCCACATTCATGTAGAAGTTCATCGTCTGCTGTTCAGCAGCGACGATCGTGATCGCGTTCATCACCGACTGGGTATCGGACGCCTTGAGCGTCATCGGCCGGCGCAATTCATCATGCGCATCGCGATGCTGGAAGATCGTCGGGCGCCCCGGCAAGATCTCGGTCAGGTCGCCGGTAATGTCCTCGGCCTTTCGTCCCTCGCCCATCATGTCCATCAGATTGGCGTAGCGATAGAGGTGGTCGAAATCCTCCAGCAGCGCAAACTCATAGACCTTGCGCAGATACGGATCGGGCTCCTGCCGGGCGAGCCAGGAGGTCAGATCAACCGCGACCTGCTCATAGCCGATCGTCCGCGCGATCGTGCTTTCATCGCCCGGGATCAGCCAGTTCACCGCCTTTTGCTGTTGCTGCTCGACCCGGCGCACTGTCGCCAGCATCTGCTTCACCCCGGTATCGGAGGTATGACGCGCAAACTGGTGCGAATTGATGATCGCCTCGACCTCGATCCCGTTCATGAAGATCGCGCGGCAGCGCGTGTAAGGATGGACGTTGCGGCTGTCATAAGGCGCGACGTTCAGCTCGGACCAGTTGCGCAACTGGCGATCGAGCGGAATGCCGCGTTCCTGTAAGGGGTTGAAGCCCATGGCGCTCCTCCTTTGGGATCAGTGATGGTCGGTCGTGCGAAGCTGGCGGATATGCTGCTCGATCACAGGCGCTGAGCGGTGGAAAGTTCCACCGCACCAAGCACCATTGGAACCGCAAGTGCGTTCACTAGAAGAAGCTTCGCCTTCATGAACTTTCTCCTGAATCGACGTTCACCAACAGGAGGGCTAAGCGATTGTTCCGATATTTAATCGTTACTCATACAAGACATATACGTGAGCTAGCTTGGCATAACTTAAGTTATATTGTGTACGATTGTTACGGCTGCTGGACGTCTTTGGAAGGAACAGCAAAGCGAGCGTCGGGTTTTGTTGGCGATGAAGCTCGATCCGCAGCCTGACGTCACCGCGCCGCAGCTTGAAGCGGGACTGCGGCGGCTGATCGTCGAAGCCGCCTATGCGAGCGCAACGACCGCGCTCACCACCGGGGTGATCCTGACCGCCTTTGCGCTGCACTTCGGTGCCTCCAACCTGATGCTCGGGATCCTCGCCAGCGCGCCATTCCTTACCCAGCTCCTGCAGGGGCCGGCAGTACTGCTCGTCGAGCGGCTGCGCGCCCGCAAGCGGATCGCAGTCTGGTCGAGCATCCTCGGACGATCGATGCTGGCGGTGATGGGGTTTGCGGTGTTCCTGCCGCCCGCCCCGGCGCTCGCTATGGTCGCGGTCGCTCAATATCTACTCTGTGGACTTGGCGCGATCGGTGGCTGCGCTTGGAACTCATGGTTGCGTGACCTCGCGCCGGAGGATCGCTTGGGCGATGTCTTCGCCCGGCGCACCATCTACGCCACGCTTATCAGCCTGGGCGCGGGTCTGGCGGCAGCGATCGCCCTCGACCTCGCGCCGGACTGGTCTGCCCCCACCGAGTGGACCGATTGGTTTGTTAGTGCATTAAGCTCAT
>NZ_LSJM01000174.1 GCF_001557215.1 Sphingomonas sp. CCH9-E2 | reverse complement strand
ATGTAGGTATTGCCCCCCGCCACGTCCATAGCGACCCTTGCCGGGTGCACGGCAGCGTCCCATATCCGGCGCGAGGCCACGTCCTCCCCCGCCCCGCGCGGGTCGAAGTCCGGGACGGCCCGGCTCTCTTGTAAAAGGAGGGCATATGGCCTGGATACTGTTGTTTGTAGCGGGTCTTCTCGAAGTCGTCTGGGCCAGCACGATGAAGCTCTCCGACGGGTTCACCCGTCCCCTACCCGCCGCCATCACGATCGTCGCGCTGATCGCCAGCTTCGCGTTGCTGGCCGCCGCGATGCGCGAACTGCCGCTGGGCACCGCCTACACGATCTGGACCGGCATTGGTGCGATCGGCGCATTCGTTGTCGGCATCGTGTTTCTGGGGGAGGCAATCACCCCCGCCCGCTTGCTCGCCGCCGTGCTGATCGTCAGCGGGATCGGGTTGATGAAGCTGTCGTCATAGCTTCACGCGGCTAGTGGCGACCGATTAGCAGCCTGCGCACGGTCGCCAAAACCAACCAGCAGACCCCGCCCGTAAGAAGGGGCATGGTCAGGTGGTCGTGGAATGAACCGAGCTTTGCGGGAACGTCATAGGTCGCGAGCACGAGCAGCGCACTGGCGACAGCGAGGACGCCCACCGTCAGCCGTGCCTCAAATACCCGGCGGATCACGCTATTCTTCCCGCCCCTCGTGAATACCCAGCAGCTTCAGCTTCCGGTGCAGCGCCGACCGCTCCATCCCGATGAAATGCGCCGTGCGGGAGATATTGCCCGAAAAGCGCTTAATCTGAACCCGCAGATATTCGCGCTCGAAACTCTCGCGCGCTTCCTTCAGCGGCGCGCCCATGATCGTCACCGCGCCCATCCTGCCATCGTCGCGGCGGCCCAGCACATCGGTCGGCAGCATGTCGATATCGATCCGACCGATCCGATCGCCCGGTGCCAGGATCACCGTCGCCTCGACCACATTGCGCAGCTGGCGGACATTGCCCGGCCACTCATAGCTTTGCAGCGCGACCATCGCCTCGCCCGCGACTTCCGGCGTCGGCACGCGGCGTTCGGTCGCGTAATGCGCCACGAAATGCTCGACGAGCGCCGGAATATCCTCGCGCCGCTCGGTCAGCGGCGGTATCGCCACCGGCACCACGTTCAGGCGATAGAACAGGTCCTCACGAAACCGCCCTTCGGCAATTTCGGCGGTCAGGTCGCGCCCGGTGGCGGACACCACGCGCACATCGACCTTCACCTGCCGCTGCCCACCGACGCGGTTGAACTTCTGTTCGGTCAGCACGCGCAGGATCCGCCCCTGCGTCGTCAGCGGCATGTCGGCAATCTCGTCCAGGAACAGCGTGCCCCCATGCGCCTGTTCGAGCAGGCCGGGATGGACCAGATCGCCATCCTCAACCCCGAACAGCTCCTCCTCCATCCGCTCGGGCGTCATCCGCGCGGCGCTGACGATCACGAACGGACCGTTCGCGCGATTGCTCCATTCATGCAGCAGCCGCGCGGCAACTTCCTTGCCCGTGCCCGGCCCGCCGGTGATCATCACCCGGCTGCCGGTCGCCGCCACGCGCTTCAGCGTCGCGCGCACCGTGTTGATCGCGCCCGACGTGCCGTGCAGGTCGGTCCCGCGCCCCACGCTCGCGCGCAGCGAAGCGACTTCGCGCCGTAGCCGCTCGGTCTCGGTGGCACGCTCGACCAGCAGCATCAGCCGCTCGGCCTCGAACGGCTTTTCGATGAAGTCCGATGCCCCGCGCCGGATCGCGGCGACCGCGGTATCGAGATTGCCATGGCCCGAAAACACCAGCACCGGGATCGACGGATCGCGCCGCTTGATCTCGTCCAGCAGGTCCAGCCCGTCTAGCCGCGATCCCTGCAGCCACACGTCGAGCAGGACCAGGCTCGGCCGCCGCTCGGCTATCGCCTCCAGCGCAGCATCGCTGTCGGCGGCGCTGCGCGTCTCATAGCCCTCGTCCTCCAGCACGCCCGCGACCAGCTCGCGGATATCGGCTTCGTCATCGACGACCAGGATATCGAGTTTCATTGTGCATTTCCGTTCTTGGTCGGGGTCAGCGCGGTTAGCCCGGCTGCACCCTGTTCCGTCTCGTCACTACCCCCGGTTCCCACCAGCCGCTCCAGCGTCGCCGTGTCGAAACACAGCGTCACGACCGTCCCCCCGCCGTCCCGATCGGCAAAGGCCATCGTGCCGAAATGCTCCTCGACGATCTTCTTGACGATCGCCAGGCCCAGGCCCGTGCCGCGCGCGCGCGTTGTCATGTACGGCTCGACGATCCGCTCGCGCTCGGCGGGCAGGCCGACGCCATTGTCGGCAATCTCGATGATCAGCTGGGCATCGGCGGCCTCGCGCACCGCCATGCTGATCGCGCCCGGCGCATCGGGATCGGTCCGCGCCTCGATCGCCTCGACCGCGTTCTTGACCAGATTGGTCAGCGCCTGGCCCAGCTGGCGGCGGTCGCACACTAATGACGGCAGGCCATCGGGCGCGTCGAAGGTGAAGTGAATTTCGGGCTTGGCAACCTCGTGCAGGAACAAAGTCTGGCGCGCGACATCGATGATCGATTCCGCGCGGAAGATCGGCTTTGGCATCCGCGCAAAGGACGAGAATTCGTCCACCATCCGGCGCAGATCGCCCACCTGGCGCACGATCGTGTCGGTCAGCTTGGCAAAGGTGCCATCGTCGCTCTCGATCGTCTTGCCGTAGCGGCGCTGGAGCCGCTCGGCGGCGAGCTGGATCGGGGTCAGCGGGTTCTTGATCTCATGCGCGATGCGTCGCGCCACGTCGGACCACGCCGCGCGCCGCTGGTCGAGCAATTGCTGGGTGATGTCGTCGAACGTCAGCACCTGCCCCGCTTCGTCGCGGGTGATCTTGACCGCCAGCGTCCGCGCCTCGCCCCCGCTGGTCAGCTGCACGATATCCTCGCGCGTCTCCCCGCCCAGCACCGCGTCCAACTCCGGCGCGACCTCGGCCAGCAGCTTGCCCACCGGCGCATCGCCGGGCTGGAGCAGCGTCATCGCCGAACTGTTGATCAGCCGGATGCGCCGCTCGGCATCGATCGACAGCACGCCCGCCGTCACGCCCGACATCACCGCCTCGATCAGCGCGCGGCGGCTTTCGGATTCGGCATTGGCGTCGACCAGCGCATTGGTCTGCTCCTGCAGCCGGTCGGTCATCCGGTTGAACGCCGTGGCCAGCGTGCCGATCTCGTCGTCCGCCCGCGGTGTGGGCACGCGGGTCCCAAGGTCGCCGTCTGCCACTTCGCGCGCGGCCTTGACCAGATCGCCGACCGGCCGGACCAGGCGGTCGGCAATCTCCAGCGCCGCCCAAACGGCGAGGCCCACGATCAGCAGCGACAGCACGAGTAGCGCGACGTTGAATTGCAGTTGCAGTGTGCGCGAACGGTCGGTGAGCGTTTTGTAGTCGATCACCACCGAATCGGCGCGCGTCTTGCGATCAAGCAGCGCCTGATCGACCACACGCGCGGCATAGAGATACGTGTCCGGCGCTGTGGCGAACCGCGTAATCGCGCGAATGCGCCCGCCCGCATCTTCGACCACAACGCGCTTCGCGCCGCTCTTCAACTGGTTGATCGCGCCCGGGCTGATCTGCTCTTCGATCAGGCGGTCATACGGGTTGAGGATTGCCAGAACGATGATTTCACCCGTTGCGGTCTGTCGGACAATCGCCGCCTCCGACAACTCCCGCTGGGTGGTCTGAACAAGAAGATAGTTGAAAAAAGTCTGGCTATCGATCGGAACGCCATCGACCAGCGCCCCGGCGAGGTCGGTGGACATTGCTTCGGTATTCGCGCCTACGCGCTCTTGCAGATCGCTAAGCGCCGCAGCCGCAACCGCTGAGGCATTCTCCAGCATCCCACGCGCCCGGTCTGAAAACCAGAACTCAACGCCGTATTGGAACAACAGCGACGCCACGATCGACACAAAGATCGTCGGCACGCTCGCGAGGATCGAAAAGATCGCCACCAGCCGCACATGCAACCGCGCCCGCCCGCCCAGCGGCGAGCGCGCTGCGCGCCGCATCGCCACCCGCCGTCCGAACAGCACGATCAGCGCCACCAGTGGAATGAGGTTGCCGACCAGCAACAGCGCGACCCGCTGGCGGCTGAGCATCACCCCCTTTGTCGAGCTGCTGG
>NZ_LSJM01000173.1 GCF_001557215.1 Sphingomonas sp. CCH9-E2 | reverse complement strand
CCCTCGGCCTGCGCGCGCTGCACCATGTCGGTCAGCGTCATGCCCATCGGCACCGGCGTCCCGTCCCGCGCCGCGCGCAGCATCGCCTCATGGTCATGCTCGGCATGCAGGTCGACGCCGCCCTTCCATTGCTGCGGCCCCTGCACCAGACCCAGCTCGGCCCGGACGGCGCGGAAGGCCGTCGCCCAACCATCGGTCCACGGCAGGCCCGACACCAGCAGCACCAGCGCCAGTCCGGCCACCCAGAAGCCCGTCACCGCATGCAGATCGCGCCAGACGATCCGCCCGCGCGCGCTCAGCCGCGGCCACAGCACACCCGCCAGCCCACGCCCGCGCGGCCACCACAGATACAGGCCCGACAGGATCAGCAGGATCGCCCAGCTCGCCGCGATCTCGACCAGAAACCCGCCCCATTGACCAAGCAGCAGTGAGCCATGAATCCGCGAGACGGTCGCGGCGATGCGCGCCTCGGGATCGTCGGTCGCGATCACCTCGCCCTGCGGCGACACCGCGATATCGCGCATGCCTCCTTCGGAAAGGCCGACATGGATGACTGCGGCGTCACCCGATGCTGCGGGCAGGCGATAGCTGTGAAAGCGCGCTCCCGGCACCGCCGCCAGCGCCGCCTTCAACTGCGCGTCGGGCGTCACCGCCCCGGCAACCGGCAGCCCGCGCCAGTCGCGTTCCTGCCACGCATCCAGCTGCGGTTTGAACAGATAGATCGCGCCGGTCAGCGCCAGCAGCAGGATGAAGGGCACCACGAACAGCCCGGCATAGAAATGCCAGCGCCAGATCGCGCGGTAGAGCTTGCCCCGCTCGGCGCTCATCCGGCGTAGCGTTCAGCCGTTGCGCGGATCAGTGCGATCATGTTGGGGATGCCCTGCGTGCGGTTGGAGCTGAGCTGGTTGCGCAGGTCGAACGGCGCCAGCGCGGCTTCGATATCGCTCGCCAGAATCTCGGCCGGCGCGCGGTCCTGTACCGTCAGCAGGACCAGCGCGATGATCCCCTTGGTGATCGCGGCGTTGCTGTCCGCCAGGAAGTGCAGCGTGCCGTCGTCGCGCATCATGGGATAGACCCACACCGCCGCCGAACAGCCGCGCACCAGTGTCGCGTCGGTCTTGAGCGCGTCGGGCATCGGCTCCAGCGCCTTGCCCAGGTCGATCAGCAACCGGTAGCGGTCATCGGCGTCGAGGAACTCATACTCGTCGGTCAGGTCGGACAGGCTGGTCATGCCGCGCCTGTAGCGCCGTCCGCCTGCCACGTCACCCCGGCGCATGGGGGCGGGAAG
>NZ_LSJM01000172.1 GCF_001557215.1 Sphingomonas sp. CCH9-E2 | reverse complement strand
GCACAGCAGGGGAGGGGGACCGCCGCTGCAGGCGGTGGTGGAGGGGCCGCCCCGTAGGGGGCGGAATTTTGTCGAGCTGTTCACGGCCGTCTGCGCGGCCGCCCCTCCGTCAGCGCTGCGCGCTTCCACCTCCCCTGCGGCGCAGGGGAGGAATTGTCGACAAACCTCGCTTCAACAGGTCAATAGGTCCGCACCGGCGTGTTGATCCAGGCGTGCTCGCGAAACCATTTCGTGATCACATATTTGACGCCTTTCACCACCGGCGTCCCTTCGTGCAGCGTGCCGGTATTGGGCGACCCGTCGGGCTTCATATTGTTCCACGCGAGCAACAGCCCGCGCTTGGGTGCAACCCGCACGCCCGCCTGCGGGAACCAGGTCGCGCCGCCTTCCTCGACATCGTTCAAGTAGATCATCGCGGTCCAGGTGCGCTGGCCACCCGACGCCTTCATCGCCGGCCAATAATCCTGCTGCTCGTTGAACCAGTCATAATGCGCGCGAAACTGCTGGCCGGGAGCATAACGCTGGCCCTGCATCGTCTCGCCATTTTCGGGCGCGATCCCGAGCAACGCCGCCATCCGCTCGTCGATCGGGCGCACATCGGGCGACCAGCGGTCGAGGTCGCAGCTCTCGCTGGTGCGGAAATTGGGATCCTCCGACTGCGACAACAATGTCGAGGGACGGCGATTGGCGTCGATCAGGCGGATCAGCGAATCGCACTCGGCGTCGCTGAGAAAGCCTGGATGATAATAGATTTGCGCAGCATCGACCTTCGCCCGGCGCATCGCCGGATTGGCCTCGACCCGCGCGGTCACCGCCTGGCCCAGGCGGGCGCGGGTAATCGATCCGGCGGGAGCTTTGGAGCGCGAAAAGATGTTCATGCCCGCAATTTGCCGCTGCTCCCGCGAAACGCAAGAGGCCCGACCGTCGCCGGCCGGGCCTCCCTGCGTGACCTGAGTTCCGCTTACCAGAAGATGTCGTGGATCACATCGACGACATAGCCGGACCGGACATCGACGAGCAGCGCGTCATTGTAATAGCGCACCCAGCGATACGGGCCATAGGCCGGCGGCAGGCGGTAGTAGAAGGGGTCGTTGATCCAGTAATCCGGCGCGAACAGCATCGAACCGATGGTGATGCCGATCGAGAACCGGCGATAGCCATAATTGTAGCCGCGCGGCGCGTAGTAACGGGGCAGGCGAAAGACGTGCCGGTTGCTCGCGCGATAGTCGCCCCAATTGTAGCGACGGTCGCCGCGCCAGCTGCGGTTCCAGTTGCGGTTGTCGTCCCAACCGCGGCGATATTCCTGCCGGTCGCGCCAGTCGCCATAGCGGCGGTCCTGCCGGTAATCGCGCCGGTCGTCACGGCGGTCATCCCGGTAATCGCGGCGGTCGTCCCGACGGTCGTCGCGATAGTCGCGGCGGTCGTCACGGCGCTCTTCGCGCGATTGCGATCCCATGATCGAGTCGCGCAGGCCGCGGCGGTCATCGCGGCGCTCGTCCCGGAAGTCGCGGCGGTCGTCGCGCCGTTCGTCACGGAAATCGCGCCGCTGCTCGCGCACCTGCGGGGCAGGGGCGGTCGCCGGGGCCGGAGCAGGACGCGGTTGGACCTGCGGGCGCTCGGGGCGCTGGAACTGCGGGCGCTCCTGCCGCTGTTCGCGCTGCTCCTGGCGCTGCTGTTGCCACTGCTGGCGCTGTTCGCGGAACTGCTCGCCGCGGCTTTCACGTGCCTGACCGCCACCGCGGCCTTCACGTCCGCCCCGGTCCTGCGCAGTCGCAGCAGCGGGGGTCAAAATGGTTGCGCCGATCAGCGCCGCCAGAACAATCTTCTTCATGCTTTCCTCCGCTCCCCGACAAAGCGCCGGCGTTCAGACTAACGCGCTTTTACGTCGAGTCGGCTGACACACTTCTGAATTGGACTGACAGCCAATAGAAAGCTTTCTTACTCCTGCCCGGTCTCGACCGGGATACCGCGATCGATGGTAATCTCTTCATCGCCCCGCGCCACGCGCGCCGCCCGCCCGATCGCCTCGATCAACCGCGGATAGATGCCGCACCGACACAAATTCGTGATCGCCCCCATAATCTCTTCGTCCGAAGGGTTGCGGTTCTTGCGCAGCAGCGCCGCGGCATTCATCACGATGCCGGGGATACAGTAACCGCACTGAACGACATTCTCCGCGATCAGCGCCTGCTGCACCGGGTGGTTGCCCTCGGCCGTCAGCCCCTCGATCGTGGTGACGAACGTCCCCTCGACCCCGCCGATCGTCACCTGGCACGACCGCACCGCATTGCCGTCGATATCCACCGTGCACGCCCCGCAATCGCCGGTGCCACAGCCATATTTGGTGCCGGTCAGGTTCGACGCATCGCGCAGCGCCCACAGCAACGGCGTGGCCGGATCGAGCTTGTAGGAAACCGGCTGGTTGTTGACGGTGAACTTGGTCATGCAGTCGCTTTAGCATGAAGCAGCGCGCTGCGCAGGCAGGTGCACACCGTCTCGTCGCGCTGGTTGAGCATCACATGGCGAAAGGTGACGACGCCCTGTCCCGGCCGCGACTTGGACGGGCGCAGCGCCACCACCTCGGTCTCGGCGCGCAGCGTGTCGCCGATGAACACCGGGCTCGGCATCCGCACCTCGTCATAGCCCAGATTGGCGACCAGCGTGCCCAGCGTCGTATCCCCTACCGAAATCCCGACCATCAGCGCAAAGGTGAAAGTGCCATTGACCAGGATCCGCCCAAACTCGCTCGCCCCGGCGGCTTCGGCGTCGAGATGCAGCGGCTGCGGATTATGGGTGAGGGTGGAGATCAGCAGATTGTCCGTCTCGGTCACCGTGCGGCGCAGCGCATGCACGATCCGGTCGCCCACCTGCCATTCGTCGAAAGTGCGTCCCGCCATCACCGTCTCCTCTGCCGCCCCACTTAACGCGCGAACCGGGTTTGTCAGTCCCAAATCAAATCATTCCTCCCCTGAGCTTGCTCAGGGGAGGGGGACCGCCGCCGAAGGCGGTGGTGGAGGGGC
>NZ_LSJM01000171.1 GCF_001557215.1 Sphingomonas sp. CCH9-E2 | reverse complement strand
CGCACCGTGCCCGCCCCAGGCGAGGCTCGCCAGGCCGACCCCGCCCGCGAGGGTGACGACGATGGCCGACGCCGTCGCCCATTTGTGCCGGCGCAGCGGCCAGGCCGACAGAAGTGCAACAATCAGCACGGCGATCCGTATCTGCAAGGCGGTGCCGTTGCTCGTATCGAACAACAGCACCCCCAGCGTCTCGCCATCGATGGCTGACAAACCGGTTCCGCCAAGCGTGGCTGCGAGGATCGCCGTACCGAGGACCGATAGCAAAATGCCGCCGCTCGCCGCCGATAAAACCAAAGCGGCAAGCGGCAGCACCGTGCCGGAGACACGCTCCGACCCCCTCAGCGCATAGAGGGCGAATGCGCTGAAGCCGAACAGGGCCATCAGGTCTAGATAGAGCAGGAAGCGGCCTGCGACGGCGAGACTTTCCACGCTTTAGCGAACCTTGAATTCGAAGCTGCCCTCGATCTTGTGCGTGTCGGCGGAAACGACCGTGTAGCTCACCTTGTAGGTCCCAGTGGTGAGCGGCCGGGCGAAGGTCACGACCAGGCTCTTGCCGTCGGCGCCTGCGGCGACGCGGCCCTGGATCGGCATCGGCGCATGGCTGGCCATGCCGGGCATGCCGGTCATCACCACCTGAGCGGTCGAGAGGCGCGCCACCAGGCGCTCCGAGAAGGACAGTTGGACAGTCGCGGTCGGCTTAACGGTCGCATTGGCCGCGGGGGTCGACGAGACCAGCTTGGGGTGAGCCGCTGCGGGCACGGCGACGATAATGGCTGTGGCGGCAAGCGCGGACATGAAAGAACGCATGGAAAGGGAATCTCCAATAGGCCGGCATCAGCGCCGACATTCGCATTACGCAGATTAGCAGGCCGTCCCTCATTTCGAAGACCATGAAGCCAGTCCGGTCGTCAAATAGCGTTTTGGCCCGATGGAAAGACGTACCGCGACCATGCGCCATGCGCGGAAAGTCCGATCGCCGTGGCGATTCAGTGAGCGACGCTGGGGATCGGCATGATGATCCGATTTCCGCCGAAGCGAGGCAGGATCGGCACAGTTCGAGGGAAGCCCGGCCCAGGCGCGTATTCAGCGTGAGAGCCCGCGCTGCGGTCGAACGGCGCTCATCGAGCGCTTGACACGCAAGTGACGATCATCCGGTCGATCCGCAGCGCTGGCCCGCAATACCAGGGAGAGGGTCATGGACAGGGAAGGGATGCGACACCATCTGCCGAGCGTTCCGTTTATCGGCGTGGCGGCAGCGTTGATTTTGCTTCTCGCG
>NZ_LSJM01000170.1 GCF_001557215.1 Sphingomonas sp. CCH9-E2 | reverse complement strand
TCCTCCCCCTCCGTCACGCTGCGCGTGCCACCTCCCCCTGGCGGGGGAGGATTTGATGCCTGCCGAACCGCGCTGCAGGCGCCATCAAAAAAGAAAAACCCCGGCGGCCTTTCGACCACCGGGGTTTCCTCGCATGCCCTTCCAACAGGGAAGGGTGACCGGCCGTGGCGCCTGTCAGGGGGGTGACACCCCGACCGGCACACGCTTAGCGAAGCAGCGTCAGAACATTCTGCTGCGACTGGTTGGCCTGGGCGAGCATCGCGGTCGATGCCTGGCTCAGGATCTGCGCCTTGGCGAGCGCCGTCGTTTCGGCCGAGAAGTCGGCGTCCTCGATGCGGCTGCGCGCTTCGGTCAGGTTGGTGACGTTGCTGGTCAGGTTGTTGACCACCGATTCCAGGCGGCTCTGGCTGGCGCCAAGCCCGGCGCGGACCGTGTTGACCGTGGTCAGCAGCGCGTCGACCACTGCCAGCGCGTCGTCGGCATTGTCAGCGGTCGCGACCGACAGGCCGGACGTTTCGATGTCGTCACCCACTTCGACCAGAATGTCGTCACCGACCTCAGCCGCGATCTGGTCACCGACTTCCGCCGCGATCAGGTCGCCTTCCTCGGCGGCGATTTCATCACCGACCGACACGGTGATCTCGTCGCCTTCACTCACGACGATCTGATCGCCTTCCTCGGCCAGCACTTCGTCGCCGACCGCGACCGCGATGTCGTCGCCGATATCACCGCCAAAGCCGTTGTCGATGTCGTCCTGCGTTGCCGGGCGCATCAGGTTGGCATCGACATCTGCCTGGGTGGCAATGCGGGTAGCGCCCGCCGTCACGTCATCGGCCGTAGCAGCGCGGGTCACGCCCGCCGTCACATCCGCAGCGGTTGCTTCACGGGTCACGCCCGCATCGACATCGTCCTGCGTCGCGGCACGGGTCGCACCGGCGGTGACGTCTTCCGCGGTGGCTTCACGCGTTGCACCTGCCGTTACGTCCGCAGCAGTCGCGGCGCGGGTAGCGCCCGCGGTCACGTCGTCTGCAGTCGCTTCGCGCGTCACACCGGCATCGACATCGTCCTGCGTCGCGGCGCGGGTGCCGGCCGACATGGTGCTGAGGTCGATATTGCCGATCGAGATCGCGACGGTGTCCCCCGAGTTATAGCCGGTCTGGATCGTCGTGGTCGTACCCGCGCCGCCCGAGGACGTGGTGAACAGCGAAACGCCGTTGAACTTGGTCGTGGTCAGCGCCGACGAGATCTGCGAGGTCAGCGCAGTCACTTCCGACTGAAGATTGGCGCGGTCGCTGTCCGAATAGGTACCCGAAGCCGACTGCACGGCCAGCTCACGAATACGCTGCAGCATGTTGGTGACTTCGCCCAGCGCGCCTTCGGCGGTCTGCGCCAGGCTGACGCCGTCATTGGCATTGCGGATCGCCTGGCTCATGCCGCGGATCGACGAGGTCATCGTCGATGCGATGGCGAGGCCGGCGGCGTCGTCCTTCGAAGTGTTGATGCGCTTGCCAGTCGACAGACGCTCCATGGCGGTCTGCAGCGAGGCCGACGCCGTCTTCGAAGCGTTCGCGGCACGCATGCTCGCGATGTTCGTTCCGATAACAGTCATGTCTTGTCTCCGTTCAATCCGGCGTCTCCCCGTTCCCCCCTGAATGCGAGAGAGCCCGAGCCGCCACAGGGGTGAACGGCAGGGTGGGCGGCGGATTAAGCAGTTTTCTGCGCAGTTTTTCGTGGGCCTCGCGCGCGCGTAGAGGCACGCGCGGCTAACTGGAGCCGAAAAATGCTGTTTTTTTGAATTGGTTTACTCGGCGTTTACCACCAATCCCGCATTCCCCCGTTCAACAGGGGGTTCTCGAATGCAGACCATCTTTCCGTCGGCCGCAGTCCTTCGCCAGAATTATGCGCTGGTTTCGGCGCTGCGCTCGCAGGGGTTCACCATCGGTGCCGCCGACAAGGTGAAGCCGATGCCGGGCGACCTGTTCATGATCGTCGAGGGCGAAGCGCCCCCGGTCTCCGCCCGCACGCTGGTGCTGGCCGAGGGGCCGGTCGCGGCGATCCCGTTCCATGACGGCAATCCCGCCCGCCTGTCCTATGGCGCGGACGATGCCGCAGTCGCGGCCGGCTTTGCCAGCGCGATGCTGCGCGGCGCGCATGCCCCGGTCGCGGCCGATCCCGAAAGCCTCGCGCTCTACGCGCTGGCCGAGCGCGTTGCCGCCGCCGACATCACCGTGCTGATCAACGGCCCGACCGGCACCGGCAAGGAGGTGCTGGCCAAGGCGATCCACAACGGCTCCACCCGCCGCGACGGCCCGTTCATCGCGGTCAATTGCGCGGCGTTGCCCGAAACCATGCTCGAAGCGTTGCTGTTCGGGCACCAGAAGGGTGCGTTCACCGGTGCCAATGCCGCGGGCGAAGGCTTTTTCCGCGCCGCCAATGGCGGCACTTTGCTGCTCGACGAAGTCGCCGAAATGCCGCTCGCGCTTCAGGCCAAGCTCCTGCGCGCGCTGCAGGAGCGTGAGGTGGTGCCGATTGGCGCGACCGCTGCTGAAAAGATCGACGTGCGCGTCATCGCCTGCGCCAACCGCGACCTTCAGGCCGAGGTGATGGAAGGCCGCTTCCGCGCCGACCTTTACTACCGCCTCTCGGTCTTCCCGCTGTCGACCAAGCAACTGGCTGCGCGCCCCGGCGATATCGCCGCGCTTGCCGCGGCGATGGTCCTGCGTCACAGCGCCGGCCACGCGCGGCTGCCCTGGGTGACGCGTGAAGCACTCGCCGTGCTTCAGGCGCATGACTGGCCGGGCAATGTCCGCGAGCTCGAGAATGTCATCCAGCGCGCGCTGCTGCTGTGCATGGGCGATGCGATCACCCCGGATCACCTGATTTTCGATCGCCCGGCGATGCCCGCAGCGGTCGCGGTCGAGACGGGTCAGCTCAGCAATATCGTCCAGCTCAGCGAATTCGCCGCGATCCGCGAGACGCTGGCGGCGTGCGGCGGCAGCCGGATTGAGACCGCGAAGCGGCTCGGCATTTCCGAACGCACGCTGCGCTACCGCCTCGCCAAGGCGCGCGAGCAGGGCGAGGACCTTGTCCGGAGGATTAGCGCATGAGCGGGATCGGCGGAGTGGGCGGCGCGGGTGGCGTCGACCGGGTGATGCAGCTGCGCGCCCAGATCCTCGAACGCAACGAAGCGCTGCAGCGCGCGACCAGCGGTGCTGCGGCACCGGTGTCGTCGCCGGGCGCCCAGCCCGCCGGCCCGTCCAGCTTCATCGACACGATGCAGCAGGCGGTCGCGAACGTGAACGGCGCGCAGAGCCGGGCCAGCGAACTCTCCGCCGCCTATGAACGCGGCGAAACGGTCGACATCGCCAAGGTGATGCTCGCCCGCCAGGAGGCGTCGGTCGGGTTCGAAGCGACGCTGCAGGTCAGGAACAAGCTGCTGACCGCCTATCGTGACATCATGAGCATGCCGGTCTGATCGCCATGAGCAACGCCATCGCCACCACCGACGCCCCTGCCCCCGCCACCAGCGGCGGCGGCATGGCCAACCCCCTCAAGCAGATGGGCGCGCTGTTCGTCCAGCCCGCGGTCAAACGCAGCCTGCCGCTGATCTTCATGCTCGGCCTGATCGGCGCTGCCGCGCTGGCCTGGGTGATGCTGTCGACCCCGCCGCAGCGCGTGTTGTTCGCCAATCTGCCCGAAAGCGACAAGGCGGCGGTGGCGCAGGCGCTCGACGCCGCGAGCATCGCCAACGGCATTGACGGGTCGGGATCGATTACCGTTGCCGAGGACGATTATCACAAGGCGCGCATGCTGCTCGCCGGGCAGGATCTGCCCAAGGCGGCACCGGGCGGCTATGCCCTGCTCGACAATATGCCGATGGGCGCGAGCCGCGCGGTCGAGGGGGAGCGGCTGCGCCAGGCGCGCGAGACCGAGCTTGCTCGCTCGATCGGTGCGATCGACACGGTGGCCGAGGCGCGGGTGCATCTCGCCACCCCCGAAGCCAGCGTGTTCGTGCGCGACAAGGCCGAGCCCAGCGCATCGGTGATCGTCAAGCTCCAGCCCGGCCGCACGCTCAGCGACGCGCAGGTCCGCTCGATCGTCAACCTCGTCGCCTCGTCGGTGCCGGGGATGAAACCCGATGCAGTGACCATCGTCGATCAGCTGGGCGAACTGCTCAGCAAATCCGGTCAGGAAGCGAGCGCGGGCGACGCGCGGATCGATTTCCAGAACCGGGTCGAGGACAAGGTGCGGCAACAGCTGGTGACGCTGCTCACCCCGCTGCTGGGTGCCGGCAATTTCAGCGCCGAGGTGCAGGCCGAGGTTGATCTCGACGAAAGCCAGGCAACGCGCGAAAGCTATGACAAGGAAGGCACGGTGGTCCGTGCCGAACAGGGCAACTGGACCGGTGCGCCGCGCGATGCAGCAGGTGCGCCCGGTGGTATTCCCGGTGCCCTGTCCAACGCGCCCCCGGCGCCGAGCACCGTCGCGACGCCGGCCCCGGCTGCCCCCGGTCAGGCTGGTCAGCCCGCGACGCCGGTCGCCGCGCCGGGCATGAAGCAGAGCGACAGCTTTACCCGCACCTACAGCAACGGCCGCGAAGTTTCGGTGACCCGCAACATGCCGGGCAGCATCAAGCGCCTGTCCGTCGCGGTGCTGCTGCGCGAGGAGCCGGGCAAGCCGCGCGGGCAGGTCGAGATCCGCCAGATCGACGAACTGGTCAAGGCCGCAGTCGGCTATAAGGCCGAGCGCCAGGACCAGGTCACCGTGGTGAGCCGCAAGTTCAGCACCAACGCTGCGGCCGAGGCGGAGGGCATCCCCTTCTACGAAACGCCATGGTTCGCGATGGTCGCGCGCAATGTCACCGCGCTGGTGATCGCGCTGCTCGTCCTGCTGCTCGGCGTGCGCCCGCTCGCCCGCGCCCTCATGCGCCGCCGCGACGATGCGCGTGCCACCGGGGCGCCGATGGGTGCCGCCGATGGCGTGCAGCTGCCAACGCCGGTCAGCCCGCAGATGCTGACCGGGTCGGGCCTGTCGCTCGGCGACCGGGTCGGATTGGTGCGCGATTTCACGCGGGAGAATCCGGCGCGCGCCGCGCTCGCCGTGCGCGACATGATCCGCACGGAGGGCCAGTGAGATGAACGCTCCGCGCCGTTTTACCGGGGTCGAACGCGCCGCCGTGTTGATGATGGTGGTCGGCGACGAAGAGGCCGCAGCGATCCTGCAAAAGCTCGATCCCGATGAGGTACGTCAGCTTGGCAGCGCGATGATGGCCGTGGCCGATGTCAGCGAATGGGAAATGGCGCAGGTCCTGGATGACTTCACCGGCCGCGCGCAGGAGCGCAGCGCGATCCAGTTCGATCCGCGACCCAAGCTCGAAACGGTGGTGACCAAGGCGCTGGGGCCGGAGCGGGCGGGGACGGTGCTCGCCAGCATCCTGCCGCCCGAACCCGCCGAATCGATCAGCGCGCTCGCCTGGATGGACGCGACCGAGATTGCCGGGATGCTGGAGGATGAACATCCGCAGATCGCGGCCGTGCTGCTCGCGCATCTCGATCCCGCCGTCGCGGCGCAGGTGCTGGAAATGCTGCCCGAGGCGAATCAGCCGCAGGTGCTGCGCCGCGTCGCGCGGCTCGGCCCGGTCACGCCGGACGCCATCGCAACGCTGACCCAGGTGCTCGAACGCCATAGCGGCCAGCCGAAACGCGTCGCCGGCGTCCAGATGGGCGGCGCGCGCGAGGCGGCGAAGATCATGTCCTCGGCGCGCAAGATCACCGAGCAGAAGGTGATGCCCAAGCTCGCCAAGATCGACCGCGAGATCGCCCGCGCGATCGAGGAGGCGATGTTCGTCTTCGACAATCTGCTCGAGCTCGACGACAAGAATATGGGTACCCTGCTGCGCAACGTCGACAGCGACGTGCTGGTCCGCAGCCTCAAGGGCGTGGATGAGGCGGCGCGCACGCGCTTCCTGGCCTGCATGTCGAGCCGCGCGGCCGATACGATCCGCGACGAGCTGGAAGCACGCGGCCCGATGAAGATGGCCGAAGTGCTCGACGCGCAAAAGGCGATGATCGCCACGGCGCGTCAGCTGGTGAAGGACGGCACGATCACCATGCCGGGCGGCGGCGGAGACGACGATTATGTCTAACTTCGTCCCTGGCCTCGCCGCACGCAGCGACGGCATCGCCGACGCGCTCAAGCGCGCCTTTGCCCCGCCCGACGGCTTTGCCGCGCGCGCCATCGCGCCGCGCCCGCCCGCCACGCCGCGCCATTTCGCGCCCGAGGCACCGGGACACAAATCGACCCAGGGCTGGGACATGTTCGAGGCGGACAAGGCGGCCGAGCCCGCGCCGTTCGTCGATCCGGTCGCCGCCGCCCGCGCGGCCGGTTATGCCGAGGGACTCGCCGCCGGTCGCGCCGAGGCCGATGCGGCAATGGCGGCGCAAACGGCATTGCTCACCCAGGTCAGCGACGCCCTCGCACGCGGCGCGCATTTCGATCGCGCGCGCATGGCCGGGCATCTGCGTCAGACCGTCCTGCACCTCGTCACCCGCATGATCGGTGAGGCCGGGATCGCACCCGATGTGCTGGCGGCACGGATCGAAGCGGCGACCGACCTGCTCGCCGACAGCGCCGAATCGGCCATGCTGCGGCTGCATCCCGACGATGTCGCCCTGGTCCAGGATCATCTGCCCAAGACGATTTTCCCGGTCGGCGACGCGACGCTCAAGCGCGGCGCCTTCGTCATCGAAAGCGCTTCGACCATCGTCGAGGACGGGCCGGACCTGTGGCTCGAACAACTGGCGCAGGCGATCGACCGCGTGCCGATACCTCCCGCGATCTGAGGGCGCATGTTCAACGATTTCACGGCGGACTATCTCGACGGCCTCGCCCGCGGCGGTTTCCGGCCCCAGCCCAAGGTCTCGGGCCGCCTGTCCTCCTATGACGGGCTGCTGATGGAGGCGGTCGGCCTCTCGCTGCCCGTGGGGACGGTCTGTGCGATCGGGACCGGTGAGCATCGCGTCGAGGCTGAGGTGATCGGCTTTCGCGGCGGCAAGACCTTGCTGATGAACCTGGGCGGTCCCGCCGCATTGCTCCCCAACGCCCCCGTCCGCCCGGTCGGCCCGCCCGGCGAGGCCGAGGTCGGCGCGGCGATGCTGGGCCGCGTGGTCGATGGCGCGGGCAAGCCGATCGACGGGCTCGGCCCGATTCGCGGCGCGGGTAAATGGCCGCTTGCGGGCAAGATCCAGTCGCCGCTCGACCGCGGCCGCGTGCTGCAGCCGCTCGATGTCGGGGTGCGCGCGATCAACGGCCTGCTGACCATCGGTCAGGGTCAGCGCGTCGGCATCATGGCCGGATCGGGCGTCGGCAAATCGGTGCTGCTCGGCATGATGGTCCGCGCCGCCAAGGCCGACGTTATCGTCATCGGCCTGATCGGCGAACGCTCGCGCGAAGTGTCCGACTTTCTCGAGACCAAGGTTGCTGGGGCTGCCCGCGCGCGTTCCGTGGTCGTCGCGGTTCCCGCCAACCACTCCCCCGTGCTGCGGATTCGCGGCGCGTTGCGCGCCACCGCCATCGCCGAAGCCTTTCGCGACGAGGGCAAGAAAGTGCTGCTGATCATGGATTCGCTCACCCGCGTTGCGCATGCCGGGCGCGAGATCGGCCTGGCGCTCGGCGAACCGGCCAGCGCGCGCGGCTATCCGCCCAGCGCCATCGCCATGCTGCCCAGCCTGATCGAGCGCGCCGGGACCGATGTGCACACCGGCGGGTCGATCACCGCGATCTATACCGTGCTCGCCGATGGCGATGACGGCAACGACCCCGTCGTCGATAGCGCCCGCTCGATCCTCGACGGCCATATCGTGCTCAGCCGAGCGCTCGCCGAACGCGGCGTCTATCCCGCGATCGACCTTGGCCCATCGGTCAGCCGTGTGATGACCGATATCGCGACCAGGGAGCATGTCGCCGCCGCACGCGTGCTGCGCCGTCACCTGGCCACGTACGAGGAGAATCGTGATCTCGTCCTGATGGGCGCCTATCGCGCCGGTGCGGACGCCCAGATCGACGCGGCCATCGCCTGTCACGACACCGTGCTCGACTATATCCGCCAGCCCTATGACGAGACGGTCAGCCTCGACGAAGCGGTGACCGAACTGGTCGGCGTGTTCGGGGATGCGTGAGGCGCCCAAAATCCTCCCCGGAACGGGGAGGGGGACCAGCGAAGCTGGTGGAGGGGGCCCGAGGCAAGCGCTTCGCTTGAAGGAGGGCCCCCTCCGTCAGCGCTGCGCGCTGCCACCTCCCCGTGCCGGGGAGGATTGATTGGATAAGCACCAGAAGAAGCTCGGCCGCCTGCACCGCGTCCGCACGCTTCAGCTCGACATGGTGCGCGCGAGCGAGGTTGCGGCGCGCGAGAAGGTCGCCGCCGAACAGGCGCTGCGTGCCCGAATCGAATCGCTGGCTCAGGGGGTCGCGCCGTCGCCCGCGCCGCTGCCTGGCAGCGCCACCAGCCTGATCGCCGCCGCCCATTATCGCGAACGCTTGCACCAGTCGGCCTTTGCCGCCGAGCGCCGCGTCGCTGATGCACAGCGCGGGCTCGACCATGCCCGCAGCGCGACGCAGGAAGCCAAGCGCGACCAGAGCGCGATCGAGAAGCTGATCGAGCGTGCCGAGGCCAATGCCGCGCGCCGCGCAATGCGCGCGCTGGAGGATATGCCGGCGATTCCGAGAAAACGGCACGATCCTTGCTGATCACGGGGCGAAGGAGTTTCGCCCGACGTGACCGACCTGCTCGCCTCGACCGCCATCACTCTGTCCCCGCCCGGAATCGCGCCGCGCGCCTTTGCCGCGACGGTGGCCGGTGGCTTCGATCTCAAGCTTGCGCTCGATTGCGTGATGCCCGGCCTCGCGCCCGCGACCGGCAAGCCGGTTGCCGGGGGCGGCAAGGATTTGCCGGTCCCCGGCAATGGCGCGGCGGCGGGCGACGACACCGACAGGGATGACGCGCTGCTGGCATGGATGCCGGAGGGGCTGATGCCGCTCCCGCTCGAAGCGCCGCTTCCCGCCCGGATCGCAGTCGGCACGCCGGCTGCTCCGATCGCCGCGCCGATCACCGAATCGGTCGATGCCGCCACGCTTCCCGTCGACTTGCCCGAAGCGGCTCCGCTTCCCGGCGAAGCGACGGGCGCGGCTGACGGCGATGCGTTCGCCGCGTCGCTGGC
>NZ_LSJM01000169.1 GCF_001557215.1 Sphingomonas sp. CCH9-E2 | reverse complement strand
GCGGTGGCGAGGGTCAGCAGGATCGTCTTCATGTCATCGACTCCTTGGCGGCTCACAGCCGCTTCGACACCGCAATCGCGGTCTTGCATGCCAATCGAATGGCGCCGGCGAGCAGCGGATAGGCAGGCGCCGTCTCCGCACCCGCCGCGAGGGCGCTGTCCCTGTGCTCCAGTTCCTCGGCGCGGAATTCGGCGACCGCCGCCGCGAGTTCGGGATCGTCCGCGCCCAGCGCGTCGAGCTGTTCCTGATAATGGAGGTCGATTTCGGTCTCGACCGCGACGGTGCAGGCCATCGCCGCGGTCGGGCCGAGCGCCGCGGTCGCTGCGCCCATCGCAAAGCCCGCGACATTCCAGATCGGCTGCAGCGCGGTCGGGCGGACGCCGCGCCTTGCGATCATCGCGTCAAAGAAGGCGCGGTGCCGCTCCTCCTGATTGGCCATGCCGGCGATCGCGCGCGCCATCGGGTGGCGGTCGCCCATCACCGCCAGCTGCCCGGCATAGATGCGGGTCGCGCCATATTCGCCGGCCTGATCGACGCGGATCATCGAGTCCACGTCGTGGCGGCGGTCTCCGGGTTTCCACTTCACGCTTTGCGGCCCTTCAGCAACAGAATCGCGATGACCAACGCACCACCGAGCGAAAAGATCGCATTCCATCCGGCGAGTGACACTCCGAAAAGATCCCAGGGTGCGACATCGCAACGGATGACCGGCGCGTTCATGATCCGGTCGAGCGCGCTGCCCTCTCCGCCGAAATGCGTGGCGCAGCGAGTCAGCCCCTCCCACCAGCCATATTCGACACCGGCATGGAAGGCCCCTATCGCCCCGCTGATCGCGATGGCGAGCGTGGCGAGCACCACCAAAGGCATCCGCGCCGGGACCACGACGAAGGACAAGGCGGCGAGCACGATCGCGGTGTAATGCGGCCAGCGCTGCCACATGCACATTTCGCACGGGAACAGGCCAAAGCCATATTGGCTGATCAGCGCGCCCCCGATCAGCGCGAGCGGGACGAACAAGGCGAGTGCCTGGGCGGTACGGTTGGGCGTCATGATGGACCTCAGCGCTTGCCCGTCTTGGCCGTGCCACCCCCGGCGACGCGCGCGGGCGCGGCGGCGCGGGCGATGGTCTGCAGCGCGTAATGGAGTTGGAAGTCCTTGATCCCCTTCTTCTCCAGCTCGGCCGGGGTGGCGGCGAAGCGCGGATCGGTCTTGGTATCTTCTTCGAGCACCGCGTTATCGACCTTGGTCTCGTTGATCAGGTGGCGGCGCAGGTCGGCCTCACGGAACACGGGGCGCGTCTTGTAATCGGGATCGGAAATCTGCGGCACGGCGAGATCGGGTTCGATGCCCCCTTCCTGCACCGACCGGCCCGACGGGGTGTAGTAGCGCGCGGTGGTCAGGCGCAGCGCGGTGCGCGGGCCGAGCTGGAGCAGCGACTGGACCGACCCCTTGCCGAAGGTCTTCTCGCCCAGCACCAGCGCGCGATGATGATCCTGCAGCGCGCCGGCAACGATTTCCGACGCCGATGCGGTGCCGGCGTCGACCAGCACCACCAGCGGCAGTCCGCGGGCGAGGTCGTCGGCCTTGGCATACCAGCGTTCGATATCGCTCTTTTCGCGCCCGCGCTGCGACACGATTTCGCCATGCGTCAGAAACGCGTCGCTGACCTCGATCGCTTGGTTGAGCAGACCACCGCCATTGCCGCGCAGGTCGATAATATAGCCTTTGGGCTTGCCGCCCAGCTGCTTTTCGATCGCGGCGATACCGGCGCGCATGTCGTCGGCGGTGGTCGCGCTGAAGGTGTTGATATTGAGGATGCCGATACCATCCTGCACCTCCCACTTCACCGCCTTTTGCACAATGGTTTCGCGGGTCAGCGCGACGTCGAACGGCTTGTCGCGACCGGGACGGACGATGCGCAGCGTGATCTTGGTCCCCGGTTGCCCGCGCATCTGGGTAATCGCCTCATCCAGCGTGCCGCCAAAGATCAGCTTGCCGTCGAGATGGGTGATATAATCGCCGGCCTTGATCCCCGCCCTCCACGCCGGGGTATCCTCGGTCGGGGTGATCACCTTGACCGCGCCGTCCTCCAGCGTGACCGACAGGCCAAGGCCGCCATAATTGCCGTCGGTGGCGAGGCGCAGATTGTCGAACGCCAGCGCATCGACATAGGAGCTGTGCGGATCGAGGCTGGCGAGCATGCCGTCGATCGCGCCCTTGATCAGCGTCTTGTCGTCGACCTTGTCGACATAGGCGGCCTTCACCCGCGTATAGACATCCATGAACGCGTCGAGCTCGCGATAGCTCGACGTATCCACGCTCGCCATCGCGCCGGTGGTGACGGGGATCAGCGCCAGCGCGCCGACGGCGGCGGAAACCTGGAGGATGGAACGGATCATACGCATACGGGCCTCAGCGGGATTTCGGGACAAGATAGACCGGAACGGCGTGGCCGCAAAGCGGCAAGCGCAGGGCGCTGTCGTGGCGTCAGTCCAGCAATTGCGCCAGGTCGACCGGGCGGCCCTGACGGCGCAGTTCGACGGTGATGCGCGGGGCATCGCCCTGCGGGGCGCGGCCGAGCGGGGCGCCCTGGGCCAGCGTGTCGCCGACCTTGACCAGCACCGCGTCGAGCCCGGCGATCAGCGAGGTCCAGCCGCCGCCATGATCGACGATCACGATATTCCCATAACGGCGGAATCGCCCGGCATAGATCACGCGCCCGGCGGTGGGCGCGACGATCTCCGCGCCCGGTGCAGTGGCGAGGGTCAGGCCGCGTGCACGCACGCCGGTGTCGGACAACTCGCCAAGCCCGGTGACGATCGTTCCCGCGACGGGCAGGCGATAGGGCGGCGGGCCAGAGCGCGCGGCACCCACCTGCGCCTCGCCATCTGTGGGGCGGGGGAGCGGGCCGGGTAGCGCGGCGAGCGCGGCCTGGGTCTCGGCCGCCTCACCCATCACATCCATCTGGTCGACCAGATCGCGCGCCTGTTCGCCCAGCGCCAGCGCGCGATCGGATTCGAACATCGCCTCACGCCGGTAGCCGACCGATTTGAGGCGGTGCTCGCCCTCGGCGCGGACCAAGGCGAGCCGGTCATTCTGAAGCCGCGCCCGGCCGTCGGCGAGCGTCTTGGCGGCGAGCTGCGCGCCGTCGCGAAGCTGGCGGGTGCGTGCGATCTCGGCGCGGATATCGGCGGTGCGCGCGCGCATCTCCGGGGTGATCGCGCCGAGCACGGCGCGGACATGCACGATATCGGCAGTCGAACCCGGCTGCACCAGCCCGAGCACCGCCGGGCGCCGTGCGAGCGATTGCAGTGCCGCCATCAGCCGCGTGATCGGCCCCTGTTGCTCGACCAGCCGGGTCCGTTGCTGGCCCAGCATCCGGTCGACGACCGCGATGCGCGCGCGGGCGGCGACGATCTCGGCCTCTGCCGCCTGAATGCTCGCGGCGATCGCGGCTTCGCGGGCGCGGGCGCGGCGGGCCTCGTCGCGCTCGGCAGCGGCGGCGCGTTGCAGGCGTTGCGCGCGCGCTTCGGCATCCTTGGCCGCCTTGCTCGCGGCATTGAGCTGCGCGCGCTGCTCGCCGAGCGATGGGGTCTGGGCGGGGAGCGCGGCGACGCCCACCGATGCGGTGGCGGCGATTGCGGCGAAAAGGGCGATGCGGCGCATCATCCCTCGCGATGATAGGGGTGGTTGGCGAGGATGCTGGTCGCGCGCCAGAGCTGTTCGGCCAGCATCGCGCGCGCCAGCATATGCGGCCAGGTCGCGCGGCCATAGGAGATCAGCAGATCGGCCTCCGCCCGCGCGGCATCGTCAAAGCCGTCGGCGGCACCGATCAGGAAGCGGGTTTCGCGCACGCCGTCCTCGCGCCACGCCTGGATCCGTTCGGCAAACACACGCGAGGGCAGGTTCTCGCCCTTCTCGTCGAGCATCACGATGCGCGTACCCGGCTCCACCGCAGGCATCTTGCCGCCGGTGTCGGGCAGTTCGGTTACCCGTATGGGCAGAGTCACGCGCTTGAGATAGCGATCGACGAGCTCCGCTTCCGGGCTGCGGCCGATCCGCCCGCGCGCGACGATGTGGAGCAGCATGGAAGCGGACCGCGGTCGACGTCAGATCACGCGTTGCCGGCGGCGGCGCCGTCGCCGAATGCCCACATGCGCTCGAGATTGTAGAACGTCCGCACTTCCGGGCGGAACAGGTGGACGATGACATCGCCCGCATCGATCAGCACCCAGTCGGCAGTCGGCAGACCCTCGACGCGCGGGTTGTGCCCGCGCTCCGCCTTGATCTTCTCCGCCAGCTTCTGTGCCATCGACGCGACCTGACGCGTCGAGCGGCCGCTCGCGACGACCATATAGTCGGCGATGCTGCTCTTGCCCGCGAGCGGGATCGAGACGGTCTCGACCGCCTGATCGTCGTCGAGCGAGGTCAGGACCAGTCGATGCAGCGCCTCGGCATCCGGGGCGACGGTGCCGCTGGTGGCCGGGGTGGCATCGAGGTTAGGGGAAGCGGGCAAGAGGACTCCTGGGTTAGGGTGTATTGGGGTCGGGCGGCGTGCGGCCACGGGCAAATCGCCGGTGCCAGCCGGGGTCGGCGGCGCGGAGGCGGGTCGCCGAAGTCTTGTCGGGGCGGAAGCGCAACAGCACCAGGGCCGGCAAACTCCACTTCGTCCAGTTCTTCGCCTGGCGTGCGGGCCGCACGAAACGCCGCAGCCAGCTCATTGCGGGGCTCGCATGAGCGTGGCGATCATAGCCCGGACGCGCGATCACCGCAATCGGAACCTGTCGCGCAATGTGCCGCCACCCGCGCCATTGGTCGAACTGCGCCAGATTGTCCGCCCCCATCAGCCAGATGAACTGGTGGCGCGGATACAGGCGCGGGAGTTTGGTCAGCGTATCGACGGTGTAGCGGGTCTTGAGCCGTTTCTCGACCGCAGTCGGGCGGATCGGGGCATGGCGCGCCATCGCGCGGGCCGACGCCATTCGCGCCGAGAAGGGCGCCATCCCTGCCTTATCCTTTAGCGGATTGCCGGGGGACACCATCCACCACACTTCATCCAGCTCCAGCGCGCGCAGGGCGTGGAGCGAGATCGCGCGATGCCCGCGATGCGCGGGGTTGAACGACCCGCCGAGGAGACCGATGCGTTTCAAGGCTCCAATCCGAACCGATCGGACCGCTCATGGACCACGCGACGAATTTCGAGCCGAGCACGCGTGCTGGCATAGAACAGCATCAACGGCGTTTTCCGAACATACCATTTTCGAATGCCTTTGCGCGGTGTGGGGCTGCCGATATCGGGATAGTCCAACAACGCGTACGGTGTCTGTTCGATACGCATGAGGATTTCGAGCGGGAGCGTCGGGTCCATTTCGCTATAGGCGGCGGCGATGCGATAGAGGTCACGCCGCGCCGGAAACGACCAGATCAGCTGCCTCAAGCAGCGTCTCGCTGCCGCATTCCCTTGATTTCCGCCATCAGCTCTTCGTGCGTGAGATACTCGCCGCGCTCGATGGCGTCCTCGCCTTCCTGCAGGAAAGCGAAGAACTCAGTTTCATTTTTCACATATTGTTTGACCGCTTTGGCGACCAGCCAGGCGCGCGAGCGCTCATGATATTCGGCGAGCTTGTCGAGACCGGCAAGTGTCTCTGGATCGAGACGGGCGGTGATGACAGATGTCTTCATGCTTCAAATGTATACAAATGACATCGATGGTTCAAGGACGCGCCTGGCCAGTCCCGCGCACCACCCATTTATACGTCGTCAGCCCCTCCAGCGCGACCGGGCCGCGCGCGTGGAGGCGGCCGGTGGCAATGCCGATTTCGGCGCCAAGCCCGAACTCGCCGCCATCGGCAAACTGGGTCGAGGCGTTCCACATCACGATCGCGCTGTCGACGCCATTGAGGAAGTGCTCGGCGGTGGCGGCGTCTTCGGTGACGATCGCGTCGGTGTGGCGGCTCGAATGGCGGGCGATATGCGCCATCGCACCCTCGACCCCGTCGACCAAAGCGACCGACAGGATCGAATCGAGATATTCGGTGTCCCAGTCCTCAGCCGTGGCGGGACGCGTGCGCGGTTCGATCGCCTGCACCGCCGCATCGCCGCGCAGTTCGCACCCGGCATCGGCGAGGGCCGCAAGGATCGGCGCGGGATCGGCAAAGCCGCGGTCGATCAGCAGGGTCTCGGTCGCGCCGCAAATGCCGGTGCGGCGCATCTTGGCATTGAGCGCGAGCTTGACCGCCATGGCCGGATCGGCGGCGCGGTCGACATAGGTGTGACAGATGCCGTCGAGATGGGCGAGCACGGGTACGCGCGCTTCTTCCTGCACGCGCGCGACCAGACTCTTGCCGCCGCGCGGGACGATCAGGTCGATCGCGCCATCCGCCTTGAGCATCGCACCGACCGCGGCGCGATCGGTGGTCGGCACCAGCTGAACCGCGTCGGCGGGGAGGCCGGCCTCGGCTAGGCCGCGCGCGAAGGCGGCGTGAATCGCGCGATTGCTGTGCGCGGCTTCGGACCCGCCGCGCAGGATCGCGGCATTGCCACTCATCACGCAAAGCGCCGCCGCGTCGGCGGTGACATTGGGCCGGCTTTCATAGATGATGCCGATCACCCCGATCGGCACGCGGACACGGCTGAGCTTGAGGCCATTCGGGCGCTCGCTCGCATCGATCACCGCACCGACCGGATCGGTCAGCGCCGCCACCGCCTCCACGCCCGCCGCCGCGCCGTCGAGCCGCGCAGGATCGAGCCGGAGCCGGTCGAGCAATGCGCCGGACAGGCCGTTCGCCGTCCCGGTTTCGATATCGCGGGCATTGGCGGCGAGGATCGCCTCCGCATCCGCGCGGATCGCGGCAGCGGCGGCGCGCAGCCCGGCGGCCTTGGCAGCGGTTGGCAGCGCCGCCAACAGCGTGGCGGCGGTGCGGGCGCGGACACCCATTTCGGCGATAAGGGCAACTGCATTTTGTTCCATGTCGCCGGGCTAGCATGCTGCACGTGCAAAGTCGCTATCGCGCCGACTTTGCCAAGCTGATAGAACAGCTTCATGGGGGAATTCGACGCAGCCGGGGATCTGGTCACGGGGACATTGCTCGGCCGCGCTGTCGAGCGATCGGATGGCGCGGGCGGCGATCATGAGCCCGGAATCTGCCTGAATTGCGGGACGGAACTGCTCGGCCCGCATTGCCATCGTTGTGGGCAGGTCGGGCATGTCCACCGCACGATCGGCGCAATCTGGCACGAAATCCTGCACGGCGTCGTGCATTTCGAGGGCAAGCTGTGGAACACGCTGCCGCTGCTGACTTTTCGCCCCGGCGAGCTGACCCGCCGCTACATTTTTGGCGAGCGCGCGCATTTCGTGTCGCCGATGGCGATGTTCCTGTTTTCGGTCTTCACCATGTTCGCGGTGCTGCAGATCATGGGCGTGTCGCCGCCCGCCGAGGTCGGCAGCACGGCACAGTTCGAACAGGGTCTGCAATTTGCGCGCGCCAATACGCAGGAAGCGCTGGCCGATGCGCGCGAAGCGCGAGCCACTGCCCAGCCGGGGAGCGAGCGCGCCGCGAAGCTGGATGCGAAGATCGCCAAGCTGTCGACCGACCTCGCCGGGCTGAACCGAATCCCGACCACGCTGAGCGGGCGCACCGGCCTGCCCTCCGGCATCAAGACCGGGTGGAAGCGGCTCGACAAGGGTATCGAGAAGATGGAGCGCAACCCCGGCCTCGCGCTCTACAAGCTCCAGACCAACAGCTACAAGTTCAGCTGGGCGCTGATCCCGTTGTCGCTCCCGTTCGTGTGGCTGCTCTTTGCATGGCGGCGGCGGTATCGCGGCTATGACCATGCGGTGTTCGTCACCTATTCGCTCGCCTTCATGTCATTGCTGTTCATCGCGCTGATGATCGGTTCGGCGGTGGGCGTGCCGGGCGACATCATCTCCACGATCGCGGTGTTCGCGCCGCCGGTGCACATCTTCTTCCAGCTCAAGGGTGCCTATCGCCAGCCCGTCTGGAAAGCGCTGTTGCGCACTTTCGCGCTGCTGATGTTCATCAGCATCATCGTCACGCTGTTCGGGTTGTTGCTGCTGGGGCTAGGCCTGCTGGGCTGAAGCTCAGCCTTTGCAGGGAAAGCGCTTCTTCATCATCGCGTAAAAGGCGGTTTTCACGCTTATGTTGCGCTTGGCGGCGGGGATCGCCTCGAACTCGGCCAAGAGTTCGTTGCTGCCGATCTTGGCCTTTCCCTTGGGCGGGGGGCAGCTGTGCGGGGCGCGGCCTGCCGCCTTGGCGCTGGCCAGATCGCTGCGATAGGCGTCGGACGCGCGCTCGACCTCGGTGCGCAGCAATTTGATATCGGAAGATCCGATCGCGAGGAAGCCCTTGGCCTTGAGCGCGTTCGCCTTGGCCAGAAACTCGGCGACGCTCATCGCCTGTGCGCTTACTGGAAGCAGCAGTGCCGCACCCGCCATCATTGCAACCAACGTCCGCATCCACACCCTCCCGTGATCCGGTGAAACAACACAACAAGCCGCTTGAACGCCATATGAATTCGTCCGCTTCACAGGCGCGCGCGGCAGGTTAGAGTCGCCGCGATTCGGCGGGGGACTGCGTAACATGATTATCGGTATCGACCTCGGCACCACGAACAGTGCCGCGGCGGTCTTTCGCGACGGGGCGGCGGAGCTGATCCCCAATCGGCTCGGCCATTTCCTCACCCCCTCGGCGGTCAGCATCGATGAAAATGGCGACGTCATCACCGGCCTGGCCGCGCGCGAGCGGATGGCGAGCCATCCCGACGCGACGGTGACGGCGTTCAAACGCTATATGGGCACGCAGCGCACGACCAAGCTGGGCAAGCGCAGCTTCGCGCCGGAGGAATTGTCCGCGCTGGTGCTGCGCAGCCTGAAGGCCGATGCCGAGGCGTTTTTGGGGCAGGAAGTCACCGAAGCGGTGATCACCGTCCCGGCCTATTTCAACGACAAGCAGCGCAAGGCGACGCACCGAGCGGGCGAGCTGGCGGGCCTCAGGGTCGAGCGGCTGGTCAACGAACCGACCGCCGCCGCGCTCGCTTATGGCATCCATCAGCTCGCCGACGAATCGCGCTTCCTTGTGTTCGACTTGGGCGGGGGCACGTTCGACGTGTCGATCGTCGAGATTTTCGAAGGGATCATCGAAGTCCGCGCCTCGACCGGCGACAATCATCTGGGCGGGGAGGATTTTAACGAGCTGCTGGTCGGCCTGATGCGTGACGCGCACGCGACAGCGTTCGGCAATGCCGGGCGCGGCGACGATGCGCTGCACCAGAAGCTGCGCGAAGCCGCCGAGCGCGCGCGCCGGGCGCTGAGCAGCGCGGGCGAGGCGGAAATGCGGATCGTGTGGAACGATGCCGAATACCGCCACATCGTCACCGCCGCCGCGTTCGAAGAGGCGGCCAAACCGTTGATCGACCGGCTGCGCGAACCGGTGCTGCGATCGATGCGCGATTCGGGGATCAAGAGCGCGGAGCTGTCCGAGATCATCCTGATCGGCGGCGCGACGCGCATGCCGCTGGTGCGCAGCGCGGTCACGCGGATGTTCGGTCGCTTCCCCAATGCGACGGTCAACCCGGACGAGGCGGTGGCACTGGGTGCGGCGGTGCAGGCGGGGCTGAAGTCGCGCGATTCGGCGCTGAAGGAAGTCGTCGTCACCGATGTCTGCCCCTATTCGCTGGGGGTCGGCGTCGCCCGGCGGTTGCCCGGCGGCGGAATCGAGGACGGGCTGTTCGCCCCGATCATCGAACGCGGCACGGTGATCCCGGCGAGCCGCGAGCATCGCTTCAGCACGATGCACAACAACCAGACCGTGGTCGAATTCGGCATCTATCAGGGTGAAGCGCGGCTGGTGCGCGACAATGTCGAGATCGGCAACACCAAGGTCCAGGTGCCGCGCGCGCCGGCGGGGCAAGCGATCGACGTGCGCTTTTCCTATGACGTGTCGGGGTTGCTCGAGGTCGATATTCTGGTGCCCGAAACGGGCCAGCGGGTCAGCCTGACGATCAACGACGGCAATGTGTCCGATCCGGCGGCGCTGGAAAAGGCGCGCGCGGCGCTGGCGGGGCTGAAGGTGCATCCGCGCGACGAGGCGGAGAACAAGGCGGCGATCGCGCGCGGCGAGAAATGCTTCGAGAATTTCTTGGGCGAGCAGCGTTACTGGGTGGACGAAGTGCTGTCGCGCTTCATCGCCGCGCTGGAGACGCAGGACCCGCGCGTGATCGAAACCGCGCGCAAGGAGCTCCACGCCGCGCTCGATCAGCTTGAGGGCGAGACCTTTTTGTGAGGCAATGGTGGCGCGTGCTGGGCGTCCCGCGCGGCAGCGACCGCGCGACCATCCGTCGTGCCTATGCCGCCAAGCTGAAGGTCACCAATCCCGAGGATGATGCCGCCGGCTTCAAGGAATTGCGCGCGGCGTATGAAGAGGCGCTGCGCTGGGTCGATTATCAGCAGTTCGACGATTGGGATGTCGAAGACGAAGAGCCTGTAGAGGGCGATCGCGCCGGGCTGACGCTGGTGCCCGTCGGGGAGCCGCTCGCGCCGTACGGCGACGCGCTGCCCGCGGCCGAGCCGCTGCCGCCCCCGGAGCCCGATCCGCTGGAGGTCGAGCGCGCGGCGGATGCGGCGGAGTTCGAGCGGCGCTTTGCCGAGCTGGAATCGGGACTGCGCGGGCCGTGGTTCAAGGATCGCGACGGCATCCGCGCCGCATTCGAGGCAGTGATGGCCGCGCCCGCGCTGATCGAACTCGACCTGCGCGCTTATGCCGAATACCGGATCGCCGCGCTGATCGCCGACACGATCCCGCGCAGCGACGCGATCCTGCGCGAAGCGATGGCGACGTTTGGCTGGGAGGGAGAGGGTAACCACCCGCCCGCCGTGTGGGCATTGCGCGCGCGGCTGGACGAATGGCGGCTGATCGCGTCGTTCGGGCGCGGCCATGCGCTGGCGCGCGGCTGGCACGCACTGATCGATGGCAAGTCGCCGGGCTGGCTGCGGCGGCTGCGCGCGCTGCGTCCCGGAACTGCGGGACAGGTGCGCCAGCTGTTCGATCTGGCGGATTACGACGTGCCGGGCATCGCGCACAGCTTTCACCCCAAGGCCGCTGACTGGTGGCGCGCGCATCTCGATGCGCCGCGCTTCGGATCCGTCGAGGTCGCGTTGCTGTTGCTTCGCGGGGTGGTCGCCGCGCTGTTCGCGGTGCTCGGCGCGACTCCGGCGGTGCGGCTGTGGGGCGCGGTGGGGGCAGGCGCAGGTGGTCTTATGCTTTCACTCGCGCATTGGCGGTTCGTCACGCCGATGCGCTGGCGCGCGGCGCGGAAGGGCGCGGTGCGGTCGCGCGGCGCCGGCTGGCGATTTGGTCTGTGGTTGATCCTCACCGCCGCTGCAATCGGTGCACCCGCGACGCCGGCGATCGCCGGCGGGTTGGGGGCGGCGTTCCTGATCCTGGCGATCACCATCTTCGTGCTCGACAGTGCGGAGGAGATCGGGGGGCTGGGCTGGCAGCGGATGGTGATGCTGGCCATTGCCGGTGCGTTCATCGGGCCGGCATTCTTCGCGATGAGCGTGGGGGAACAGGCGCTGACGGTATTGTTCGGACTGTCTGCCGGCATCGTCGGACTGTCGGCGCGGGACGCGATTGCCCGGGTGATCGCGCCGCGTCCGGTGCTGATCGCGCTCGGCATCATGGTTGCGCTCATCATTGGGGCGATCGTGCGCAGCAATTGGATGCCCGGCACGCCGCTGATCGCATGGGGCGCGGCGGCGGGGACGTCGCTGGTGCTGATGGGCGGGCTGCGTGCGGGCGATCCCGAGGGGCGGGGCAGCGGCGTGGCGGCGCTGGCGAACATGCTGCTCTGGGCGATCGTGATCATCGCGGCGGTCATGTCGGCGCCGGAGCGGGAGAAGGATGGCGCGTCGACGCCGGCGATCTCGGTGGGTTCGATAAAGCCGTTGGAAGAGGTCGAACCAGGCTTTCGTGATGTAAAAACGGGTAATCCCAAACTCTATGCCGATGTCGCTGCGATCCACCTGGCGGTGGCCAGTCGCAAGCGAAACGCAAAAGAGGGGTCGGACGCGATCAACCGGTTGGTCGATGACGCCTATCGCGCGCGTCTGGGATCGGCACCCGCGCAGATGATCGCGGCGGAAATGGAGATTCGCCTTGCTCAATTGCGCGAATTTAGTCGGATCGACCTGCGCGCGTGCAGCGGCGAGCGCGAAGGAAAGACGGCTGTGCTCAGTCATTCCCTCCAACGCCGCCACTATGCGCATGCGTTGCGGGTCGCGGCGAGCAGCGCGGCAACGCCCGAGGATCTAGCCAAGGGGCGCGTGATCGCTGCAGATCGGCTGTTAGGGGTGGCGGCCAATGGTGATCCGGCAGGGGCCGATCGTCTCGCTGCAGCGCTCCGCAGCACTGACTTGCGCGCCAAATGCGATGCGCGCATCGCGATGCTGGAGGCGCTGGTCGCGCTGGACGATATCGATATCGCCAGGACGATGCGGACGGCGCTGGCTCAAGGGGCCAAGGCCGAGGCGGAGAAGAAATAGGGAAACGATCCTCCCCCCGACGGGGGAGGATATTTTTCCTTACGCCCCCTGGGGAGCCGGGTTGCCGAACGGGCCCTTGGGACGGCGGGTCTTGGGGATCGAGGTGCCGGTGACGGGGACCGGACCCTTGGTCGCCGACGCGTCGGGACGCCCGATATCGCCGTCGCTCAACAGCTTCTTGATCTCCTCGCCCGACAGCGTCTCATATTCGAGCAGCGCGCCGGCCAGCTGGTGGAGCTGGTCGATATGCTCGGTCAGCACGTCGCGCGCCCGCTTGAGGCCGCCCTCGACCGTCGCCTTGATCTCGTGATCGATCAACTGCTGGGTCTCGTTCGACATGTGCCGCGGCTGCGAGGCCGAATAGCCGAGGAAGCTCTCACCCTCGGGCTGCGAATATTCGACCGGGCCGAGCTTGTCCGACATGCCCCACTTCGTGATCATGTCGCGGGCGAGGCCGGTGGCGTACTGGATGTCGCCGCTCGCGCCCGACGAGACCTTGTCATAGCCGAAGATGATTTCTTCGGCCACGCGCCCGCCCATGGCGACGGCGAGGTTCGCATACATCTTGTCGCGGTGATAGCTGTAGCTGTCGCGCTCCGGCAAGCGCATCACCATCCCCAGCGCGCGACCGCGCGGGATGATCGTCGCCTTGTGGATCGGGTCCGATGCCGGTTCGTGCAGCGACACGATCGCGTGGCCGGCTTCGTGATAGGCGGTCATCCGCTTCTCGTCGTCGGTCATCACCATCGAACGCCGCTCGGCGCCCATCATCACCTTGTCCTTGGCATCCTCGAACTCGCTCATCGCGACGAGGCGCTTGCCCTTGCGCGCCGCCATCAGCGCGGCTTCATTGACGAGGTTGGCGAGGTCGGCACCCGAGAAGCCCGGCGTGCCGCGCGCGATCACCCGGGCATCGACGTCGGGCGCCAGCGGCACCTTCTTCATATGGACCTGCAGGATCTTCACGCGACCTTCGATATCCGGGCGCGGGACGACGACCTGACGGTCGAAGCGGCCCGGACGCAGCAGCGCGGGGTCGAGCACGTCGGGACGGTTGGTCGCCGCGACGATGATGATGCCTTCATTGGCCTCGAAGCCGTCCATCTCGACCAGCAGCTGGTTCAGCGTCTGCTCGCGCTCGTCATTGCCATTGCCGAGGCCCGCGCCGCGATGGCGGCCGACCGCGTCGATTTCGTCGATGAAGACGATGCACGGCGCGCTCTTCTTGGCCTGTTCGAACATGTCGCGCACGCGGCTTGCGCCGACGCCGACGAACATCTCGACAAAGTCCGAGCCGGAGATGGTGAAGAACGGCACGCCCGCCTCACCCGCAATCGCGCGGGCGAGCAGCGTCTTGCCGGTGCCGGGTGAGCCGACGAGCAGCGCGCCCTTGGGGATCTTGCCGCCCAGACGCGCAAACTTGCTCGGGTCCTTGAGGAACTCGACCACTTCCTCCAGCTCCTCGCGTGCTTCGTCGATGCCGGCGACGTCGTCGAAGGTGACCTTGCCTTCCTTCTGCGTCAGCAGCTTGGCGCGCGACTTGCCAAAGCCCATCGCGCCCGAGCCGGAGCCCTTCTGCATCTGGCGCAGCACGAAGAAGGCGATGCCGAGGAACAGCAGGAACGGGAGCGCCTGGACCAGCACATATTGCCAGATCGACGGGCCTTCCTCCGGACGCGCGGTGATGGTCACGCCCTGCTTGCGCAAGGTCGGGATCAGTTCGGGATTGGGGACGGCGTTGGTGCGGAACTTGGCATCGCTGGTCAGCGTGCCGGTGATGACATTGCCCGCGACATTGACGTCCTTGACCTTGCCCTGCTCCACATTGTCGAGGAATTCGGAATAGGCGATCGTCGTGCCGGTATTCGCGCTGTTGGGCGCGCCGAACATGCTGACGAACAGCGCCAGTGCGGCAAGGATGCCGACCCACACCAGCAGGCTCTTCATCCAGGGATTGCCGTTATTCTCAGGGCCGGGAGTCTTGTTGTCGTCGCTCATGGGTCGAATGCACCTTCCTCAGCGCACAAGATAGGCGGTCGCAGGTTAATGGCAATGGAACAGCTTCGATCAGAGTGATCGACGCGGCGGGGCGGGGCGGAAGTGCCAGATTTCGCGCTTTGCCTGCACCACCAGCCCGGCCTGGGTCGCGCCGGACCAAGCGTTGAGCGCGTCGAGCAGCGATTCGATATTGGTCGAGTCGCTGAATATGGGAAGCACGATCCCATGCCGGGTTCGCGTTTCGTGGATCGCGCGTCGCAGCAGCCGACGCTGCACCTCGCGCGATAGATCGTTGGCCCGAAGTTGCAGGCTTCGGTCGTCCCAGCGTTGGTGCCACAGTTCCCTGACAAGGGCTTCGAGCGCCTCGTTGCTTTCGGCGATATATTCGACGGATCGGGCAAGTGCCACCGGATCGAGCAACGACTGACTGGCGAGCAGGTCGCGAAAGCGGGTGCGGTCGTGATGCGGATTGGCATTGGTCGGATCGTCGACCCAGGGCGAGCCGCTTGCCGCCACGATCGCGCGCAACTCCGCCCGCCGCCAGCCGAGCAATGGGCGGAACACAGGTCGGTCATCGCGGCGCACCGAGCGGATGCCGCTAAGCCCGGCCACGCCCGACGCCCGGTTGAGTCGCATCAGCAGCGTCTCCGCCTGATCATCGGCATGGTGGGCGGTCAGCAACAGGAACGCGTCGGTCCGACGCATCCACTCGAACAGCGCGGCGTAGCGCGCCTCGCGCGCCTGACCTTGCACGCTGCTTCCGCTGATCGGCGCGTTCAGATGGAGCGTGGCGTGGTGCACGCCCAATTGTGCGCAGACCCGCGCGACCATCGCAGCTTCGTCGGCCGCCTCAGGCCGCAAGCCATGATCGACGGTCGCCGCGACCACACAACCGGGAAATGCAGCCGCGGCGAGGAGCAGCATCGCCATACTGTCCGCTCCGCCGGACACGGCGAGCGCGATCCGCACACCATCGGCCAGCGAGCCGTCATATTCAGCGATGCAGAGCCGGTCGAAGTCCGCTCGAAATCGCTCGACCCATGCCGGATCGGGCGGGTTCAGCGCGTCACTTGCACTTGCTGGCGGAACGGCCGGTGGCGACATCCATCTTCATCCCCTCGGACAGGCGGTCGCCATAGACCTGGGTCAGCTCGTCATAGACCTTGCAGACCTCGCTCGCCGGCTTCTTCATCTTCACCAGCGCCTGGGCGAGGTAGTAGAGCGAGTCCGGCGCGCGCTCGCCATTGGGCATCTTCTGATAGTTTTCGAAGAAGGCGGTAGCGGCGAGTGCGGGCTTGTTCTGGTCAAGCAGCGCGCGGCCGAGCAGATTCTGCGCGTAGCTGGCGCGGCGGTGCTTGGGATATTTCTGCACCACGCTGCGCAGTTCGACGATCGCCTTGTCATATTGCTTCGCCTGCCACAGGCGGAAGCCATAGGTGTAGGTGTCTTCGGCCGCATCGCCGGTGCTCGGGCGCTCGATCCCGGGAACCGGGGCGGTCGGCGTGCTGGCCGTCGGGGCGGGCGTGGTCGGGCGCGGCGTCGTGGGACGCGGGGCGGGGGTCGGTGCCGGCGTCGTGCCGATTCCAGTGACCGGAGCGTTACCGCCGACCGCCGACGCGCCATCCTCAAGCGCCTTCAACCGTGCATCGGTCGAGCGCTTGTAGGCGGTGAAGGCCTCTTCCAGCAGGCGCAGGCGATATTGGCTCTGCTCGATCTGGCCGGTCAGCGCGGACTGCTGGGATTCGAGCGCACTGACGCGCGCCGTCAGGTCGCTGACCACGCCGCTCGCCGGGATGCCAGGCGCGGGGCCGCTGCGCTCGGGAGCGGTGATCTGCGGCTCGACCGTCTGGCCCGCGCCGCCCGGGAACACCTTGCGCTGAACCGCGCGCATCTCGCGCTCCAGCCGGTCGACCCGACCCTCGATCCCGTCGCGGCTGGTCTGCGCCGCCACCGGCGTGGCGATCGACGCCATCCCCGCCAGCACCACCGCCATCGCCGCACTCTTCTTCAGAAACCGCATGCTAATCCCCACCCGCGATATCGTTTGATCCATCCACTATAGCAACGTCTGTCGCATCCCGATGCTGACCCTGCGCTTAAGCACCCGGCGCGGTCAGCGGGGCAGGCGTCGGTGTCGGTTGCACGACCGGTTCCGACGGCGCTGCAGGCGCACGTTCGACCGGTGCAGACCGTGTGACTGGCGCGCGCCGCACCGGAGCGGTGCGCACGGCCGTCGGGCTTTCACCCGCGACCGGGGTAGGCGTCGCGCCCGGCTGGCCGCGCGCCCGCAACGCATCCGCGCTGATCGCCACATCCTTGATCGCGACGCCCGCACGGCCGAGCGGCTCGACGGTCACGCCGTCGATCGTCACCTGCACCGCTTCGGGGCGGCCCAGGTTGATCATCGGGCCATTGGCGTCGGCGGGCACGTCATAGCGCTCACC
>NZ_LSJM01000168.1 GCF_001557215.1 Sphingomonas sp. CCH9-E2 | reverse complement strand
CACTGTCACCATGCACAGATCCGCGCTGCACCGCGCGCCGCGCTGGCCGAGCAGCGCGGCGCGCGGTGCAGCGCGGATCTGTGCATGGTGACAGTGGAGCGCGGCGGGCGCGAATGGCGGGTCGCGGCGACGCGCAGCGGCTATCGCGTGCCGTGGCGGGAGATGGTGGCCTTCTGTGCCTCAGCCGACATCATCGTCGCGGACCGCTGGCTGCCGCGCGGGTGCGTGCCGAAATGGCTGAAGCTGGATCGCGCGCAGCTGGAGGCGACCGGCGGGGTGGCGATCACATTCGGGGAGAAGCCGACGGTGGTGACGGTGCGGCGTGCAGGGGCGCGGCATCCGTGGCTGGCGGCGGAGACGGTGATGCCTCCGAGGTGAGGGGGCGCACTGTGCCGCCCTTACACGTTCGTCACCCCGGCCTCGTGCCGGGGTCCACTTGGCCGCACTTCCTGCGCGCAAGCCTCTGCCCCGCGCCTGCTTCCCGGTGGACCCCGGCACAAGGCCGGGGCGACGAAGAAGGGGGCACCCGCAATCAGACAACCGGGCCTGCGAAGCTCCTAAGCCCCGCCCGGAAAGCGCTCGAACTGCGGCAGAGTGTGTGCGTCCTGCATCCAGCCGATGCGCTCGGCGGTCTGGATGTGGGCGGCGGCGGGGACGGCTTCGGGGTTGTCGAGGGTCGATGCCTGGACGTCGACGAGACCCGGCAGGTTGGTGGCGTTGCGGTAGAAAAGCCCGGTGCCGCAGGTTTCGCAGAACCAGCGGCGCCCGGTGTCGGACGAGGCATATTCGCGGGGACTGCCTCGCGTCACCGTCAGCGCGTCTTCCGGGTACATCGCCCAGCCGACCATCGGTGCCCCGGCGCAGCGGCGGCAGTCGCTGCAGTGGCAGAGCGCCTGGCCGCCGTGCAGCGGCTCGCCGTCGATTGCGTAGCGCACTGCGCCGCAATGGCATCCGCCGGTCAGGGTCATGCTGCATCTCCCTCAATTCCGGGCAAGGCTTGGCTTGGCGTGTTCGCCCTTGCCTCACCGCCCCACCCCAACCCCTCCCCTGAAGGGGAGGGGCTTAAGAAGATCAGTAGCGGCGCAGCAGGCCGGCGAGGCGGCCCTGTACGCGCACCTGATCGGGGCGGTAGCGCTGGGGGTCGTAGCTGCGGTTCGCCGGGTCAAGACGGACCATGCTGCCCTCGGTCCGGAAATATTTCAGCGTCGCTTCCATCTCGTCGATCAGCGCGACCACGATCTCGCCGTCGCGCGCGGTTTCCTGGCGGCGGATCAGCGCATAGTCGCCGTCGAAGATCCCGGCTTCGACCATCGAGTCACCCGCAACCTCGAGCGCATAATGGTCGCCCGAGCCGAGCAATGCGGCGGGGACGGGGAGCATGGTCGAGCCCTCCATCGCCTCGATCGGCACGCCTGCCGCGATGCGGCCGTGAAGCGGGATTTCGATCACGTCGTTCGCCGGCTGCGGCGCGGAGCGCGGCATGGCGACGACGCTGGACTTGGCAGCGGGCTTCTTGGTCTCGCCACGCTCGGGCATCTTGACCACTTCGAGCGCGCGCGCCCGATTGGGCAGGCGACGCAGAAAGCCGCGCTCCTCCAATGCCGAGATCAGGCGGTGGACCCCCGACTTGGACTTGAGGTCGAGCGCGTCCTTCATCTCCTCGAACGAGGGCGAAACCCCGGTCTCGGCCAGACGGTCGGCGATGAAGCAGATCAGCTCATGCTGCTTCCGGGTAAGCATTGGACGTCCCCTATCAAGAACAGACATGGAACGTTTACGCTGTGTTCCACGTCCCGTCAAGCGGGTGCGACTCAGCCGATGGCGAGGATTTCCACCGAGTCGCCCGCTGCCGCCGCCGGAACATGTGGGGCACGGACGATCAGGCAGTCGGATGCGGCCAAAGTGCGCAGCATCGAGCTGTCCTGCCGCCCGGCAGCGCGCACGGTCCCCGCCTGCTCCACGGCGCGCAGATAGTCTTCGCGCGGGCCATTGGGGGGCAGCGGATCGGCGAGGAGCGCGCGTCGGCGGGCGGGGAGGGGATCGGCGGCGCCCGAGAGATGCGCGAC
>NZ_LSJM01000167.1 GCF_001557215.1 Sphingomonas sp. CCH9-E2 | reverse complement strand
CTCTCGCGCAACGCCGCAACCGCCGCGGAGACCGGGGTGCTGGCGCTCACCGCCCCGCTCGACTGGGCCCGGATCGAGCGCGCGGTACGACCGCAAGCCACCCGCATCCAGACCGACCTGGAGCGCGCCGGGCTGATGCTCGACCGCAGCGAGCGGGCCAATCTGCGCTATTGGGCGCTGCTGCCCTATGCGATGCTGCTGATGTTCGGGGCGACCAAGCTGGCGATCGGGGTCGAACGTGATCGCCCGGTCGGCTTTCTGATCGCGCTGCTGGTGATCACCGCAATCCTCGCGCTGATCCGCGCCGGGAGCATCGCCCGCCTCACCCGCGCCGGGACCGAGGCACTGGCCACGGCGCGCAAGACCGCCGATCGCATCCGCCGCGCCCCGCAAACCGAAGAGGCAGGCCTCGCGGTCGCGCTGTTCGGCACCGCCGTGCTGGCAGGCTCCGAGCTCGACGCCTTCCACAAGCTGCGCGCCGGAAGCGGCGATGGCGGCGGCGGCGGCGATTCGGGTAGTGGCGATGGCGGTTGCGGGAGCGGCGGGGGTTGCGGCGGTTGTGGGAGTTAGGCGAAAGCGGGTGAGCTCTTGAGCTGCTGATAGGCCGCGATCACCTTTTGCAGCGCGCCCTCGTGACTGCGGTCGCCGCCATTGCGATCGGGGTGGTAGCGCCGGACCAGGTCGGAATAGCGGCGGCGCAGCGCGGTGCGATCGGCATCGAGGTCGAGGTCGAGCGCCTTGAGCGCCTCGCGGTCCTTGCCCGACAGCGGCTTGCCGTCCTTGCGTTCCTGCGGGCGCGCCGCGCGGAAGCGCGCGCCGATCGCGTCGAGCGGATCGGCAAAGTCGGCCCAGCGCGGCGGGCGATCTGCCCCGCCGGTCGCGGTGAAGGCGCGCGATTCGGCTTCCCACCCGGCATAGGGCCGCTGCGCCGCGTGGATTTCCTCCGGGCTCATCCCGGCGAAGAAGTTGTAGCCTGCGTTGAACGCGCGGACATGGTCAAGGCACAGCCAGCGATAGGCGCCCGGCCCGTCGCCGCTGCGCCCGCCCGGTCCCGCGGGTGCGCGAAACTCGCCCGGCTCGGCGCAGCCCGGCTCCGCGCACAGCCGCCCCGGCGCCTCGACGCGGCCATGGAAACGGGCCTTGGGGCGATCTTTGGGGGCTTCGCGGGACACTCTGACTCCGGGGGAAAAACCGCCTATATAGGCGCGATGACCGACACCGCTACCGGCCCCGTCGCCGCCGAAATCACCGCCCGTCTCACCGCCGCGCTCGCTCCGTCGCGGCTGGATGTGATCAACGACAGCGCCAAGCATCGCGGACATATGGGCGACGATGGCAGCGGCGAATCGCACTTTACCGTGGTGATCGAAAGCGCGGCCTTTGCGGGCAAGTCCCGCCTCGACCGCCAGCGGCTGGTCAACCGCGCGCTCGGCGACCTGATGACCGATCGCGTCCATGCGATGGCGATCCGCGCGAGCGCGCCGGGGGAGGCGTGAGCGCGCGGCGCCCCCGCCCGGCCGCCCGCATCCTGCTGACCGATCGCGCGGGCCGCGTGCTGCTGTTCCGCTTCACCCCCGACGATCGCCCACCCTTCTGGTGCACGCCGGGTGGCGCGCTCGACCCCGGCGAAAGCTATGCTGAGGCCGCCCGCCGCGAACTGCGTGAGGAAACCGGCCTCGACCTCGACTGCGGACCCGAAGTGGCGCAGCGCGAAGTCGAGTTCGTGACGATCGAGGGCGATCCGGTCAGCGCCGACGAGCGTTACTTCGCCGTAGTCACCGAGGTAACCGACATCGACTGCGGCGCGCACACCGCGCTCGAACAGCGCGTGATGCGCGAATGGCGCTGGTTCACGCGCGACGAACTCGCCGCGCATGACGAACCCTATTTTCCCGAAGACCTGGGCGCGATGCTGGCGCTGCTGGAGACATGCTGATGACGCAGGACCTGTTCATCCACACTATCCACCCGACCAGCCACGATCTGGGCGGGTTCAAGGTGCACCGCACCCTCCCCTCGCGCCCGCGCACCATGGTCGGGCCGTTCATCTTCTTCGACCAGATGGGCCCGGCGCATCTTGAGGTCGGGACGGGCATCGATGTGCGCCCGCATCCGCATATCAACCTCGCCACCGTCACCTATCTCTTTGCCGGCGCGATCGACCATCGCGACAGCCTGGGCACCTTTGCGACGATCGAGCCGGGGGCGGTCAATCTGATGACCGCCGGCAACGGCATCGTCCATTCGGAGCGCTCGCCCGCTACCGAGCGCGCCGCCGGGCCGGAGCTGTCGGGCATCCAGACCTGGCTCGCCTTGCCCGAGCGGGTCGAGGAGATGGACCCCGCCTTCGAACATGTCGCCAAGGCCGATCTGCCCGTGATCGACAGCGGCGGGGCCAGGGCGCGGATCATCATGGGATCGCTGTGGGGGCAGACCGCGCCCACGACGACCTATGCCGGGACCATCTATGCCGACATCCTGCTCGATCCCCGCGCGAGCGTACCGATCGATGCCGAGGCGGACGAGCGCGCGGTCTATCTCGCGCTCGGCCAGGCCAGCCTAGACGGCGTCGAACTCGAGCCGCAGACGCTCTACGTCCTGCGCCCTGGCGTTGCCGCGCGCCTCACCTCACGCGACGGCGGCCGGGTGATGCTGTGCGGGGGCGAGGCGTTCAGCACGCCGCGCCATGTCTGGTGGAACTTCGTCTCGTCCGACCGCGACCGGATCAATCAGGCGAAGGAAGACTGGAAGGCCGGGCTGTTCCCCAAGGTGCCGGGCGACGACAAGGAATTCATCCCGATCCCGGAAGTGCCCAAGACCGTGAGTTATCCGTAATCATGTTCTTTCTACCGTCATGCTGAACTTGTTTCAGCATCCACCCTTCCATCCTCGGCTCCGTCGCCGGTGGAGCGGTGGATGCTGGAACAAGTTCAGGATGACGGTGGGAATTGGCTTGAACACCGCGGCAGAGGATGAAACAAACCGCATATTCGAAAAAAGGCGGGAGAGGCGTCGATGTCGGCCTTTGAACTTCAGCGAATCGCACTGCCAACTGGAGTGGAGCTTGACGTAGCTACCGCCGGCGATCCCGCCGCGCCTGCGATCATCCTGCTCCACGGCTTCCCCGAATCGCACCGCACCTGGCGGCACCAGATCCCGGAGCTGGCGAAGACCCATTTTGTGATCGCCCCGGACCAGCGCGGCTTTGCCCGCTCGTCCAAGCCGGAGGGGGTCGAGAATTACGCAGCCGACAAGCCGGTCAGCGACCTGCTCGCGCTTGCCAGCCATTTTGGCAAGGAGCGCTTCGTGCTGGTCGGACATGACTGGGGCGGGGCGATCGCGTGGATGGCGGCGCTGCAGCATCCCGACCGGATCGAGCGGCTGGTGATCGTCAACGCCCCCCACCCCTTCGTCTTCCAGAAATCGCTGTTCGACGACATGGGCCAGCGCGCGGCGAGCCAGTATATCCGCGCATTCCGCAACCCGGCGCTTGATGCGCAGATCGCGGCGATGGGGGTCGATCGTTTCTTCGACACCAGCTTCGCCAAGCATGTCGATCCCGATCTGGTCGCGCCCGAACGCGCCAATTACCTTGCCGAATGGAGCCAGCCCGGGGCGATGACCGCGATGCTCAACTGGTATCGCGCCAGCGCAATCGTGGTGCCGGCGATGGACGAGACGCCCGACCGTCCCGCCTTCCTCGACGCCCCCTTCCCGCCCCTGCGCATGCCGGTACTGGTGATCTGGGGGATGCGCGACGCGGCACTGCTGCCGGTGCAGCTGGAGGGGCTCGACGCGCTGATCCCGGATCTCACGCTGGTGAAGGTCGATGCCGGGCATTTTGTGCCATGGGAAAAGCCCCAGCCGGTCACCGACGCGATTCGGGAGTGGCTCAGGGTTTAGGCACCAGCGGGCGCCAGTTTCCGGTTAGTGGCGAATCGCGTTCCGCCACGAATGGCGCGCCGGGGCCGTTCGCGGCGATTCGCGCCTCCTCCGCCAGCGCCACGCGCAGCCGGTCGCGCCACTGCGGGTGCGATGGCGACTGGAACATGCCCGACCGCGCCTTGGCCACCGGATGCTGGCGGAAGCGGCTGGCGAGATCGGCGGGATAGCCCGCCCGCGCCAGCAGATGCACCGCCAGCGTATCGGCCTGCAGCTCGGCCTGCCGGAAAAAGCCCATGTTGCGGCCGAAGCCGGACAGCAATCCGAACTCGGCCCCTGCCGCCTTCAGCCGCTCGCGATGCCGCAGGATATTGTGCGCCAGCTCATGCGCGACCGCGACGACCACCAGATCGCCCTCGAACACATCGTAATAGCCCGAGCTGATCCGAACCATCTCGCCATTGGCGCTCGCCTCCAGCGCCGAGGTGATCGCCAGTTCATAGCGGGTGCGGCACGCCGGAACCGGCTGGATCGTAACCGTGAGCGGCGCACCGCCGCGTAGCAGCGTGACGCGAATCGGAGCGCCGGGCGGCAGGGCAGCGACGCCGCGCCAGAATGCGACCAGCCGATCCGAAGACGGCGGCCCGTCCGCCTGCGGAGCGATCAGGATGTCGCCAAAGCGCACGATCGTGTCGTCGGCGCGCACGCCGGCGCGCTCCGCCGGGCTTCCCGCCACCACACCCTCCACCGCGAGCGCCCCGGCAAAGCGGAAATGCGCCGCCACTGCCGGACGCAACGCCTGCGCATATTGGTCGAGCGTGTGGATCTGGATGCCGTGCCCGGGCTCCAGCCGGTCGCACAGCGCGGCATTGGCAGTGCTCAGCCGGTATCCAGCCTCCGCCAGCCGCATATCGGCGGCCCGGAACCCTTCGAACAGCGCTGAATCATCGGCGGCCTGCGCGTAAACTTGTGTGCCGCATGCGGCCAACACCATGATCAGCAGGAGATGGAATAAGCGGACACCGCAACGCATGCCGGGCCTTATGCCCCATCGCGGTTCGGGTCGAAAGCCGGACCGCGCGATTCGGTGAAACGCCGTTGCGGCAGTGGTGTTCGTCACGCCGGCGGACGGGAATGCGGCGCTGCGGCGAAAACCGTTGCCTCATCGCCACAATTTCAGACGAATAATGGCATTACACGCCTTGCGAGTTGACGTCAGTGCCACAAAAACTTAACCCTTCCCGTGCAAAGGCCGTCTTGGCTGTTGCTCGGTACACATTTCGGCGGGTGCGAAATCGCCCAAGGGAGTGGGAACCGGTCAATGACTATGGCGTTCTGGTCGCAACCGGAGTTGCTCGATTTGGGTGTTTTACCCTGTTGAGCTTAAACTTTGGCTGTGGCATAGGGCACGCGCTACAACACTGCGTGAGAATAAGAAGAGGGAGCAATTTATGCGGTTGGCAAAGTTGATGATGGCCGTTGCGGCCTGCTCGCTTGCAACGACCCCGGCGCTGGCCGCGCCCCAGGCGTCGGTTTCGAAGGCTGAGGCAGCACGCGTTGCGACCCCGGCGGGTGAGTCGAACCTGCAGGACGGTGGTTTCCCCTTCCTGATCGTGTTCGTGGTGGTTGCAGTTGGCCTCGGCATCTACGCCGCGACCAGCGCTGACGATCAGCCGACTAGCCCGTAAGCTGGTCTGCAAGACGAGTTTCGAGATGGCGGCCCTCGGGCCGCCATTTTTTTTCGCTGTGGTCGTCAAGGGCTGTGGTTCGATCGCTGTTGCGATCGAGTCCGGCGACCCTGCTGGGTGCCGCTGATACAATTTGCGACATACCGAATCGTCCGCGGGCACGGCGATGCACTCGGCACGGCACATCGACTGCTTGCCGGTTCAGCGCCTCACGAGCGCGAAGCAGCCCGAGCCGTTGGCGATGGCATGCATCGACCGATCGCCGACCGACGGACGTGCCGCCTGACGGAAAGCGCGCTTACCGAATCAGCCCGCGCGCAAATTCCAGCACCGCCGGGCCGATATCCTCACGCTCCAGCGCCAGCGCGAGATTGGCCTGTGCATAGCCCGCCTTGTCGCCACAGTCGTAGCGCGTCCCCTGGAACGTCACGCCGTGGAACGGCTGATCGCCGATCATCCGCGCCATCGCGTCGGTCAGCTGGATCTCGCCGCCCGCGCCGGCTTCCTGCGTCTCCAGCACCCGCATCACTTCGGGCTGAAGGATGTAGCGGCCGATCACCGCCAGGTTCGACGGCGCCGTCCCCGGCTTGGGCTTTTCGACCAGCCCCTGAACCTGCGTCAGCGTGCCGTCGCGCGTGCCCGGGGTGATCACGCCATATTTGTCGGTCTGCGATTCGGGCACTTCCTGCGCACAGATCAGGTTACCGCCCACCTGGTTATAGGCGTCCACCATCTGCTTGAGACAGCCGGGCTGGCCGACCATGAAGTCGTCGGCGAGCAGCACCGCGAACGGCTCGTCCCCGACAATGTCGCGCGCGCACCATACCGCATGACCCAACCCCATCGGCTCCTGCTGGCGGACATAGGCGATCGAACCGGGCTTGAGCCGCGTCGGCTCCAGAATGTCGAGCGACTTGCCGCGCGACGCCATCGTCGCTTCCAGCTCGTACGCGATGTCGAAATGATCCTCGATCGCGCTCTTGCCGCGGCCGGTGACGAAGATCATCTGCTCGATCCCCGCCTCGATCGCCTCGTCCACCGCATATTGGATCAGCGGGCGATCGACGACCGGCAGCATCTCCTTGGGCATCGCCTTGGTGGCGGGCAGGAACCGGGTGCCAAGACCCCCGACGGGGAACACGGCCTTGCGCAGCTTCTTGATCGTCATGCTCAAATCTCCTGCGCGTCGCATTAGCGCACATCGCCCATAGAACAAGGCCGGGCTTTGGGTTAGGCGGCGCGCGAACCGTGAGGGGGAATGAGCCGAGATGAACGACCTGACCAACCGCCGCGTCCTCGTCACCGGCTCTGCGGGCTTTATCGGGTTCCACACCGCCAGCCTGTTGCTCCAGTCGGGTGCGAAGGTGCTGGGGGTCGATAATTTCACCCCCTATTACGACCCGTCGCTCAAGGAGCGGCGCAACGCGATCCTGTCGAACCACGCCAATTTCGAGCTCGCGCGCATCTCGATCGAGGATGGCGCCGCACTGACGGATGCGTGGAAGGCGTTTGCCCCGGACGCGGTCATCCACCTCGCGGCGCAGGCCGGGGTGCGCTACAGCATCGACCATCCCGCCGATTATGTCGGCACCAATATCGTCGGCACGTTCAACCTGATGGAGCTGGCGCGACATCACCCCGTCCGTCACTTCCTCGCCGCATCGACCAGTTCGGTCTATGGCGCGAACACCGCGATGCCGTTCGACGAGCTGCAGCGGACGCAGACGCCGATGAGCCTCTATGCCGCGACCAAGGGCGCGACCGAGTTGATGGGGCACAGCTATGCCCATCTGTTCGGCATCCCGACCACCTTTTTCCGCTTCTTCACCGTCTATGGCCCCTGGGGCCGACCCGACATGGCGTTGTTCAAATTTGCGGACGCGATGCTGCGCGACCAGCCGATCGACGTGTACAACAACGGCCAGATGGCGCGCGACTTCACCTATGTCGACGACCTCGTCCGCTCGATCGTCGATCTGGTGTCGGCAGTTCCGGGCAGCGAGCCGGTCGGGCCGCATGACAGCCTGTCGCCCGCCGCGCCGTTCCGCGTCGTCAATATCGGCGGCGGCACGCCGACCCCGCTGATGGATTACATCGCCGCGCTGGAAAAGGCGCTGGGCATGACCGCGAAGAAGAACTTCCTGCCGATGCAGGCCGGCGACGTCCCCGCCACCGAAGCCTCACCCGCTCTGCTCCGCGCCCTCACCGGCCGCGTGCCGACCACGCCCGTCGAACGGGGCGTGGCGGAATTCGTGCGCTGGTACCGCGAGCATGTCGCGGCGGAGACCGCCTAAACCGCCCCGCTCTTCGCCACCAGGTCGAGCACCGGCGCCGCCCATTCGCGGCGGCAGATGAGCAGGTCGGGGAGCGACAGCTCGGCGTCGTTGTAGCGGATCGGCGACCCGTCGATCCGCGAGACGTGCAGCCCCGCAGCGGCGGCGACCGCGGCGGGGGCGCAATTGTCCCACTGATACTGCCCGCCGGAGTGGAGGTAGATTTCCGCCTCCCCCAGCACCACCGCCATCGCCTTAGCCCCGGCCGAGCCCATGCCGACCAGTTCCGCCCCGATCGCCTCGGCCACCCCGGTGCACAGCTGCGTCGCGCGGGTCCGGCTGACCAGCATGCGCGGTGGCGTGGCGGCAGGAGGCAGTTCCGGCGGCTGGGCGGTGCAGAGCGTCACGCCGCGCCGCGGCAGCGCCACCGCACCCACCGCCGCGACGCCATCGATCGACAGGCCGATATGGACGGCCCAATCGTCGCGCCCTTCACCAAATTCCCGCGTCCCGTCGAGCGGATCGACAATCCACACCCGCCGGGATTGCAACCGCGCGAGATCGTCGGCGGACTCCTCCGACAGGATCGGGTCGTCCGGCCGCGCGCTGCGCAGCAGGTCGAGGATCAGCGCATTCGCCTCCCGATCCCCGCGCGCGCCGTCCGCGCCATCATCCTGGATCGCGCGCAACAGATCGGCCGCCGCATCCGCGACCTGACGGGCCAGCACTGCATCATCCACCATCGTCACAGCACCGGCGACCAGATGCCCAGGATATGCTCGACCACCAGATCGGCGGCGGCTTCGGGCGTCATGCTCTGCGTATCGATGCGAATCTCGGGATTCATCGGCGCCTCATAGGGGCTGGTGATCCCGGTGAAATTGGCAATCTCGCCCGCGCGCGCCTTTTTATACAGGCCCTTCACGTCGCGACGCTCCGCCTCTTCCAGCGGGGTATCGACGAAGATCTCGAAGAACTCGCCTTCGGGCAGCATCCGGCGCACCATCTCCCGCTCCGCCCGGAACGGCGAGATGAAGGCGGTCAGGACGATCAGCCCCGCGTCGCACATCAATTTCGCGACCTCACCCACGCGGCGGATATTCTCGATCCGGTCGGCGTCGCTGAAGCCCAGATCCTTGTTGAGGCCGTGGCGGACATTGTCGCCGTCGAGCAGGAAGCTGTGCTTGCCCAGCGCGTGCAGCTTCTTCTCGACCAGATTGGCGATGGTCGACTTGCCCGACCCGGACAGGCCGGTGAACCACAAGAGCCGCGGATGCTGGCCCTTTTGCGCGGCATGCGCCTCGCGGGTGATTTCCAGCGCCTGCCAATGGACATTCTGCGCGCGGCGCAGCGCGAAATTGAGCATGCCCGCCGCGACGGTGGCGTTGGTCAGCTTGTCGATCAGGATGAAGCCGCCCAGGTCGTGGCTGTCGGCATAGGGTTCGAACACGATCCCGCGGTCGGTATAGACCTCCGCCACGCCGATATCGTTGAGGTTCAGCGTCTTCGCGCTCAGCTCGGCCATGGTGTTGACGCAGATGACGTGGCGCGGCGGCTGCACCGTCGCGCTGACGGTCTGCGTGCCGAGCTTGAGCCAATAGGCGCGGCCGGGCAGCAGCTCTTCCTGATCCATCCACACGATGGTCGCCTGGAACTGGTCGGCGACCTCCGGCGGCGCATCCGCCGCGACGATCACGTCCCCGCGCGAGCAATCGACCTCGTCCGTCAGCGTCAGCGTCACCGACTGGTCGCGCCCCGCCTCCGCCAGATCGCCGTCATAGGTGACGATCCGCGCGACGGTGCTGGTGCGACCCGAGGGAAGGATGCGCACCGCGTCGCCCGGCTTGACCGATCCGCTGGCGATCGTGCCGGCGAACCCGCGAAAGTCGAGATTGGGACGATTGACCCATTGCACCGGCATGCGGAACGGGCGCGCATCGCCCTCCCCGCCCACCGGCACGGTTTCGAGATGCTCGATCAGCGAAGGCCCGGCATACCAGGGCGTGTTGGCGCTCGCGCCGGTGATGTTATCGCCCTTGAACCCCGAAATCGGGATCGCGGTGAAGTCGGCAATACCAATGCTGGTGGCGAAGGCGCGATAGTCGGCGACGATCGCGTCGAACGTCGCGCGGTCATAGCCGACCAGATCCATCTTGTTCACCGCCAGCACGATGTGGCGGATGCCGATCAGGTGCGCGAGGAAGCTGTGCCGGCGCGTCTGCGTGAGCACGCCCTTGCGCGCGTCGATCAGGATGACGGCCAGGTCGGCGGTCGACGCGCCGGTGACCATGTTGCGCGTGTACTGCTCATGCCCCGGCGTGTCCGCGACGATGAACTTGCGCTTTTCGGTCGCGAAAAAGCGATAGGCGACGTCGATCGTAATCCCCTGCTCACGCTCGGCGGCGAGGCCGTCGACGAGCAGGGCGAAGTCGATCTCCTGCCCCTGCGTCCCCACCCGCTTCGAATCGGCTTCGAGGGCGGCGAGCTGATCCTCGAAGATCATCTTCGAATCGTAGAGCAGCCGCCCGATCAGCGTCGATTTGCCGTCGTCCACCGAGCCACAGGTGATGAAGCGCAGCAGCGATTTCGACTGATGCTGTTCGAGATAGGCGGAAATGTCGGACGCGATCAGCGCGTCGGGGCGATAGGAGGAGTCGGTCATAGATCCAATCCGTCGCCCCGGCGAAGGCCGGGGCCGCTAGCGGTCGTGAGGGCACGGCGTGCGGCAGGCGGCCCCGGCCTGCGCCGGGGTTGACCCTTCGTCACGCTTCGCATGACGTGGCGGGTCAAAAATACCCCTCCTGCTTCTTCTTCTCCATCGACGCGGCCTGATCGTGATCGATCGCGCGGCCCTGACGTTCGGAGGTGGTGGTCAGCAGCATCTCCTGGATCACTTCGTCGAGCGTCGCCGCCTCGCTCTCGACCGCGCCGGTGAGCGGGTAGCAGCCGAGCGTGCGGAAGCGGACCGACCGCATCACCGGCGTTTCGCCATCCAGCGGGAAGCGATCGTCATCGACCATCAGCAGCATGCCGTCGCGCACCACCGTCGGACGCGGCGCGGCGAAGTAGAGGGGTACGATCTCGATCCCCTCGGCGCGGATATACTGCCAGATGTCGAGTTCGGTCCAGTTGGACAGCGGAAAGGCGCGGATGCTCTCGCCCTTGGCCTTGCGCGCATTGTAGAGCCGCCACAATTCGGGCCGCTGCGCCTTGGGGTCCCAGCGGTGGCTGGCCGAGCGGAAGCTGAACACGCGCTCCTTGGCGCGGCTCTTTTCCTCGTCGCGCCGCGCGCCGCCGAATGCCGCGTCGAATCCGTACTTGTCGAGCGCCTGTTTCAGCCCCTCGGTCTTCCACATATCGGTGTGGACGCCACCATGGTCGAACGGGTTGATGCCGCGCGCCTTGGCCTCAGGATTCTGATGGACCAGCAGCTCCATCCCTGCCTCCTGCGCGGTGCGATTGCGCAGTTCGTACATCGCCTGGAACTTCCACGTCGTATCGACATGGAGCAGCGGGAAGGGCGGCGGAGCGGGGAAGAACGCCTTTTTGGCGAGGTGCAGCATCACCGCGCTGTCCTTGCCGACCGAATAGAGCATCACCGGCCGCTCGGCCTCGGCAACCACTTCGCGCAGGATGTGGATGCTCTCGGCCTCAAGCCGGGCAAGATGTGTGAGGGAAGTCATGGGCCGTCATCTATGGATCACGTCCGCGTGCTGCGATCTAGTATTTGTTTAGCCCCCCTCAAGCGCGACGCGGTCCCGGTGCACCATGCCCTGCCCACGCCATTTTTGGGTCGCATGGCGCGCTCCACCTGTGCATAGGGCGGCCAGACAGCCGCGACGAAAGGGACACTCAGCGTGCGTATTGCGATGATCGGCACGGGCTATGTCGGCCTGGTTTCCGGGGCGTGCTTCTCCGACTTCGGGCATGACGTGGTGTGCGTCGACAAGGACGCGCGCAAGATCGAACTGCTGCACCAGAATGTCATGCCGATCTATGAGCCCGGTTTGGCCGAGCTGGTCGCGTCGAACGTCAAGGCCGGGCGCCTGTCCTTCACCACCGACCTGGCCGAAGGGGTCAAGGGCGCGGACGCCGTGTTCATCGCGGTCGGCACGCCCAGCCGGCGCGGCGACGGCCATGCCGACCTGTCCTATGTCTTTGCCGCAGCGGAAGAGATCGTGGCTGCCGTCGATGGCCCGACGGTGATCGTCACCAAATCGACCGTCCCGGTCGGCACCGGCGACGAAGTCGAACGCATCGTCGCGCGCATCGCCCCGGACAAGGGCATCACCGTCGTCTCCAACCCCGAATTCCTGCGCGAAGGCGCGGCGATCAGCGACTTCAAGCGGCCCGACCGCGTTGTCGTC
>NZ_LSJM01000166.1 GCF_001557215.1 Sphingomonas sp. CCH9-E2 | reverse complement strand
CGCCCGCCGTCGTCAACGCCAATTCGCCTCAGGAAATCCTGCGCGCGATGGACGTGCCGTTCGTCGTCAACCAATGGTGGGCGTCGATCGTCGCGGCGAAACAGCAATCGCCGCGCTACTTCCAGCTTCTGCGCGACCATGGCTATCCCAGCGATGCCGAGGCGTATAGCGCGCAGGGCATCGCCGCGATGTTCGACGCGGACGCCGAACAAGCGCCGTGGGGCGGCCTGCCCCGCCCGTCCTTCGTACAGGCGCCGATCGGCACCGACGCGACGCCGCGCATCTTCGATCATTGGGCGCGCGAGACCGGCGCGAAGCCGTTCCTTTTCGAGCGCAGCATCGAAAGCCGCATCGACTTCCCGGTGGACTGGTGGGACCGGCTGCACGACGATTGGGACAGCGCGATCGAGCCCGAACGGCTCGACCTGATGACGGCCGAGCTGCGAGAAGTGATCGCGCGGATCGAGGCAACTACCGACCGCCGCTTCGACCCCGACCGCTTCGCCCACATCATGGACCTGGTGAACGAGCAGGAGGATTATTACCGCCGCACCCGCGACCTGATCGCCGGCGCCCACCCCGCCCCGGTGTCGATCAGCGACACGATGCCCGCGACGATGGTGCCGCAATGGCATCGCGGCACCGAATGGGCGCGCGACGCGGCACGGGATTTCTACCACGAGGTCAAGGCGCGGCATGAAGCGGGCGAAGCTGCCTGCGCGAACGAGAAATTGCGCCTGATGTGGGTCGGGCGCGGCATGTGGAGCGACATGGGCTTCACCCAGCGCTGGGAGGAAAGCCATGGCGCGGTATTCGTCTGGTCGATGTATCTCGCGCTTGCCGCCGACGGCTATATCCGCCGCACCGCACCGGGACAGGACCCGCTACGCGCACTCGCCGCCCGCTTCGTGACGATGGGCGACGAACTGCGCATGCCGACCTGGGCCGGGGCGTGGCATGTCCGCGAAGCACAGAGCCATGCGGTCGACGGCGCGGTGGCGCTGAGCGATGCCGACCCCTTCGTGCTGCGCGCGCTGCGCCGCGCGGGCGTGCCAGTGCTCAGCTTGGACCTCGACAACTACAACCGCGAGGCGAGCGACGGCGACGTGGTTGACCGCCAGATAGTAGCGTTCCTTGAAGGGCCGGTCAGCGACTATGCCGCGCGGCGCGGCTGAGGCTTGCCAGCGGGCATCGGCCGGGTCAGGGAACGGCGGCAATCAGTATCGGAGTGTCCCATGAAGCGCCGTCTTGCGTCCTCAACCGTCAACCCGGTCGGCCTCGGCTGCATGTCGCTGAGCCATGCCTATGGCACCCCGCCCGCGCGGGAGGATGCGATCCGGTTGCTCAATCAGGCGCTCGACCTCGGTTACGACCATCTCGACACCGCGGCGCTCTACGGGTTCGGCGCGAACGAGACGCTGATCGGGGAGGCTATCGGCCATCGGCGGCAGGAGTATTTCCTTGCGTCGAAATGCGGGATGACCGGCGTGGACGGGAAGCGCGTGATCGACGGGCGGCCCGAGACGCTGCGCGCGACGATCGATCAGTCGCTGACCCGGCTGCGCACCGATCGCGTCGACCTCTATTATCTCGACCGCTGGGACAAATCGGTGCCGATCGAGGAGTCGGTCGGCGAACTCGCGCGGCTGGTCGAAGCGGGCAAGGTCGGCGCGATTGGCCTCAGCGAAGTGTCCGCTGCGACGCTGCGTCGCGCGCATGCGGTGCACCCGATCGCGGCGGTACAGAATGAATATTCGCTGTGGTCGCGCAACGTTGAACTCGGCGTGCTCGCGGCCTGTGCGGAGCTGGGGACGACGCTGGTCGCCTTTTCTCCCGTTGCACGCGGGTTCCTCGCCGGTGCACTAGCGTCGCCCGAGGTGCTGGAGGAGCGCGATATCCGGCGCATGATGCCGCGCTTCGCCCCGGAGAATTTCGCACGCAATCTCGACCTGCTCGCGCAACTGCAGCGCATCGCGTCGAATCGCGGCGTCAGCCCGGCGCAGCTCTGCCTGCAATGGGTGTTCGCGCAGGGCGAGCATATCGTCGCCATCCCCGGAACGACGTCGCCCGCGCATCTGGCCGAGAATTTGGCGACGCCGGTCGGGCCGCTGCCCGAGGACGTGCTCACCGAACTCGACCGCATCTTCGCGCCCGATGCGATTGCCGGACCGCGCTATCCGGCGGCAACGCAGGCGGAGATCGATACCGAGGAGTTCTAAGGTTTCGCGATTGCCGCCTGCGTATCCTGGAACGCCAGATCGACCAGTGCGCGCATCGCCGCCTCCGCCGCGTCGGCATCGCCGGCGATGATCGCGTCGCTCACCCGTGCGTGATCGGGCACGGGGTCGCGCGGCAGCGCCTTGGTCCGCTGCTTGAAGCGCGTGGTCCAGTTGACCGCCGCGCCGATGCTGGCGCTCAGCGTGATCAGCGCATCGTTGTGCGTCGCCTGCAGCAGCGCGTCGTGAAACGCACGGTCGGCATCGCGCCCCGCTTCGGTCTCGAGCGTGTGTCGCCGCATGCCGACCAGTCCGGCCTTGAGCGCGGCGATGTCATCCTTGTCGCGACGCTGTGCCGCGAGCCGCGCCGCCGCCGGTTCGACAATCGCGCGCAGTTCGAACAGGTCGCGGACGAAGGCGGGATCGGGCTCGCCCGAGAACGCCCAGGCGACGATATCGGGATCGAGCAGATTCCACCGGCTGCGCGGCTGCACCCGCGTCCCCGCCTTGGTCCGGCTCTCGACCAGTCCCTTGGCGGCGAGCACCTGAATCGCCTCGCGATAGGCGCTGCGCGAGACGTCGAGCGCCTCGGCATTGGCGACCTCGCCGGTCAGCCGCTCGCCCGGCGCGATCTCACCGCTGACAATCGCGCGGCCAAGATAATGCGCGACCGCACCGCGCAGACGGCGGCCGGTGCTGCGTTCGCGCTTCTGTTCGCCGGGTTCAGACGGCTCTTCCAGTGTCACCCTCTAGCCTCTCGTCACGGCCCGCTTGCCTACGCGCCAAAAATCGCACCCGCAATGCGACATGCGAACTTCCATTTTATTTTATGTCGGACTAATTCGGACCGAAAGGGAGAGGTTCGATGGTTCGTCTGCTTCAACACCGTGCGCCCCATGGCGCGCGCCGGGTGATCGTCGCGACCGATGGCGGAGCGTGGTTCGTCCGGGGGTTCAGCGACGTCCGCACGATGGCTGCTGCGGCGATCGAGCGCGGGATCGGCCTTGCCGCACTGGCCGAAGATGCGGGCAATGACGAAGCCGTCGATCTGGCTGCTGCTGCGGCGGCGGGAGAATTGCTCGCACCGATCGACCATCTCGACCCGGCGCATGTCGTGGTGACCGGCACCGGCCTTACCCATCTTGGATCGGCCGAGGGGCGCGACAAGATGCACCGCGCCGCCGCTTCGGGCGAGAAGCTGACCGATTCGATGCGCATGTTCCTTGAGGGGCTGGAGGGCGGCAAGCCTGCCCCCTGCGCGGTCGGGCAACAGCCGGAATGGTTCTACAAGGGCGATGGCGCGCATCTGGTCGGCACCGGGGTGCCGCTGACGATGCCCGCCTTTGCACAGGATGGCGGCGAGGAACCGGAACTGGCCGGCATCTATCTGATCGGCCCCGACGGGACGCCGCACCGCATCGGCTTCTGCCTCGCCAATGAGTTCAGCGACCATGTGACCGAGCGGCACAATTATCTGTGGCTCGCCCATTCGAAGCTGCGCCCCGCAGCGCTCGGTCCCGAGCTGCTCGTCGGCGACTTGCCGCAGGACGTTCGCGGGTCCAGCCGCATCGTGCGCGACGGCGCGGTGCTGTGGGAAAAGCCGTTCCTGACTGGCGAGGCCAATATGTCGCACAGCATCGCCAATCTGGAGCATCACCACTTCAAATATGCCGGCTTCCGGCGCCCGGGCGATGTGCATGTCCACTTTTTCGGCACCGCGACCTTGTCGTTCAGCGACGGGATCGCGACCCAGCCCGGCGATGTATTCGAGATCGAGGCCGCGCCGTTCACCCTCCCGCTGCGCAACCCGCTGGCGCGCGCGGAGGCTGAGGCGGTGACGGTGCGCGCGCTGTGACGATCCGCATTGCGCTGATTGGCCTGGGCAAGATCGCCCATGACCAGCACCTGCCCGCAATCGCCGCCGACCCGGGCTTTGAGCTGGTCGCGACGGCAAGCGCGGACGGGGCGACGCTGGACGGCGTGCCGGGCTTCGACAGCATCGATGAACTGCTGGCGAGCGGTATCGCGGTCGATGCGGTCGCGGTGTGCACCCCGCCACAGGTGCGCCACCGCGTCGCCGCCACGGCACTGCGCCACGGCCTGCACGTCCTGCTCGAAAAGCCGCCCGCCGCCAGCCTGACCGAGGCGGCAGCGCTCGCGGCTCTGGCGGATGAGGCCAAGGTCACGGTGTTCGCCGCCTGGCATTCGCGCTGTGCCGCCGGGGTGGCGGAGGCGCGCGCATGGCTGGCGGAGCGCAACATCACGCGCGGCACGATCACCTGGCGTGAAGATGTGCGCGTGTGGCACCCCGGCCAGCTGTGGATCTGGCAGCCGGGTGGGCTCGGCGTGTTCGATCCGGGGATCAACGCGCTGTCGATCGTGACCGAGATCCTGCCCGGCACGCTGCTGCTGCGCGACGCCGAGCTGGAGGTGCCGAGCACCCGCCACGCCCCCATCGCCGCGCGACTGACGCTGGAAACCGGCTGCGGTGCGCCGATCGCGGCGGATTTCGACTTTCGCCAGACCGGTCCGCAAAGCTGGGACATTGAGATCGAGACCGACGCCGGCACGCTGCAGCTAGCGCGCGGCGGCGCCGAACTCACCCTGCCCGACGGCACGCGCAGCGGCGAGGATCGCGAATATCCCGCGCTCTACGCGCAGTTCGCCCGGCTGATCGCCGCAGGTGCAAGCGACCTCGATACCGCGCCGTTCCGCCTTGTGGCCGACGCATTTCTGCGCGGGAGGCACTGCGTGGTCGAGCCGTTCGAGGAGTGATCGACGCGCGGCCCAGTTTTGAAAGGAAGACTGTCCGCAGACGACCCCATTGCGGTCGTTCGCATATATGTCGATGCTGGCGCGATGAAGCGCCGCGGATATATTGCCTATGGAGTTGCTGTAGCGGCGGTCACTCTGCTTACCGCTGATGCTACGATCGGTGCGCTAGAGGTAGCGTATGATGTCACTGAAAGAGTTACGACATTGGCTGTGATAGGGTGGCTCGCAGCTTCATTCGTTCCGATATCACTGTCGGCTCTCATCTGGATCGCAGATGGGCGGATCAAGTCACATTGGCGTTGGCTACCGCATCTTATGTTCATCCCCGCCGCAGTCGGCGTAGTTAGACTGGGATCATCGTTGTACTTGGACGAAACCGGCTTGCCGCCGGACAGTATGATGACTGATTTCACGTTGTTGACTGCGATTGGCTATCTGTCACTCGCCTTGGTCGTCCATTTAATTGCGTTAGTGGCAGCCGTTGCTCGCGCAACAAACAGGCCGGACGGCGGCAGCTAATCGCTAAACTGCCGCCGTTCCCCTCTGCGACGGGTCGGGTAAAAGTAGCCCTTTCCTACAAGCCCAGATCCGGCATATCTCAACCGTCCGATGCCGAACCCGGACGCCTTCTCCATCTTCCGACGCACGGCACGCATCCCGCCCAAAGCTGACAGAATCGCGCGCGTTGCCCGTAACTTCGTGAGTTTCAACCGCACCCGCCCCTCCCCTTCGGAAGCGACGGACGCGGCCTTATTCCACAATCTCCAGCATCGTCACCGACTTGGCCGGCAGACGCACGCTCACCGCGCCGCCCGAAACCCGGCCCGCAATCGGCTGTGGCTTCACCGCATCGGGCGCGTCGAAGCTGTTAATGCTGTTGACCTTCGCCGCGGTCAGCACCGTGCCGGCGGCAGACTTGGCCTTCACGCCGGGAATCGCCAGCCGGATTTCGGCGGGCTTGGCCGGGTCGAGATTGACCAGCGACAGCCACAATTTCCCGTCGGTCGCGCGCACCGCGACCGCATCGACGCGCGGCAGGGTCACCGCACCTTCCCGATACTGGCCCGCGTCGAACGTCACCGGCACCAGCGTCGCGTCCTGGAACGGTCGGTACATCTTGTGGATGTGATAGGTCGGGGTCAGCACCATCTTCGGCCCGTCGGTCAGGATCAGCGCCTGAAGCACGTTGACCATCTGTGCGATGTTGGCGCCCTGCACGCGATCGGCATGGCGCGCGAAGATGTTGAAGTTGAGCGCGGCGATGATGCCGTCGCGCAGCGAATTCTGCTGCTGCAGGAAGCCCTCGGGCGATCCGGGCAGCTTGGCCAGCCACACACCCCATTCGTCGACGATCAGCGGCACCTTCTTCTCGGGATCGTACTTGTCCATGATCGCCGAATGGGTGCGCAGCCGTTCGTCCATCAACAGGGTGAACTGGATCAGCTCGGCATATTCCTTCTCGGCGAAATTGACCGAGTCATAGGCGGGCGGCCACTTCACCACGGTGTAACTGTGCAGCGACAGCCCCTCGATGCTCCAGCTCCAGTCGCGGCCCTTCCACGCCTTCATCACCCCTTCGGTATAGGCGGTGTCGCCATCGCTCGGCCCGACCGCGACGCGCAGCATCTGATCCGGGTTGGGCAAGGGTGCCGAGGGGTTGGCGGGGTTCGGAAAGGCCTGTTGCGCCGGGTTGTAGTTGCGCGTGAAGCGAGCGTAGCGCTTGAGCTCGTCGGTATAATATTCCGGCCGCATATTGCCGCCACAGCCCCAGCTTTCGTTGCCGATGCCGAGGAACCGGATCTTCCACGGCTCGGTCCGCCCGTTCGCCGCGCGCTCCTGCCCCGCCGTGTTGCGGGTGTCGGCGGTCATATAGGCGACCCAGTCGGCGGCCTCCTTGTAGCTGCCCGATCCGACATTGATCGACACGAACGCTTCGGCGCCGATCTGTTCGATGAAGTCGAAGAATTCGTGCGTTCCGAACGCGTTGTTCTCGATCGCGCCACCCCAGTTGGAATTGACCGTGACGCGCCGCTTGGCCGGATCGCCGATGCCGTCGCGCCAGTGATATTCGTCGGCGAAGCAGCCGCCGGGCCAGCGGACATTGGGAACGCTGATCTGCTTCAGCGCCGCCACCACGTCGCTGCGGATGCCGCGCACATTGGGGATTTTGGAGTCCGGCCCGACCCACACGCCGCCATAGATGCCGGTGCCGAGATGCTCGGCGAACTGGCCGAAGATATGGCGGTTGATCTTTGGCCCCGGCTTGTCGACCTGAACCGTGATCGTCACCGGCGCATCGGCCTGCTGCGCCAGCGCCGGTGCCGTCAGCGTCGCGGTGACGAGGAGCGAACCTGCCAGCATGAAGTGCTTGAACATCGTCTCTCCTCCCACCGTGTCGCGTCAGTGATTGTCGCGGGGCAGCCCCCGGGTCTGGGCGATGCGCTGATAGGCTTCGCTGCCCTCCAGGATCGCGCCGCTCTCCATCTGGCCGACCAGACTGCGCTGGATTTCCTGCCACGGGGTTTGTGACGGCGGATAGGGATAGCCTCCCGCCTCCTCGAGCGCGCGGCGGCGTTCGGCCAGCTCGGCGTCGGGGACCAGCATGTTGGCGGTCCCGGCCTTGAGGTCGATGCGCACCCGGTCGCCATTGCGCAGCAGCGCAAGCCCGCCCAGCGCGGCCGCTTCGGGCGAGGCGTTGAGGATCGACGGGCTGCCGCTCGTCCCCGATTGCCGCCCGTCGCCCAGGCACGGCAGGCTGCGGATGCCGCTGGTGATCAGGTAATCGGGGGGGCGCATGTTCACGACCTCCGCCGCGCCGGGATAGCCGATCGGCCCCGCCCCGCGCATGATCAGCAGCGTCTCTGCGGTGATGCCGAGCGCCGGATCGTCGATCCGCGCGTGATAATCCTCCGGCCCGTCGAACACGACCACCGGCCCCTCGAACGCATCGGGATCGTCCGGGTTGGAGAGATAGCGCGCGCGGAACTCGTCGGAGATCACGCTGGTCTTCATGATCGCCGAATCGAACAGGTTTCCGCGCAGCACCAGGAAGCCGGCATCAAGCAGGATCGGGTTCTCGAACGGGCGGATCACCCGCTCATCCTCGATCGTGGCGGCGCGGCAATTCTCGCCGATCGTCCGGCCATTGGCGGTCAGTGCGTCTTCATGGATCAGGCCATGCCGCATCAACTGCGCCACCACCGCCGGGACGCCGCCCGCGCGGTAATAATCCTCGCCCAGATACTCGCCCGCCGGCTGGAGGTTGACCAGCAGCGGCACCTCACGACCCACCGCCTGCCAATCGTCGATCGGCAACTCGACCCCGATATGGCGCGCGATCGCGGAAAGGTGGATCGGCGCGTTGGTCGATCCGCCGATAGCGGTGTTGACCCGGATCGCATTGTGGAATGCTTCCCGCGTCAGCAGGTCGGATGGCTTCATGTCCTCCGCCACCATCTCGACGATGCGCAGGCCGGTGCGATACGCCACCTCCTGCCGGTCGCGATAAGGCGCGGGGATCGCCGCCGATCCGGGCAGCGACATGCCCAGCGCCTCGGCGAGCGAGTTCATCGTCGTAGCCGTGCCCATGGTGTTGCAGTAACCGGTCGAGGGCGCGGACGAGGCGACGAGGCGGATGAATTCGTCCGCGTCGATCTCCCCCGCCGCCAGCATCTCGCGCGCCTTCCACACGATCGTTCCCGATCCGGTGCGCTCGCCCTTGTGCCAGCCATTGAGCATCGGCCCGACCGACAGCGCGATCGCCGGAATGTTCACCGTCGCCGCCGCCATCAGGCACGCCGGCGTGGTCTTGTCGCAGCCGATCGTCAGCACCACCCCGTCGAGCGGATAGCCGTACAGCACCTCCACCAGCGCGAGATAGGCAAGGTTGCGGTCGAGACCGGCGGTCGGGCGCTTGCCGGTCTCCTGGATCGGATGCACCGGAAATTCGATCGCGATCCCGCCCGCCTCGCGGATCCCTTCCCGCACCCGTTCCGCCAGCACGAGATGGTGGCGGTTGCACGGGCTGAGGTCCGATCCCGTCTGCGCGATCCCGATGATCGGCTTCCCCGAACGCAGCTCGTCCAGGCTGAGGCCGAAGTTGAGGTAGCGCTCGAGATAGAGCGCGGTCATGTCGATATTGTCGGGGTTATCGAACCAGGCGCGCGAGCGCAGCGGCTTGTCTGTGGTCATTTGATACTCAGTTGGTGGAAAGGCGGTAGATCATGACATGGCGATAAGGCTTGCCCGGATCGACGCGCGCGGAGGCGAAGGCGGGCTTGTTCGGCGCGTCGGGGAATTTCTGCGGCTCCAGCGCGATGCCGTCGCCCATGCGATAGACGCGGCCGCTGCGCCCGCTGACCGTGCCGTCGAGGAAGTTGCCGCTGTAGAATTGCAGGCCCGGCTCGGTGCTCAGCACCTCGAGCACGCGGCCCGACACCGGATCCTCCAGCCGCGCGGCGAGTTGCGGCGTCGCGGTCTGCCCCTTGTCGAGCGCCCAGTTGTGGTCATAACCGCGCGCGATCACGATCTGAGGATCGCGCCCGTCGCGCAGCCCTTCGGCGACCAGCCGGGGCTTGCGGAAATCGAACACGCCGCCTTCGACGGATTTCAGTTCCCCGGTCGGGATCAGCGCCGCGTCGACCGGCGTGTAGGCACGCGCGGGGATGGTCAACAGCTGGCGCGACGTCCCCTCGGGCGCGCCGTCCCCAGCCATGTTGAACAGCGCATGATTGGTCATGTTGACGATGGTCGGCTTGTCGGTCGTCGCGTCGAACTCGATCGTCAGATCACCCTTGTCGTCGAGGGCGTAGGTGACCTTGACCTCCAGCGTGCCGGGATAGCCCTGATCGCCATCGGGGCTGGTCAGCGCCATGACGACGCGCGCGACCGGCCCGCTGGAGACCGACACGATCCGCCAGTTGCGCTTGTCGAAGCCCTGGACGCCCCCATGCAGCGAATTGGCCTTGTCATTCTGAGTCAGCTGATAGGCGCGCCCGTCGAGCGAGAAGCGTCCCCCACCAATGCGATTGGCGTAGCGACCGACGGTGACGCCGAAATAGTTCGGCTTGTTCTCATAGTCGGCGGCATCGTCGAAGCCGAGCGTGATCTCGGCCGGCTTGCCCGTCCGGTCGGGCGCGACCAGCGACTGCAGCGTCGCGCCATAGGTGAGGATCCGGGCGGCAACGCCGCGCGCGTTTTTCAGCGTTACCGCCTCGATCGGCGTGCCGTCGGCCAGCTTGCCCGCGTCGCTGCGCACCGCGTCCGCAGCATAAGCAGGCGTTGCAGTTGCGCAGAGCAGTGCCGCGGCCATCATCGCCCTCATCATCCGACTCCCCTTTTGCCTTGCCCGGATTGACCGGTGTCGCGCTTGCTTATACTCCGACAAAATAACGGGCAAGCAAATTGCCGGACATGGAGGGGTTGCATGGCAGTGTCACCGATCGGCGCGACTAATCCGCCCAGCGATGGGGCGCCGCCGCGCAGCTACCGCCCCGCGCTGACGCTGCTCGCCAGCCTGTTTTTCATGTGGGGGTTCATCACCGTCATCAACGGCACGCTGCTGCCGCATCTGCGCAGCGTGTTCGACCTAAATTACACCGAAACGACGCTGATCGAGAGCGTGTGGTTCATCGCCTATTTCGTTGCCTCGATCCCCTCGGCCAAGCTGATCGAACGCATCGGCTATCAGAAGGCGCTGGTCACCGGGCTGCTGATCATGGCTGCCGGATCGCTCGGCATGATGCTGGCGGCGAGCATCCCGTCCTATGGCGTCACGCTGACGATGCTGTTCGTGATCGCCAGCGGGATCACCCTGCTGCAGGTCGCAGCGAACCCGTATGTCGCGGTGATTGGCCCGCCGGAAAGCTCTTCGTCGCGGCTCAACCTAGTGCAGGCGTTCAACTCGCTCGGCACCGTGCTCGCGCCGCTGTTCGGGGCCTATCTGATCCTTGGACGCTCGGTCGGCGGTACCGCCGAGCATGGCCGGGTGCTGACGCAGGCGGAGCGACTGGCGGACGCACAGTCGGTGATCCTGCCCTATGGGCTGGTCGCGCTGGTGCTGGTGATTCTGGCGCTGATCATCGGCCGCTTCCCGCTGCCAGCGATGGGCAAGGCGACCGCGCGGATCAGCGATGGGGCGGTGAAGGCCGGCTCTGCCTGGACCCGCTTCGTCACGCACCCGATGTGGCGGCACCGCAACCTCGTCTGGGGCGTACCCGCGATCTTCATCTACCTGATCGCGGAGATCGGGGTCGCCAACCTCTTCGTCAACTTCGTCGCCCAGCCCAGCATCGCCAACCTGACAACCGAACAGGCAGGCCGTTACCTTACGCTGATGTGGCTCGGCATGATGGTCGGGCGGTTCGCGGGTGCCATCGCGATGCGCTGGATCAAGGCGGAGACGCTGCTCGCCTGCTTCAGCGTCGGCGCGTTCATCGTGATGATGGTGACCGTGTTCGTCGACGGGCCGATCGCGATGTGGTCGCTGATCCTGGTCGGCCTGTTCCACTCGATCATGTTCCCGACGATCTTCACGCTCGGGATCAAGGGGCTGGGCCGCTATACCGAAGAGGCCTCCGGCCTGCTGATCATGGCGATTGCCGGCGGCGCACTGGTCGCGGTGCAGGGCTGGCTGGCCGACAGCTTCGGCCTGCAGATGTCGTTCCTGTTGACCGCCGCGTGTGAGCTTTACGTGCTGTGGTACGCATTGTGGGGGTCCAAGCCGGTGGAGGAAGCCGCCGCATGATCCGCGGCGCGATCCTCGCCGCCGCGCTGGCGCTGACCCAGACGACGCCGGTGCCGGGGTCGAACCCGATCATTCGCGACAAGTTCACCGCCGACCCCGCTCCGCTCGTCGTCGGCGACCGCCTCTATCTCTATGTCGGGCACGATCAGGCGCGCGGGGACGAGATGTTCAACATGCGCGAATGGCTGGTCTATTCGACCACCGACATGCGCAGCTGGACCGATCATGGTCCGATCATGAACGTGGCCGATTTCAAATGGGCCAAGAAGGATGCCTGGGCTTCGCAGACCATCGCGAAGAACGGCAAATTCTGGTTCTACGCCGCGGTCGAGCATGACGACACCCATCCTGGCAAGGCGATTGCAGTCGCGGTGTCGGACAAGCCGACCGGACCGTTCGTCGATGCCAAGGGCAGCGCGCTGATCACCAACCAGATGACGCCCAAGGGCACGCACAGCTGGGAGGATATCGACCCGACCGTCTTCACCGACGACGATGGCACGACCTGGATCGCTTGGGGCAATCGCCAAGCCTATATCGCCAAGCTCAAGCCCAACATGATTGAGATCGACGGCGCGATCACCGAGATCACCCCGCCGCATTTCGAGGAAGGGCCGTGGCTGCACAAGCGCGGCAATCTCTATTACCTCACCTACGCCTCGCTCGACCGCGCGACGCACAAGGATGAGCGCGTGTCCTACTCCACCGCGCCGTCGATCACGGGGCCGTGGACCTATCGCGGCGAGCTGACCGGATCGGGCAAGAACAGCTTCACCATCCATCCCGGCATCGCGCAGTTCAAAGGCAACTGGTACCTGTTCCTGCATGATGCTGCGCTCAGCATCGGGGATCAGCAGGGCGCGCTCGGCCGCCGCGCGGTGACCGTGGAGCATCTGCGCTATGACGCCAACGGCCTGATGCTGCCCGTCGTTCAGACCGATGCCGGCGTGACCGCCCAGCCACCCCGCCGACCTTCAGGAGAACCGCCATGTTCTTTCGCGCATCCGCCCTTGCCGCCGCCCTGCTCCTCGGCACGTCGGCCTTGGCGCAGAACGACCGAATGACTCCGATCGCGATCCCGGCTCAGCCGAACGCGATTCCGCTCGGGACGGGCGCACTGCCCGGCGCGACCAACCCCGAAAGCTGGCACAGCCAATATGGCAGCGTGTTCGCGCGCAACGTGACCGAAGCGACGCTGACCCCCTTCCTCCCCGATCCGGCCAAGGCGACCGGCACGGCCGTGATCGTCGCGCCAGGCGGCGGCTTCCGCACGCTGTCGATGGAGAATGAGGGCTGGGCCGTGGCGCGGGCGCTGGCCGATCGCGGGGTTGCGGCCTTCGTCCTGAAATATCGCCTCAACCAGACCCCGGCGGACATGGCAGGGTTCGAGGCGTCGATGCGCCAGATGTTCTCCGGCGCGGCCCGCCC
>NZ_LSJM01000017.1 GCF_001557215.1 Sphingomonas sp. CCH9-E2 | reverse complement strand
GCCGACCTCAGTGATGCTTGTCGTCGGCGATCACGGGCAGGGTTTCGAACTGGTGGAACGGCGGCGGGCTGGACAGGGTCCATTCCAGCGTCGTGGCACCTTCGCCCCACGGATTGTCGGGAGCCTTCTTGCCGGCGGCGAGCGACCAGAACAGGTTGACGAAGAAGATCGCCATGCCCGCCAGCATGATCACATAGCCCCAGCTCGAAATCTCGTTCCAATAGGCATAGGCGTCCGGATAGTCCGGGTAGCGGCGCGGCATGCCCTGGAGGCCCAGGAAGTGCTGCGGGAAGAACAGCACGTTGACGCCGACGAAGAATACCCAGAAGTGCAGCTGGCCGAGGAACTCGTTGTACATCTTCCCGAACATCTTCGGGAACCAGTAGTAGAAGCCCGCGAACAGGCCGAACACCGCGCCCAGCGAGAGCACATAGTGGAAGTGCGCGACGACGTAGTAGGTGTCGTGCATGTAATCGTCGACGCCGCCATTCGCGAGCACCACGCCGGTGACGCCGCCGACGGTGAACAGGAAGATGAAGCCGATCGCCCAGACCATCGGGGTCTTGAAGCTCATCGACCCGCCCCACATCGTCGCGATCCACGAGAAGATCTTGATGCCGGTCGGCACCGCGATGATCATCGTCGCGGCGGTGAAGTACATCTTCACGTTCACGCTCATGCCGGTGGTGAACATGTGGTGCGCCCACACGACGAAGCCGACCACGCCGATCGCGACCATGGCGTACGCCATGCCGAGATAGCCGAACACCGGCTTGCGGCTGAAGGTCGAGACGATCTGGCTGATGATGCCGAAGCCCGGCAGGATCATGATGTACACTTCGGGGTGGCCGAAGAACCAGAACAGATGCTGGTACAGCACCGGATCGCCGCCGCCGGCGGGATCGTAGAAGGTGGTGCCGAAGTTACGGTCGGTCAGCAGCATGGTGATCGCCGCGGCAAGAACCGGGAGCGCGAGCAGCAGCAGGAAGGCGGTGATCAGCACCGACCACACGAACAGCGGCATCTTGTGCAGGGTCATGCCCGGCGCGCGCATGTTGAAGATGGTGGTGATGAAGTTGATCGCACCCAGGATCGAGCTGGCACCGGCAAGGTGGAGCGACAGGATCGCCATGTCCACCGCCGGCCCCGGCTCACCATAGGTCGAGAGCGGGGCGTAGACGGTCCAGCCGGTACCCGCGCCGCCACCGAAGAAGGGCGAGGCGAGCAGCAGCAGGAACGCGGGGACCAGCAGCCAGAAGGACAGGTTGTTCATGCGCGGGAACGCCATGTCCGGCGCGCCGATCATGATCGGAACGAACCAGTTGCCGAAGCCGCCGATCATGGCCGGCATGACCATGAAGAACACCATGATCAGGCCGTGCGCGGTGATCAGCACGTTCCAGAAGTGCAGCGATTCGTCGAAGGTCTTGGGACCGCCATGTACCCATTCGGCGATGTAGCCGAGATGCTGGATACCCGGCTCGGCCAGTTCGAGGCGCATCACGCCCGAGATGGCACCACCGATGATCCCCGCGATAATCGCGAAGATCAGGTAGAGCGTGCCGATGTCCTTGTGGTTGGTCGACAGGAACCAGCGGGCGAAGAAGCCCGGCACATGGTCCGCATGCGTGTCGTGATGGTCGTCATGCGCCGTAAAGGCGTGCGCGTCGCGTGCTGCGTCGGTCATGCTCAATTGTCCGTGTTGCCGGTGGCGGCTTGATTGGTGGTGGCGCCGGCTTCGGTCGCCTCGACGGTCGCATTGCCGGTGGCGACGATGGCGTTGGCCGGGGTCGCGGTGTCGTCGGCGGCATCGCTGCTCGGCTGGGCCGGGGCTGCGGCCGAGGGCTTTGCGGCCGACGGCATGGTGCCGCCCTTGGCCGCGACCCACTGCGCGAACACGGCCGGCTCGACCGCCTCGACCACGATCGGCATGTACGCGTGACGCGCACCGCACAGTTCGCTGCACTGGCCGAAATAAACGCCGGGCTTGTCGACGGTGAAGCTGGTTTCGTTGAGGCGGCCGGGGATCGCGTCCATCTTGATCCAGAAAGCGGGAACCGCCCAGCTGTGGATCACGTCGTTGGCGGTCGCGATCAGGCGGATCGGGGTGCCGACCGGCACGACGATGCGGTTGTCGACCGCGAGCAGGCGCGGACCATCGACATCGGTGCGGAAGCGCTCACCGGCCTTAACCTCGCTCTGTTCCTTGAGCATGTTGGCAGTGATCGAAATGCCGCCATGGTCGGGATATTCGTACGACCAGTACCACTGGTTGCCGATCGCCTTGATCGTCACGGCGTTATCCGGCGCAGGCTTGAACTGCTTGGCCAGCAGCGCGATCGACGGCCAGGCGATGAAGGCGAGGATCAGCACCGGCACCGCGGTCCAGATGATTTCGATCAGCGTGTTGTGGCTGGTCTTCGACGGGACCGGGTTCGCCTTGCGGCGATAGCGGATGATCGTCCAGGCGAGCAGGAAGAGGACCACCACCGAGATTCCAGTGATGACCGGCAGCAGGATGTGGTTGTGGAAGCTGGCGGCGCTTTCGCCCAGCTTCGTCGCCTGCGGCTGGATGCCGACCTTCTTGTCGACTGGCATGCCGATGCCGGCGACCGGCCCGTTCTTGTGCGTGCCGTCGGCATTCAGCGTCGGATCGGCAACTTTCGCTTCCGCGGGAGCAGCCGTGGCGGCTTGCTCGACCGGGTTGCCCGGCGCGGGAACCGCGGCCGGAGTCGCCACCGTCACCGGTGCGGGTGCTTCGGGCGCCGCTGCTGCCGGCGCTTGAGCCTGGGCCATGCCCCCGGCGAGCAGCATGCCCGCAGCCAGCACGATCGCCTTCAATCCATGCATGCGCATCGTCTCAATAAACCCCTGTCCTTCTGGCCCCTGTACGGGGGCGCCGGCTTTGCCGGTCGCGCGGACGCAATTCGCCCGTCGAGGCTGGCCTATAGCACCTCGCGCGTCCGTCTCAAGCGTGTCGACTGCTCTTTTTACCCGTAGTGTTGCGGGGGGGCCGCCCGGACCCTAGATGCCGGGCCAGAACAAGAGCGGGGTGGACGCGTGACCGAAGACGAGGTGCTGGGCGAATTCCGGGCGGCAGAGGCGCTGCTGGAGGGGCATTTCATCCTGTCGTCGGGGCTGCGCAGCCCGCGTTACCTGCAATGCGCGCGCGTGCTGATGAACCCGCGCCGTGCCGCGCGGCTGGCAGAAGCGGTGGCCGCCAACATTCCCGCCGAACTGCGCGCAAAGATCACCGCCGTCGTCTCCCCCGCGATGGGCGGAGTGATCGCGGGACAGGAAGTCGCCCGCGCGCTCGACGTCGATGCGATGTTCGTCGAACGCCCCACCGGCACCTTCGAACTGCGCCGCGGCTTTCGCCTGACGCCGGGGCAGCAGGTGCTGATGATGGAAGACGTCGTCACCACCGGGCTCTCGTCGCGCGAGGCGATGAAGGCGATTGCCGAGGCGGGCGGCGAGGTGATTGCCGCCGCGTCGCTGGTCGACCGCTCGAACGGCACGGCAGACCTGGGCGTCCCGTTCTTCCCGCTGATCCGCCTCGACGTGCCGAGCTACGCCGCCGACGCGGTTCCGCCCGAACTGGCGGCGATTCCGGCGATCAAGCCGGGCAGCCGGGCGGCCGCGTGATGGGGCACCTGCGCCTTGGCGTGAACATCGACCATGTCGCCACCGTGCGCAATGCGCGCGGGAGCGGCTATCCCGATCCGGTGCGCGCGGCGTTGCTGGCGGCGGAGGCCGGGGCGGACGGGATCACGGCGCATCTGCGTGAGGACCGGCGGCACATCACCGACGACGATATTGCGCGGCTGGCGGCGGAGCTGACCATCCCGCTCAATCTGGAAATGGCGGCGACCGACGAGATGCTGGCGATCGCGCTGCGCCACCGCCCGCACGCCGCGTGCATCGTGCCCGAGCGGCGCGAGGAGCGGACGACCGAGGGCGGGCTTGACGCGGCGGGGCTGCATGATTTGCTCGCACCGATGGTCGCGGAGCTGAAGGGCGCGAAGATCCGCGTGTCGCTGTTCATCGAGCCCGATCCGGCGCAGATCGAAGCGGCGATGCGGCTGGGCGCGCCGGTCGTGGAGCTGCACACCGGGCGCTATTGCGAGCTGGAGGGTGAGGCGCAGACCGCCGAGTTGCGCCGCATCGCCGATGCCGCCGCGCTCGCGGCGAAGAACGGGATCGAGGTGCATGCCGGGCACGGCCTGACCTTCGACAATGTCGTCCCGATCGCGGCGATCCCGCAGCTGGCGGAGCTGAATATCGGGCATTTCCTGATCGGCGAGGCGATTTTCGACGGGCTGGCCCCGGTGGTGCGGCGGATGCGCGACCTGATGGACGCGGCGCGGTGAATCGCCCTCTCCCATTGGGACAGGGAGGGGACCCGCGCGCGTTAGCGCGTGGGGAGGGTGAGGGTGACGCCCTCATCGGGTCACGCTCACCCTTCCGCCGCTTCGCGGCTCCCTCCCTCTCCCAATGGGAGAGGGATTTATGATCATCGGCATCGGGTCCGACCTGTGTAACATCGAGCGGATCCAGTCGTCCCTCGACCGGTTCGGCATGCGGTTCGAGCAGCGCGTGTTCACCGAGACCGAGCTGCGCAAGGCGGCGCGGCGGCCGATGGGCTATGCCGCAACGCTCGCGAAACGTTTTGCTGCCAAAGAGGCTTTTTCGAAGGCGGTCGGGACCGGTTTCAAGTCTGGCGTGTTCATGCGCGATATCGGCGTGGTCAATGCGCCGTCGGGCGCGCCGACATTGGCGCTGACCGGGGGAGCAAAGGCGCGGCTTGACGCGATGACGCCCGCGGGACACGTGGTGAAGGTGCACCTGACGCTGACGGACGACCATCCCTGGGCACAGGCGCTGGTGGTGATCGAGGCGCTGCCCGTGGCGGGCGAG
>NZ_LSJM01000165.1 GCF_001557215.1 Sphingomonas sp. CCH9-E2 | reverse complement strand
GTGCGCGCCGGCACTCATGCGGAACTGTTTGAATAGCCATGCGCGTAATCTTCATCCGCCACGGCGAATCCACCGGCAACGCGGGCGTGCCCTGCAATGATCTCGCGACCATCGCGCTGACGGAGCGCGGCCACGAACAGGCGCGCGAAGTCGCGGCGAGCTGGACGCAAGCGCCCGCGCTCATCGTCACGTCACCCTATACGCGCACGCAGCAGACGGCCGCGCCGACGATCGCGCGCTTTCCCGGCGTGCCGGTGGAAGTGTGGCCGATAGAAGAGTTCACCTATCTGCAACCGGCGCGCTGGAACGGCACGCGCAGTGCGGAGCGGATGCCGCACCTCGAACGCTATTGGAGCGCGGCCGATCCTGATTATTGCGACGGGGAAGGGGCCGAGAGCTTCGCCACCCTGCT
>NZ_LSJM01000164.1 GCF_001557215.1 Sphingomonas sp. CCH9-E2 | reverse complement strand
CTTGAGGAAGTAGCGCGCCTCGACCTTGGTCACCCCGCCGGCATAGATCGCCTGCCAGTCGCCGCCGCCGGGCAGCACCGTGCCGGTCAGGCGCGGGCCGGTCACGGTGCCGCCGGTGATCGGGATGAACCGCTTGCGCGCGCCATCGATCTCGCCCTGCTCGACCGGCGGCGCCACCTCGACCCGCGCCGAAAAGGCGTAGGTCAGCGTGGGGGCAGGGGCGGACTGGCCAGCGGCCAGCCCGATGCCCGCAAGCGCGGCGACGGCGAGGGAAGGGGAGAGCGCGGCCATCGGATCAGATCGGATAGTGACCCGCTTCGGTCTCGATCGTGATCCAGCGCAGTTCGGTAAAGCTGTCGATGCCCGCGCGGCCGCCGAACTTGCCATAGCCCGACGCCTTGACCCCGCCGAATGGCATCTGCGCCTCGTCGTGCACGGTCGGGCCGTTGACGTGGCAGATGCCCGACTTGATCTGCTTCGCGACCTTCAGGCCGCGCGCGGTGTCGCGGGTGAAGACCGACGCCGACAGGCCATATTCGGTGTCGTTGGCCAGTTCGATTGCATGCGCCTCGTCGCGCGCGCGGATCACGCCGACAACCGGACCAAAGCTTTCGTCGCGGAACAGCTTCATCTCCGGCGTCACCTTGTCGATGACATGCGCCGGCATCAGCACGCCATTCGCGTCGCCGCCATTGACCTGCACCGCGCCATGCGACACCGCGTCGGCGATCAGCGATTTGCAGTGATCGACGGTCTTCTGGTCCACGACAGCGCCCAACGGCGTCTTGCCCTCGCGCGGGTCGCCGACCGCCATCGTGCCGACCTTGGCCGCAAATTTCTCGACGAACGCATCGGCGACGCTGTCGACGACGATGATCCGCTCGGTCGACATGCAGATCTGGCCCTGGTTCATGAACGCGCCGAACGCAGCAGCCTTGACCGCCTCGTCCAGATCGGCGTCCTCCAGCACGATCAGCGGTGCCTTGCCGCCCAGTTCGAGCAGGACCGGCTTCAAATGCTCCGCCGCGCGCTTGGCGATGATGCGGCCGACCGCCGTCGATCCGGTGAAGTTGATGCGGCGCACATGCGGATTGTCGATCAGGGCGCCGACGATCTCGCCGGCATCGGCGGGCGCGTTGGTGACGATGCTCACCGCACCCTTGGGCAGCGCTTCGTCGAACGCTTCGGCGATCAGGCTATGGGTGCGCGGGCATTGCTCGCTCGCCTTGAGCACCACGGTGTTGCCGCACGCCAGCGGCACCGCGACCGCGCGCACGCCCAGGATGATCGGCGCGTTCCACGGCGCGATGCCCAGCATCACGCCGACCGGTTCGCGCAGCGCCATCGCGATGCAGCCGGGCTTGTCCGACGGGATCACTTCGCCACCGATCTGGGTGGTCAGCGCAGCGGCTTCGCGCACCATGCCGACCGCGAGCATCAAGTTGAACCGCGCCCAGCCCTCGGTCGCGCCGATCTCGCCCATCATCGCATCGACGAACGGGTCGGCCCTGGCGGCGAGCGCGTCGGCGGCCTTGCTCAGTGCGGCGCGGCGGGCATTGGGGCCGAGTGCCGACCAGGCCGGGAAGGCGGCGGCGGCGGCTTCCACGGCTTCGTTCGCGTCGGCAACGCTGAATGCCTTCGCCTCGGTCGCGACGGCGCCGGTGACCGGGTTCAGACGGGTAAAGGTGACGCCGGGAGCCGGCGGTGCGATGGTGGCCATGAACCTCTCCTTTATATTGTTATGCTATATAACCTAAAAATCGGCCATGCAAGCGGCTGAATCGATGATCTGGTGTGCCGGGACGTCGGCCGAAAGGGCGAGGATGCGCTCGGCCTGTTCCCGTGCGCACCCGGCCTCGATCGGCCGCGCGGCATGCGCGGCGCAGTCGACGAATTTGGCGATCAGCGCCGCATCGTCCATCGGCCGGTCGGGATGCCCCGCCGCCTGCATCACGCGATGGGCGAGGGTGGTGCCGTCGTCGAGCGTGATCGTCAGCGACCCGCTCGCCGCCTCGCTCCGGCCCCAGTCGGGATTGCGCCGCTCGACCACCTTGTGCGCCAGCGCGCGGGTGGCGGGATCGGCGATCCGCGCCGCCGTGAAGCTGTCGAGCGTTACCGCGCCGTCGATCAGCGCTGCCGCAACGGTGTAAGGAATCGAGAATTTTGCCTCGATCGCGCGGCCCGGCTCAGCCTTTACCGGCTGCGGGCGGATCAGCATCTCCTGGATCGGCCCGGTCTCCGCCTCGATACGCGCCACCCGGCCCGGATCGACCCGGTCGCGCAGCACCAAAGCCGCCTCGATATAGGGATGCGTCCCTCGGCACGCCGGCCACGGCTTGAAGCTGACCTGATCGCCCAGAAACGTCTCGCCCAGCCCGTCGAGCAGCGCGTCGCGTGGCGCTCCCCCGCCATAGATCGCAAAGAACCCCGCACGTCCCTCCAGCGGCTCGGCAAAGGCGGTCGCACCCGCTTCGGCCAGCAACGCGGCCTCGACCGCGGCGCGCGCGACCAGCCCTTCGCGTACCCCCCGGATCGGCGAGGTCGCGTCATATTTGATCTCGCTGGGAAAACTGCCCTGCAACAGCGCCATTCCCATCGCATGGCGGATGCCGTCGGCGTCCAGCCCGATAAACCGCGCACAGGCCGTCGCCGTGGCGATCAGATTGACCAGAGGCGGGGGGTACCAGCCGCCTTCCTCATATGGACGCGGCGCAGCGATCGACAGGCGACAGGCCAGATCGCTCCCCGCCGCCATCGCGACCAGAAACGCACCGAACGCCAATTCGGGCCGCGCATCGGCGAGTGCCAGCAGGGCAGGGACCAACGCCGCATTGGGATGCGCCGGCCCCGCATCGAACGTGTCGCCGAAATCGAGCTGGTGCGCGAGTGCGCCATTGGCGAGGGCGGCCAGTGCCGGGGTGCTCGACCCATCGAATCCGATCAGCCGCGACGGGCCGGAAACCGCTTCGGCATGGCGGCGATAAGGCGCCGCATCCTCGCCAAGCCCGGACGCGCCCAGCGTCACCCCGACCGCATCCAGCAGCGCCCGACGCGTCGCGTGCCGCGTCGCATCGGGCAGCGTGTCGTGCGTCAGCCCCGCGAAATGCGCCGCGATGATCGCCGAAATAGCTTTATCACAAAACATTCTATGCAAACGCTTTCATCGGCTTTATCGGAAACGCAAGCGAAAAGAGGAGAGGGCGATGCGGATGGGCGCAATTGCGGCGGTGACGATGCTGGCGATGACGCTGCCGGGGGTAGCGCGGCAAGAGCAGCTTGCGCAAACCCTGCCCGGCGGCGCGCGCTGGTCGGCCGAGGTTCCGACGAACTGGAACGGCACGCTGCTGCTCTACAGCCGCGGCTATTCCCCAAGCGCGGGCAACCCCGATCCCGCCCCCAAACAACACCGGCAGGCGCTGCTCGACGCGGGCTACGCCATCGCCGGGTCTGACTATGGCAGCGGCGGCTGGGCGCTTGAGCAAGCCGTTCCGGCCCAGCGCGCCACCATCGCCGCATTCGCCGCGAAACATGGCAAGCCGAAACGCGTCATCGCCTGGGGAAGCTCGATGGGCGGCCTCGTCAGCACCGCTTTGGCCGAGACAAGGGGCAGTGGGATCGACGGCGCTGCACCGATGTGTGCGTCGATCGGCGGGGCGCTCGGCATGATGAACATGGCGCTCGACGGTGCTTACGCCTTCCGCACATTGGTCGCCCCCGGTGCCGGCATCCGCGTCACCGGCATCGACGACGACCGCGTCAACGGCAAGCGCGTCGCCGACGCGCTGGCCGAAGCCGCAAAGACCCCGCAGGGTCGCGCCCGCATTGCGCTCGCTGGCGTCCTGGCGGGCATCCCCGGCTGGACCAGCCGCGACAAGCCCCAGCCGGCCGCCACCGACTATGCCGCGCAGGCCGACGAGATCGCCAGATCGTTCGTCATGGGCGTCTATCTCCCCCGCACCGATCAGGAACAGCGCGCGGGCGGCACATTCAGCTGGAACACCGGCATCGATTATCGCGCGCAGCTCGCCCGCTCGGGCCGTCGCGCGATGGTCGAAGCGCTCTACCGCGAAGCCGGGCTCAAGCTCGACGCCGATCTCGCCACCCTCAATGCGGGTCAGCGCATCGTCGCCGCCCCCAAGGCGGTCGCCTATATGCGCGCCAACTACACCCCAAATGCCCGCCCGCTGGTGCCGCTGGTCGCGGTGCAGACGATCGGCGACGGGCTCACCGCCCCGGCGATGCAGCGCGGCTATGCGGAGGCGGCGCGCGGCGATGTGAAGAGCCTCTATGTCAACGCGGCGGGCCATTGCACCTTCGACACCGCGACGGTGCTCGCGACGATCCGCTATCTCGACACGCGCCTCACGACCGGAAAATGGCCACAGACCCCGGCTGCTTTTGTCCCCCATCAGCCCGCCCCGATGCTGCGTCCATGCTGGCGCGGGGGGAAGTGTCGCTAGTTATTCCTCCCCCAGCTCGCTGGGGGAGGGGGACCGCCGCCGCAGGCGGTGGTGGAGGGGCGGCCGCGCAGACGGCC
>NZ_LSJM01000163.1 GCF_001557215.1 Sphingomonas sp. CCH9-E2 | reverse complement strand
CTATAAGCCCAGCCGCGCCAAGCATTACGGGCCACCAAGCGCCATGTCGTGTCCTGCCGGAGAGAAGGGCCAAGCTGCTCGTCGGCACGGCAATCGCCAGCATCACCAGGTGAAAGGTCCGGCTGACCGGAATGACGCTGCTGAGCGCGGGAAGGGCGGCAAAGAGGAGGGGCAGCGCGAGACAGTGAATGAGGCACAGCAACGAAGCACCCAAAGCCGTGTGTTCGATCAGCCCCCGATGCGAGTTTCTCAACGTCCCTGCCACAAACCTCTCCATTATGGGGGTGGGGCAGGCCCTACCCCGTCTCCCTGTAACCTTTTGAAATGGCATCCCAGGTGGGGGAGGCCTGCTGCCCGCGACATCTTTGTCAGAGGCCGAACCTTAGCGAGACCCGGATGTCGCAACCGGAGAGCGGCGCGAAGTCCTTGAGAAAGCTAGAATGACGGCGTGCAACCACGTCGAAGATATTGTTGGCGCTGAGCAAGAGCGAAGTCCTGCTGCTGTTGGCAAAGGGTTTGAGGCTCACACTGGCGTTGACCAAGGTGTAGCCGGGCGTAGTGGTCTCGAAGTCGGCGATACGGTCCTGCTTGAACACGCGCTCCACCTCGGTACGCGCGGTGAACTTGTCGCCCTGCGCCTCCAGACCGCCGAGTAGACGAAGCGGCGGGATGCGCGGCACGGGGCCGCGGTCGATGATGGTGGCCCGGACATAATCGCCGAGCAGGTCGGCGTTGATGCGCGTGCCGCCCACCTCGAACAGCTTGGCCGAAAGATCGCCTTCGATGCCCCAATAGCTCGCGCCGGCTTGCTGGTACTGAAAGCAGGGCAGGTCGACCTCGCGGCCTGACGGTGCGGCCGCAGCCTCGCATACAGCCTGGTCGACCTGCTGCTCCGAAATATAGTTGTTGAAGCGGTTGTAATAGGCGGATGCGTCGAAGCTCAGGCGCTCACCGTGAACGTGAAGCGTCGCCTCGATCCCATAGCTCCGTTCCAGCCGGAAGTCCGGGTTGCCCAGCTCATAAGCTTGTGTGCCGGCATGAGGCCCGTTTGCGAACAGCTCCTCGGCTGACGGCGCGCGCTCGGTATATGAACCGTTCAGGCCGATGCGGATCGCGTCGGTGACGCCGTAACCGACCCCCAGTGAGCCGGAGAACGCGCCATAGTTGCGCTTCCCGCCAAAGAATCTCGGGTCACTGCCCACGGTCTTGGCGGTCTGGTTGCTCCACTCGTAACGAGCGCCGGCCGCAGCATGAAACGGCCCCGCATTATACTGCTGAAGCGTGAAGATGCCGGTCTGATTGGTTTCATTGCGGGGCAGGAAGGCTTCGACACCCTCGATGTTGAACGAACGGTTGAAATATTGGACACCGCTCGCGCCCTGCCATCCACCGCGATCTGCCTGAAGGAGTTCCAGTCGCCCCTCGGTGCCTTTGCTGTAGAACGCCGTGCCGATCTCGCCGGACGGTTCCAGCTCAAAATGGCGGTAGCTGGCATGGCCGGCGCGGATGCGGATGCGGTCGAGGAACCCGCCCCCGGTCTCGACTTCGCCGCGTAAGTCGACCCGGTCCTGCTTGACATCGAGCCGGGGCGACTCCTGCGCCTGGCCCACCTCGGTCGCATAGCGGATCGGCACGCCGTAGAGGCTGTCGTAACGACTGTAGCTTACGCCAAGTTGGCCCGTGTCGGTGATGATCGACGCGCCGACGCCCGCCGTCCAGGTCTCGGCGGCGGTGTTGGGGAGCTTGCCTCGGATAGCAGCGGAGGCCGCGAAGTCGATCGGGTCCTTGCCTGGTGCCACGTCTTGCGGCAAGCCGACTTGCGAGAGCGCAGCAGCGCGTGCCGCTGGCGATAGCGCGTAGCCGCCGATCCTGAGGTCGTCGGCTTTGAGATACGAGCCGTCGGCGTGGAGCACGAGGTAGGGACCGACCGCCACGTCAGCAGCGCCGGCGATCGAACGCTCGTTCGCGGCCGAGCCGTAGGTGGCGATGCCATTCAGCCGATAGCCGTTCTCGGGCCGGGTCCGCGGAATGCGCGTGTCGATGACGTTCACCACCCCGCCC
>NZ_LSJM01000162.1 GCF_001557215.1 Sphingomonas sp. CCH9-E2 | reverse complement strand
CGTCGCGCGCGAGCCGGGGGTCGCGCTCGATCGCGCTGGCGAGGTCGCGCGCGGCGTGGGGCCGGGTCTGGTCGAGTGCCTCGCTGGCGCGCTGCAATGCGCTCTCCTGGTGCGCCAGCACCGGCAACCCCTGATCGCGCATCCTGTCCATGTCGGCCGCCGCGCGCCCGTAGCGTTCGATCGCCTTGGATTGCGAGGGCGCCAGCGCGCGATCGGTCTCACCACGCTCCGGCGACATCGCTTTCTCGGTCGCTGGCTTCGGCCGGAATCCGGCGAACATGCCTCGCGCCTTGTCGCGGACCTTCTCCGCCACCTGACG
>NZ_LSJM01000161.1 GCF_001557215.1 Sphingomonas sp. CCH9-E2 | reverse complement strand
CCGCCATTACCTCATCGTCGACGGGATCGACGGGCGCAGCCACTATGTCGCGCTCGGGCGCCAGCCGGCGGAGGGCGTCGGCGAGGGCGCGGTGGTGCGGGTCGCGCCCAGTCGCCCCGGTGTGCGCGAGGTAGATCGGACGACCGCCGCCGTCGCCGCCGCCAATGGCGGCCGCTACGACATCGACGCCCACCTGGCCCACGACCGCCAGGCCAGCGAGGCGTTCGCCCGGAGCCATGTCCGCCGGCTCGAAGCGCTGCGGCGCGGCGGCGCGGGCGTCGAGCGCCTGCCCGACGGGAGCTGGCGGATCGCCTCCGACCATCTCGAGCGGGTCGAGCGGTTCGAGACGGCGCAGGTGCGCGCGCGTCCGGTTGCGGTCGAGCTGCTCGCGGCCGGGCCGCTAGAGCGGCTGGCGGCGGCGGACGGCGCGACCTGGCTCGACCGTCGGCTGCTGAGCCCCGCCGACGCGCCCGCGCGCGATGCGGGGTTCGGGAGCGCGGTGCGCGATGCCGAAGCGCGGCGCCGGCAGTGGCTGGTGGAGGAGGGACTCGGCAGCGAGCGGGCAGGCGTGTTCGAGCCGCGCCCGGGCATGATCGAGACGCTGCGCCGGCGCGAGCTGCTGCGGGTGGCGGCGGCGCTCTCGCGCGAGCTCGACCTCCCGTTCGTCGAGAACCAGTCGGGCGGCCATGTCGAGGGCATCTACCGGCGGCGGCTCGACCTCATGAGCGGCCGGTTCGCGCTCGTCGAGCGCGCCCATGATTTCACGCTGGTGCCGTGGCGGCCCGTGCTCGAGCCTCATGCCGGCAAAAGAGTCTCGGGAATCCTGCGCACCGAGGGCATCAGCTGGACCATCGGGCGGGGCCGCCAGGGCCCGTCCATTTCCTGACTGCGGACGGGAGGTGGAATCGACGTGCTTGACGCGCACCGTCAAATAGAACAAAGATGGAACAAGTTGCTCGTTTCCCATTGGGCCGCGTGGCTGGGGAATGGCTATCGGATTGCGAAGCCGTATGCGAAAATGGACGTTCCGATATCTCCTCTTCGGGATGGCCCCGCCAGGGCAATGTTGCTATCGTTCGAGTGCCTGCGGCGGCCAGCAATCCTCGCGGGCGGTCGCAGCGCGTTAGCGCTTGTCGGCCCACGAGGAAGGGGCATTGCCTTGAATCGGCGTCCAACCCGGCGACCGACAAGCAATCCAGGGGTGGCTAGTAGTCGATGAAGTCTTACGGGTTCGCTGATTTGTTTGCTGGCTGCGGGGGGCTTTCACTTGGCTTTTCACTGGCAGGACTGAAAGGGCGTTTCGCGATTGAGCGCGACGAAATGGCATTTCGGACCTTTTCCGCGAACTTCCTGGACCGGACTGATATGAAGGCGACGTTCGACTGGCCTTCCTGGCTGGAACAGCGCGCCTGGGGAATCGAAGAAGTACTCGAGAAGCACAAGAATGACCTCGTAGCAATGCGAGGGGCCATCGACGTGCTCGCGGGCGGTCCACCTTGCCAAGGCTTCAGCTTCGCTGGCAGACGTGTCGAAGACGATCCACGAAACCTCCTCTTCGAGAAGTACGTCGAGGTCGTAGAGGCCCTGCAGCCAAAGGCGCTCGTCCTTGAAAACGTCCCTGGCATGAAGGTGGCCCACGCTCGCCGCAACGTCATCGAGCTACACGGTAGCCAACCGGAGCGCTCCAAGTCCTTCTATGACAAGCTGGTCGATAGCTTGGACGAGGCGAACTACCGCGTATCGTCGATGCTCGTGGATTCATCGCTCTACGGCGTCCCGCAGAAGCGGTCCCGGCTGATCGCCATCGGTATTCGCAAGGATCTTTGCGAGTGGCTCGACGGAGGCATCAAGCGCTTCTTCGATCTGCTCGAGGAATCTCGCGCTGCGCAGCTGCAGGAGCTTGGGCTTGGCTCCGCGGTCAGTTCGTCGGATGCGCTTTCGGATCTCGAGGTGGGGCGGCGGCCGACCGTCCCTTGCCTTGACCCGGAGTCCCCGCCCCGGTTCGAGGAGGCGGCATACGACGGTCCTCGCTCGCCATACCAGCAGCTTATGCACGCTGGCCACACGGGCAGGATGGATAGCATGCGCCTTGCCCGGCACCGGGATGATGTGCGGGAACGCTTCGCACGCATCCTCCAAGAGTGCCGGAAGGGCGTGCGCATGGACGACGAAAGCCGTCGCACCTACGGCCTCAAGAAGCACCGCATCTACCCGATGGACGGCGCCGAGCCAGCCCCGACAGTGACGACGCTTCCGGACGACATTCTTCACTACTCCGAGCCCAGGATTTTGACAGTTCGCGAGTACGCGCGCCTGCAGTCGTTCCCCGACTGGTTCGTCTTCCGCGGCAAGTATACGACCGGCGGCACCCGGCGGACGAAGGAGTGCCCCCGCTACACGCAAGTCGGGAACGCCGTGCCTCCGTACCTTGCGCGCGCGATCGGCGTTGCCCTTCGCCGGCTCCTCGACGAGGTCGAGCTCACGCAATCGATTTTCGGAAGCCGCGAGACAGGGGCAGCCGCTGCCGCGGGATAGGGGGGATAGACCGTGGAAATTAGCGCAGCGCCGTTTCCGGCGCAGTTGCTCAATTGGGCCGGAAACCGGGCAGGCGGCGTCCGTCGCCTTTTTGACGCGGCAAGCGGCCGGCCGGGCGAGGCGGTATTCGAAACGAACCTGCTGCACCGCCTCGAGGCTTGGAGCACCGCGGTTGTTGAAGCGCCCGGCTCAACACCGCGCATCTTGCTCCTCGTTGGGGGCCCAGGGAACGGCAAGACGGAGGCCATTGAATCGGTAGTTGGCTGGCTTGACCGTGCGCTGGGCGGGAATGCTTCGTTGGCTCGTGCTTTGAGGGACGAGTTCTTTCCGCCGGAAGGCAAGCCAGTGCCGCGTCTGGTGCGTATCGACGCCGGGGCGCTCGGGACGCCGCCGCGGGAGCTTGCCCTCTCGATCGTACAGGACGCATCCGCAGTTGTTGACGGTTCGGGTAGGGTTGCGGCGCAAGCGCTGCTCGACGAACTCAACGCAATGATGGGCGCCCAGTCGCGGGAAGCCTACCTATGCTGCGTCAATCGAGGAATCCTCGACGACGCGCTGATCGAGGCGATAGACCAGGGCTTGGACCGTCCCCGCCGGCTTCTGGAGGCGGTCACGCGTGCCGTTAGCCTTTCCCCCGACGCGCCTTCCTGCTGGCCGCTGGACGAGTTCCCCGAAGTCGCGGTCTGGCCGATGGACGTCGAAACCCTCCTATTGCCTCCCGTCGAAGGCGGCGAGGCTCCAGCCAGCCGCCTGTTGCTACGCGCGCTCGAAGAATCCGATTGGCCGGCCGCGGGAACCTGCGCTGCGGGGGCTTCTTGCCCATTTTGTGGTAGCCGGGAACGCTTGGCTCGCGACCGCGAGCAAGCCTCGCTTCTCCAGATGCTTCGTTGGTTCGAGGTTGGTACTGCGAAGCGCTGGAGCTTCCGCGACCTCTTTTCGCTCGTCTCCTACCTGCTGGCCGGGCACCGCGTCTCTCCTCGCGAAACGGGCCTGGCACCTTGTGAATGGGCCGCCAAGATGGTGGAGCTCGATCAACAGGCAAGTCGCGGCGGGCGTCCGGCCAAGGAGCAATCAACGGCGATCTTCCACCTAGTTGCCGCCCAATACCAACATGCGCTCTTCCACCGCTGGGATCGTGATGCTGGACCCGCACTGCTCAAGGACCTGAGAGACCTCGGCTATGAGGACGACAACACGGCGATGGGCTTGCAGTGGTTTCTGTCTTCGCGCCGATCGCCATACTTGCCGACGATGATCAGCGACGCGCTCGAGGGGCTTGCCGACCTACTCGACCCGGCGCTCGCCGATCCCGACACCGAGGTCCAGGCAACGCGCAACACGCGTTTTGCACTCCGCGAGGTGGACGTCCGCTTCAGCCGGTCAGTCAGCGAAGGGCTGGAATATCTTCGCCGCCTCCAGATCCTCTCTCGGATAGAGGTGGATTTGATCGAGCGCCTCGGGCGATTGGACGCGGAGCTTTCCGTCGCCGCCATTCGGCGCAAGCGCCCCGCCGCCGCGACAAACGTGCAGCGCCTCGTGCGCGATTTTGCATGTCGCCTGGCGCGGCGATCGCTGGGGGCCCGTTGCGCCGCGGTTCGCGACGCCGAGATACTCCAGCAATTCCAACGGGTGGTGGAGGACGAGGCCGGCGATGACCTGTTCGATGTCGCTGGGGAGGTCGAGCAACTGCTCAATGTCAATCAGGACTTCGAGATCTCGCTCACGACGACGTTCGGGCAGCCGTTGCCGCCTGCCATCCGCCGCGCGACCCTCGTTGTCCCGTCGCGATCGGTGAAGCCGGTGGAGGAAAGGGCGCCCGGTCGCCCTGCATCTCCCATTTGCTTCCTGCTGGTGGGGGATGGGCGCTCTGGCCAGCCGATCGCGCTGACCTACGAATTGTTCAAGGCCGTCAAGGAACTCGAGCAGGGCATGTCGGTGGCCTCCTTGCCGCGAACAGTCCTGGCGCTGCTCGATACGACGCGTGCCCGCCTGTCCGGGCCAATTGTCCGCGACCGTGCCGTGCTCGACCGAGCCCGCATTCGCATCGGCCGTAGCGGGACCACGGTCGTGCAACGACGTACCGGGTTTGCAACCCGCAAGGATGGTGGAGCCCGATGACCCTGGAGCGGTTTCGCGACGAACCCTGGCGCACGTCCCACCAGGCATACCAGGACTCCGCCTTGGCCATGTCCCCTGCTCCCGAGTACGCGAGCTCGGAGGTGATCCTGTCTTCGCTCTACCGACAAGCGGGCTTCCTGGAGGCGACCGAACGCACCGTTCCGCAGCGAGGCCGCGAGCTCGATCGCGAGGTGGAGCGCTACAGGAACCAGTCGAGGAGCCCGGGCGACGCGGCCCTGGATGCTGACGCATTCCACCTATTGCTGCACTCCGTGCTCGAGAGCCCCAAGCTTCCTAACCAGTCTTCGAAGCGGTTCGTCCAAGTGACGCCTCTGGTCCCGCAAGCTGCCCTATTCTCTGGTTCGGCGCGCCTCAGCAGCAATTCTTGGCCGGCCGGTGCCCTGGTCAGGCGCATGATCTGGCTGGGATCACCAGATCAGGATCGTGCTTCCGAGACTTGGCGTTCGCTCTTTGATGCGCTTTCGGTGACCGAGGAAGATGACATTTTTGCCCGTTTCCTCCAGGCCGAAATCGCTGCATGGGTGCCGGAACCCACCTGGGGAGCATTCGAGGTCGCTGGCGAGGCGAACCTTGACCCGAACGACCGTGGCGACGCCAGCTACCCCGCGCGGCAGTTTGTCCGGGACCTACAGTCGATCATCGCGGCGAAGAACGCAATGACGCGGAGGCAGTGGACGAGCTTGCTCGAGGCCGTCGTTCGGCTCGCGGCCGTCGCGCATGTAGCCTGGCTTTGCGACGTTCACGCCAGGACGTGGGAATGCATCCGGCGAGCCGCGACTGGCGCAGCTCCGGCGACTGCTGCCGAGGTGCGCTCGCTCGTTTTCCCACCAACCTTCACCTTCCTTTCCTATGGCGATCGGGCACTTCCTGGGATTAAGGACCGCGCTTCTGCATTCCTGCAAGCCCGCCTCGGCCTGAACGCAGTGCTGTGGGCGTTGCAGGCCGAGAACGGCGACCGCCCGCGGTCGCTGTCGTCGGCCGAGGGAATCGCGTCGCTCTGCGAGGAAACGCACGAAAGTCGATCGGCGCTCGAAGCACGCCGGCTCATGGAAACCCTCGCCGAAGTCGGGGAGCGAGAGACGCGTGCCTTGCTGTGCAAGAAGGGAATTGGCTCGAACATCATGGAATTCGCACGCCACGTCCTCGGCCAACGCCAGGCGGCCAGCCCCATATTGCGCGGCTATGACCAAGGATATGCCTTGCGGAAGCGAGGCACCAGCAACTCGAGTCCCTGGGTCGTAGGCCTGGGGCCCGTCGCGGTGCTTGCCCTCGTCCATTGTGCCCTTGCCAGCACCACGGGACCACGATCCGTGCATCGACTATCGCAACATCTCGCGAGATACGGACTAGCCGTCGACCACCGAGACATTGCCACCAACGATCTCGGCCACCAGCTGCGAATGCTTGGCTTGGTACTGGATAGCCCAGATGCCGAGAGCGGAATGTTGCTTGTCCCGCCGTTCGCGGCCGTGGAGCCCGTGTGATGAACCTGCTTGCATCGCATATTGCCGACCTGGTGTCGGAAAGGATCGCCCAGGCGCTCTCGGGTGGCGAAGGAGAGGTCCGCCTCATATTCCATGGTCCGCCGCTTTCGATAATGGAGGCGGTATTTGACCGCGTAGTCGAGGGAGCGGCCGCGGCGACCGGGATACCGATCCTCCTGCAGTTGCCGAGGCTTGGCCCCGGTGAAGCAAACCCCGCCATCGGTGCGTCGGGCCGGTGTGACGACACGCACCTGCTGAACCTGCGCAACCATCCCTCGCAACCCACATTCGTTGCGCTAGTGCCGCCTGGGCAGCACAGCATGCGGTCGGTGACCTCGACGACCGACGAATTCGGTGTCGCGGCCAGCAACAATGGCGGCAACGTGCCGTTCGAGGATTGGTGGGCCGACGGATTCATCCAGTCTCTTGCGCGCGCGGGGGCCGGCCTGGCTGGCCTGCAAGCGCAGGATGAAATCGAGGAAGCCGTAGCACTTGTCGGGCGGGCAGCTGCTGCCTCGGACGAGATGGATACCGAACGCACGCAACGCGGGGCCGCGTGGCGAGTCCTCTCGCGCCTGTTCTCTGCGGTTCCAGGGGCGAGCGACTTACGCGCGGGCCAAAGGATCAGCTTGGCGTGCGGCATGCCGCCGATGGCTGACGGGTCCATATCGTCCCGGGACCAGCCATCGACGTTGGAGAAGATTGCAGATGCGGTCGCCGACGGGTTCGGCGCGGGAGTCCGGCGTGCGCAGGAAGGTGCGTCTGACGACGACGCGGCCCATCTCGATGCCTTCCTCGCGCACATCCGCTCGGTTTGCGACCTGCCAACCGCGTTCGAGAGGGCGACGGCCGCCTTCTATTGCCCAGCAGATGACTTGGAGATTTCGGCGGCACCGGCTTGGTGGCGCGCCTTGACGGTCGAGAAGTGGTCCGAACTGCTGACGGAAGACGCAGCCGCCACCGGTGACATAAGAATGGAGTGCTCCAACTGGCTCCTGCCGCCAGCAAAGGGCATGCCGGTGGTCGTGGAGGCGAGCGTCGCGCTTTCTTTCGAGACAGTGGGCCCGGACGCGACCGGCACCGTCGTGACGCTCGAGCGTCGTCCCGGCGGACCTGGCGGTCCCCTCGTAGGCGAGGTGCAGGTCGGCGAGGGCGAGTCCGTACTCGTGGACAATGCTCCGCCGCCACACAAATCGCCGATCCGCTACGTGGCGTCGGCCGATGGCTTCAAGCCGGGGGCGGTAAAGGTTGTCTCGCTAGCCACCTGGCAGCCGGGCATTTTCGTCGCGTGCCGCGTGGCGCGAAAGCTCACGCCGCCGCGCAAGCCTTCGCGGCGCGCACGAGGAGCCCCAGAATGGGAGACCAGCCTCTCAGTCCCCGGGGGCGGGAGGTACGAATTGCTCGTCTTTGCGTCGCCCGGGGTCAGTGTCGATCCAGTGGCGAGCGGGACTGCGGACGATGCCAGCGAACGCGCGGATGGGTCGCAAGAAATCAGCGTGCGCGCCGTGCGCGACGGTTTCCTCCAGCTAGAAGTGGAAGCCGACAGCAACTACCAGGTGGACATCTCCTTCAGCCGCCAGGCGCCGGACGGCTCGGTTGGCCACGAAAAGTGCCGAGTCTTCGTCGTGGTCGAGGAGGTCGCGGAGCAAGGCTGCAGGAGTGAGTTCGAGCGCTTGATCCGTGCCAACCGCCGCGTCATCGAGCCGGCGGATGCGAAGCCGGTGGTACAGCTTAACAGGAGTGCGCGTGCATCGAGCCTCCAGGACTGGATGCTGGCCGAGAATGCCGTGGCATGCTCCTACCTGCCGCTCGTCATTGCTGACGACTACGTCGATGCATGGGTGCAACCGAAGTGGGGCGTCGGAAACGGGCCTGTCTTGTCAACCGGTCGGTTCCTCCAGGATCCACGCCCCACTGCTTCCGAATTCCAGCCCCCGGAGGGTTTCGTGGAGGCACGACAGGCGATTGCTGCGCGCATTCGGGGCGAAGGCGACCAGACCGGCCTCTGCGAATCAGCAGAGTTCGGCAAATGGCTCGCAAACGACGAGAGCTTTGGCGCGCTGGTGGAGCGCTATCTCGATGCCTACCAAGCGTGGCTCGCCGCGGAACCGGACGTGGCCTGTTGGGTCGACGTCGTCGTCGTCGCCTCGCTGGAAAGCGACCGCCGCACGATTTCGCGCGTGCCCGATGCCATACTCCTGTCCCCCCTGCACCCCGCACGGATCGCCTGGCATGCTGTCGCGCAAGGCGTCCTGTATGACGCGGATACGGGCGGCCGTCCGTGTCCGGCAGTGAGTGTCCTTGACCCGGACTGCGTGCCGGACCTCCTGACATTGTCGCTGCGCTCGCCGGGAGGAATCGAGAAGGTCGACTTCGTCGCGGTCGAGAACGGCACCGACTACTGGTCCGTAATGTGGAACGGCGACCGGCTGGGGCGCTTGCCAGCGCGTTCTCGCGAGGCGCCATTCGGCGAGGCCTTCGGAATTTCGGTCGGCGGCATCTCGATCGGGTTCAGCGCTGCACAAGTTGCGCGCGCACTCGAGGACGTGTCTGGCTTGCTTTCCGCAAAGCCTGTCGTGGGTGTCGTGGTGGCAAGTGCAGGAGGAACGACGGACGCATGCAATGAAGGACTAATTAGCTGGAGCTCCGAGCGTTTCCGCCAGGCGGAGGGGCGCACGTCCCGGCAGTCCGTCGGGTCGCGCTTCGTCGATATATTCGACCATCGCGATGCCGTATCGCGCCCGGACGACGCTACCATCGCGAACCTTGCCGAGGACACCCGGAACAGCGTTCGCTGGTTTGAGGGACAGCCTTCGCGGGCCAGGCCGGACCTCGGCATCATTGCCCAGCTCGACATGTCCGAGCCAAGCGGGGCGGCCGTGGATGGCCGCTCGCCCCTTGGCCACGGCGCTCTCCTGCGGCACCGCGTTAGGCGGCAGCTTCCAGGCGCATTTCTCAGCGAAACGAGGCAGTCGGTACCTGCCACTCCCTCGGGCGACGTGCTCGCGGACAAGGTCGCGGCATGCATCGGGACGATGGAAAGCCTCGGCGAGCGCCGTACCGGGATGCGGTTCGCGCCAAACGTCAACGCCGTGCGCGATATGCTGGAAACGCGCAGCACCGACTTTGTCGCTGTATCTTCATCGGCGATCGACCCGGCCTGCTTTCTCGGAGGATGGCTGGAGGACGCCTACCTGTGGGACTACGACATGCCGTCGTATTCCCATCGCGCCGGCGATACGAATGGGTACTATCTGCTGTCCAAAGTGAAGCAGGCGGACCGCGAGGCGCTGGCCCGCGCGCTGGATCGGCTGCCCGGATGCTCCGGCATCGAGGCGGACCGCGTGCAGGACGTGCTCCTCGAAATTGCGCGGCGCGGCATCCCGACCATCCGGGGCCTTGCTGGCGATAACGCAGGTGCCACGGGCGACCTGGGGATGTTTGTCGCGGTGCGGCTGCTCCAGGACCGCTTCCGAGTCTCGAACATCGGGGAGAGTCTACTTCCCGTGGTCGCGGGAACGGAGAAAGACGCTTCCGTTTGCATCATCGTGCCCGTGGACCCGTTTCGTGGATACCTGAACGACCTCGCAAGGACCTTGAGGCAAGATCGCAAGGACGCCACCCTTTCCAGGCCGGACCTCCTCGTCATCGGGATTAGGTTGGTCGGAGGCTCGGTGCGCATCCATCTCACGCCAATCGAGGTCAAGTGTCGCCCAGGCTCTGTCTTCCCTGCTTCCGACGTCAACGACGCGCTCGAGCAAGCACGGACATTTGCCCGCCTGCTAGGAAGCATGCTGCCGCACGAAGGACAGCCAAAGGCATGGGCGCTTGGGTTCCAGCACCTGCTGCTATCCATCATCGGATTCGGCATGCGCGTCTACTCGCAGCATCCAGACGTAAAGGGCCGGGAATCCCAATGGTCTTCCATCCATGAGCGCGTGGCGGCCGCGATCCTCGATCCAGCTCCGTGCGTAACGGTCGACCAGCGCGGCCGCTTGATCATCGTCGACGACAGTCCTCGAAGCGGCGCTCGCGACCGCGATGGCGACGGCTTCGACGAAACGGTGACCATCGGCGCGAGCGACGCTGGGCTCGTCGTGGCCGGTGATCCGCTAGCCTTCTACGACAGCGTGCGCGCCAAAATTGGCGATTGGGGGGTGTACCCTTCGGCCGACGAAGCCGCCGCCGAACCTGCCTCCGAAGTACTTCCTGCCCCCGTCCCCGCGGACATCCCGCC
>NZ_LSJM01000160.1 GCF_001557215.1 Sphingomonas sp. CCH9-E2 | reverse complement strand
CGCCCCTCCGTCAGCGCTGCGCGCTGCCACCTCCCCTGCGGGGCAGGGGAGGAATGGTGTGCCTTTACACCCGCGCCGCAGCTTCCTATCGGCTCGCCATGACACAGCCCGGCGAATCCATCCTCATCGTCGATTTCGGCAGCCAGGTGACCCAGCTGATCGCGCGCCGCGTGCGCGAAGCGGGCGTCTATAGCGAGATCGCCCCTTTCACCACTGCGCTTGAAGCCTTTGAGCGAATGAAGCCGCGTGGGATCATCCTGTCAGGGTCGCCCGCTGGCGTCCCCGAAGAAGGATCGCCACGCGCGCCCGAGGCGCTGTTCGAGGCGGGCGTGCCGATCCTGGGCATCTGCTATGGCCAGCAGGTGATGAGCCACCAGCTGGGCGGCGAAGTCCGCCCCGGGCACGAGACCGGCGATGGCGGAGAGTTCGGTCGCGCGTTCATCACCGTCACCGAGGATTGCGTGCTGTTTGACGGCCTGTGGAAGGTCGGCGAGCGGCATCAGGTCTGGATGAGCCATGGCGACAAGGTGACCCGCTTTGCCCCGGGCTTCCGCATTGTCGCGACCTCTGACGGCGCACCCTTCTCGGTCATCGCCGACGATGAACGCCGCTTCTATGGCACTCAGTTCCACCCTGAAGTCGCGCACACCCCGGATGGCGGGAAGTTGATCGCCAATTTCGTCCGCCACGTCTGTGGCTGCGCTGGCGACTGGACGATGGCGGAGTTTCGCGCGACCAAGATCCGCGAGATCCGCGAACAGGTCGGCACTGGAAAGGTGATCTGCGGCCTGTCGGGCGGGGTCGATAGCGCGGTCGCAGCGGTGCTGATCCATGAGGCGATCGGCGATCAGCTGACCTGCGTGTTCGTCGACCATGGCCTGATGCGCAGCGGCGAGGCGGATCAGGTCGTGTCGCTGTTCCGTGGCCATTACAACATCCCACTGGTCCATGTGAACGCCGAGGCTCTGTTCCTCAACGGCCTTGCCGGCGTCACCGACCCGGAGGTGAAGCGCAAATTCATCGGCAAGACCTTCATCGACGTGTTTGAGGAAGAGGCGCGCAAGATCGGCGGTGCCGAGTTCCTGGCGCAGGGCACGCTCTATCCGGACGTGATCGAGAGCGTGAGCTTCACCGGCGGGCCGTCGGTGACGATCAAGAGCCACCACAATGTCGGCGGCCTGCCCGAGCGCATGAACATGAAGCTGGTCGAGCCGCTGCGCGAACTGTTCAAGGACGAGGTCCGTGCGCTCGGTCGCGAGCTGGGGCTGCCCGATGCCTTCGTCGGTCGCCACCCGTTCCCTGGTCCCGGCCTCGCGATCCGCATTCCGGGTGAGGTGACCAAGGAACGCTGCGACATCCTGCGCAAGGCCGATGCGGTGTATCTGGAGGAAATCCGCAATGCTGGCCTCTATGACGCGATCTGGCAGGCGTTTGCGGTGCTGCTTCCGGTCAAGACGGTCGGCGTGATGGGCGATTACCGCACCTATGACTCGGTCTGCGGCCTGCGCGCGGTGACCAGCACCGATGGCATGACCGCCGATGTGTACCCGTTCGACGCCAGCTTCCTGACGCGCGTTGCGACGCGGATCGTCAACGAGGTGAAGGGCGTCAACCGCGTCGTGTACGATTACACCTCCAAGCCACCGGGGACAATCGAATGGGAATAATTTTTGCCCATCCGAGGGTATCCGAAACTACGCCAGAATACGACGTAACCACCTGAAAAACAAAAATATTTCAGCCGTGGCCTATCGAGAGCTATCGGTGGGCATCAAACGCGTCTGTCGTGCCCGCTGACGGACCCTGCCCCCGTTGATCATCCGGAAAATCGAAAGTACCGTCATAGCGACCGAGGCTAATGACGGTACTTTTTTCAGCCTAATACGCTGAACATAAACAGATATTCCCGTCAAAAGCCTCCAAAAACCGCGTGACGGTACTTTTCCGCGAGGAGGCCCAGAATGTTGACGGATGCGGCACTCAAGTGCCTGAAACCAAAAGCCAAAATGTACAAGGTGACCGATCGTGACGGCATGTATGTGCGTGTCGCGCCGACAGGCGGCATCTCGTTCAGGCTCGACTATCGGCTGAACGGCAGGCGGGAGACTGTCCATCTCGGCAAGTACGCCCGAGATGGGATCTCGCTCGCCCGGGCGCGGGAATTGTGCCTGGACGCGAAACGCATGATCGCCGAGGGGCGGTCCCCCGCCATCGAGAAGCAGCGGGAGAAGCGCCGGATCAAGGAGGCCAAGAGCTTCGGCGAGTTCGGCGAGAAGTGGCTGACGGGCGCGCCCATGGCGGACAGCACGCGCGCCATGCGCCGCGCCATATTCGAGCGTGAACTCAAGCCGGTCTGGCAGAACCGTTTGCTGACCGAAATCACGCCTGATGACCTGCGCGCCCACTGCGCCAAGATCGTGGAACGGGGCGCGCCCGCGACGGCCATCCATGTGCGGGATATCCTGAAGCAGATCTACGCCTTCGCCATCCTCCACGGCGAGAAGGTCGCGAACCCGGCCGATGACGTTGGTCCGGCTTCGATTGCCACGTTCACGCCCAAGGACCGGGCGCTTTCGCCGACCGAGATCCGCATCATGCTCAAGCAACTGGAGCAT
>NZ_LSJM01000159.1 GCF_001557215.1 Sphingomonas sp. CCH9-E2 | reverse complement strand
CGGTTCGACAAGGGCATCGCGCAGAAGGGCACGACGGCGGACCGGAAGTTTCTGTTCGCCGATGCGGCGCTGAACGGGCGCAGCTTTCGTTTCGGCCTCGACACCGGGATGCCTAGCGTGATGCGCATCTATCGCAAGACCGCCGAGGCGGCGGGGCTGTGGAATGCGCCGCGCTGGAGCCCGGCGGCGCCACAGGGGAAGACGCGGATGGTTCGGGTGGAGCGACTGGAGCTGGCGGGGGCGACGGTCGAAGGCGTGGTGATCCAGATGCGCGACGATCCCGATTGGGACATCTTCGACGCGGGGATCATCGGGCTGCCGATCCTGCGCCTGTTCAATATCGCGACCAGCAACCGCGACGGCGCGCTGTTCCTGACCCGCAATCGGCAGGCACCGCAGCCGGCGCGCTACAACCGCGCAGGGCTGTGGGTCGATCGCGCGGGAAGCGGGATGGTGGCGGGCGTGGTCGGCGCGGGCAGTCCGGCCGAGAAGGCGGGGATCAAGGCGGGCGACCGGCTGTCGGGCATGAGTTTCGAGGCGCTGATCAGGCAGACTTCAGGGCCGGTGGGCACGGTGCTGGCGTTGACCGTCGGGCAGGGCGGGGCGGCGCGGCAGGTGTCGCTGGTGCTGGAGGATTATCTCTAACCGCGCGAGCTTCGCACGCGACGCGTTGCGCAGCGCCCCTGCTTGAGGCAGGGAGGATGCATGCTGGAGAAACTGAAGCGCAGGTTCGACAAACGCAGGCTGGTGCTGATCGCGGCGCTGGCCGGGGTGGCGCTGTATGTCGGGTGGCGGACGAACGGGTTCGAGGGGCAACAGTCCGAGCAGAAGCCGTGCGTCGAGGGGCGCAACGAGATCAAGGACAAGGACGGCAAGGTGGTGCAGGTGACGCGCACCACATGCTACGAAGATAAGAAGTAAGCGGCGCCGGGGGGCGTCGATTAGGGGAGAGATCGATGGACGCTGAGCGGACGCGGCGGCGGCGCGCCTTGTGGGCGAGCTTTGTCGGCACGGGAATCGAGTTCTACGATTTCTATATCTACGCGACCGCCGCGGCCCTGGTGTTCGGGCAGATTTTCTTTCCCACAAGCGATGCCGGAGTTCAGCAGATGCTGAGCTTTGCCACGCTAGGCGTTGCGTTCTTTGCGCGGCCGCTGGGGGCGGCGGTGTTCGGCCATTATGGCGACCGGATCGGGCGCAAGGCGACGTTGGTCGCGTCGCTGCTGACCATGGGGATGTCGACGACCCTGGTGGCGTTCCTGCCGACTTATGAGATGGCGGGGTGGATCGCGCCATTTGCGCTGTGCGTGCTGCGGTTCGGACAGGGTTTTGGCCTTGGCGGCGAATGGGGCGGCGCGGCGTTGCTGGCGGTCGAGAATGCACCGCCGGGATGGCGTGCGCGGTTCGGCAGCGCGCCGCAGATGGGCGCGCCGGCGGGGTTTATTGCCGCCAACGGGCTGTTCCTGCTGCTGCTCAGCTGGATGACGCCAGCTGAGTTTGCCGCATGGGGATGGCGCATTCCGTTTGCACTGTCGGCGGCGTTGGTGCTGGTCGGGCTGTGGGTGCGGTTGAAGCTGGGCGAGACGCCGGAGTTCCAGAAGTGCCTCGCTGAAGCCCCGCCGGCGAAGGTGCCGCTGGGCGAAGTGGTCGGGCGGCATGGCGCGGTGCTGATCGGCGGGACGCTGGGCGCGGTGTGCTGTTTCGCGACTTACTATATCGCGACGGCGTTCCTCCTCGGCTGGGGGACCAAGACTTTGGGCTATGACAAGCCCGCGTTCCTGAGCGTGCAGCTGGTCGCGATCCTGTTCATGGCGGCGGGCATCTATCTGGCGGCATGGGCGGCGGATGCGCGCTGGGATCCGCGCCGGGTGCTGGCCGGGGGATGCGTGATGGTGGCGGGCAGCGGGTTCGTG
>NZ_LSJM01000158.1 GCF_001557215.1 Sphingomonas sp. CCH9-E2 | reverse complement strand
CTCCCCGCCACGCTCGATTCAGTCCTTAAGGATTTGATCAGCCGCGCCTTTTACCATCGCCTCCGATGGAGACGATGGCGTGAAACACCCCCTTGAATTGCACCGTGGCCGCCATCGGCGTGCCAGCTTCGGTCGCCGTGAGCTGGCCGGAACGCTGCTCGCCGGGATCGTCGGCGGGCTTGCCTGGTCGATGCTGCCAGCCGCGACACCGGCATCGGTCGGGCCAGCGCCCGCCGCTCGCACGGCGTTCGGCTTTTGCCATAGCGGCGGCGGCAGCGACTGCGTCGTCGATGGCGATACCTTCTGGATGGCCGGCGACAAGATCCGCATCGCTGATATCGACACCCCCGAAACCCACCC
>NZ_LSJM01000157.1 GCF_001557215.1 Sphingomonas sp. CCH9-E2 | reverse complement strand
CCGCCATCGCCGCCGCCATGATCAGCGCCACCGCGCCCCAGGGCGGCAGGCCCGACGCGGTCGCCGACAGCCAGGTGCCGATAATCTCGGTCACGCCGGTACTGCGCAGCGTATCGCTGACCGGGATCAGCGCGCCGAGCATGATCAGGATCGGCCATTCGACATGGTCATAGGCGTCGCGCAGCGGCAGCGCGCCCAGCAGCACCACCGCCGCAGCCGCCGCGAAGAATGCGATGGTCACCGGCACCGCGCCCGTTGCGGTCGCCGCCATCGCCACCGCCAGCACGGCGATCGGCAACAGCCCCTTGCGCACGCTGCCCAGCCGCAGCTCGCGCTCGGCCAGCGGCAGCGCGCCCAGTTCGGTCAGCGTCCCCGGAAGCGCGCCCAGCGGTCCCTGCAGCACGATCACATCGCCCGCGCGGAACACGACATTGGGCATGCGCCGCACGATCCGCTCCCCGCGCCGCGATACCGCGATCAGGTTGATGCCATAGCGCTGGCGCAGCATCAGCGATCCGGCCGTTCCACCGACCAGCGGCGATCCGGGGCCAACCACCGCCTCGATCACCCCGATCTCGTCGCCCTCGCCCGATTGCGGTGCTTCGCTGGTGCCGACGAAATCGAGCCGGTCGCGCGCGATCGCCCGCTCCAGGCTGTCCGGGGTGCCGCCCAGGATCAGGATGTCGCCTTCGCGCAGCAGCATGTCGGGCCAGGGCGTCGCGCGCACGCCGTTGCGCAGGAACATGGTGATCGCGACCTCATGGTCGTGCCGCTCGATGAATGCGGACACCCGCTCGTCCTTCGCCGCCGATTGCGCGACGATCTTGGCCTCGGTCGCATAGTCGTGGATGTCGAGCGCCTCGCCCATCGTCGGCGCGGCGCGACGATCCATCGGCAACAGGCGATAGCCAAAGCGCAGGAAGATCAACCCGACCAGCGTCAGCCCCAGCCCGACCGGCGCATAATCGAACATGCCGAACGGCTGCCCGGTCATCTCTTCCCGCACGCGGCTGACGATGATGTTGGGCGAGGTGCCGATCAGCGTGATCAGCCCGCCGAGCAGCGACGCGAACGCCATCGGCATCAAGAACACGCTGGGCGAGCTGTTCGACTTCTTCGCCATCTGGAACGCGGCGGGCATCAGCATCGCCAGCGCACCGATATTCTTGACCAGCGCCGAACCAAGCCCAACGCTGGCGGACAGCAACAGCAATTGCGATCGCACGCGCGTCACCCGCTTCTGCAACAGGCGCATCAATTGCTCGATCACGCCCGATCGCTGCACCGCGCCCGACAGCACCAGCGCCGACCCGACAATGATCACGATGTCGTCGGAAAAGCCCGAAAACGCATCGTCCGGAGCAACGATACCCCCCGCCACTGCCGCCAGCAGCGCCATGACCGCGACCACGTCATAGCGAAAGCGCCCCCACAGAAAGAGCGCCATCATGCCCAGCAGCACGGCAATCGACAGAATCTGCGCTAATGTCATCTGGCCCCCATCCGCGCATAACGCGACTGGAACGACCGGGTTGCGTCATCCTCGATAATCCTCCTCCGCCAGGGGGAGGATAGGCTTAGTGAACCGTGCCGACCGCGCGGTTGACGCTCATCAGCACGATCAGCCGCTCGATCTGACGCCAGCGGCAGAAATTGATGTGGTTGCCCAGGTCGCGGAACTTGTCCGCGCGCGCCGCTGCCTCCAGCCCAGCATCGGCGCCGAACGCACGGATCAGCTCGGCGGCGTCGAACACATGGGCACGGTCGGCGAGATAGGGGATGGGCGACATCGGGTATCCTTGCACAGTCTCGCGCGCCTGCACGCACCGCGCGTGCCAGCTTGTGCAGAGTCGCGCCGCACTGCGGGCTGCGAGGGTAAATCGCTGGAAACCATAGGGGTTTTGCGCGTACCAGCCGTTCCGCGACGGGACAGTGGCGTCCCGGCACGGGACGCCACTGTCCCGTCGCGGAACGGCTG
>NZ_LSJM01000016.1 GCF_001557215.1 Sphingomonas sp. CCH9-E2 | reverse complement strand
CGGCCGATCCTGATTATTGCGACGGGGAAGGGGCCGAGAGCTTCGCCACCCTGCTACGCCGCTGCAAGACGGGCCTAGACCGCCTCGCCGCCATGCCTGCTGGATCACTGGTCTATGTGTTCGGGCATGGGCAATTCATCCAGGCCGCGCGGGCGATCGTCGCCGACGCCCATCTGGATGACCGGGCCAAGATGCGGGTGTTCTGGCGCAAGGGCGAGCCGCCCGCGATCAGCAACGCGCAGCGGGTAGAATTTCACTGGCAAGGCGGGCGCTGGGAATGTGCGTCGGCGTTCACGGCATAATGGCGGGAATCACCTGATTGCCGTGCATGGGCTGAGTCAGATGGAACGCGATCCTCGACTGTATTAGGTGGTTTGTTACATGACGGTCCAGCCAGCACGCTCGATATCCGCAATGGCCGTGCTGCTTGCAATCACTGCCTGCAACAAAGCCGAGAAGCGCACAATGCCTTCTGAGGTGCAGATCGCTTACGACTACCAGCTTGTTCTTCCCGATAAGTTCAAGCGGAATTGGGTCCAAGGAATCGACAGCAAAGTAGAGGAATGGCAATCATCCGATACGATCGTTAGTACCGACTTTGGGCAGTTTAGCGGACCCCCAACATGCCATGTAGCAAGCACGTCGTGCAGCCTGTCAAAGGAGATGATTGGGGGCAGGCCATCTCTCGTCGGCCGATATCGTCACGGACCACAGGAGCGGGCACATGAGCCAAAGCCATTTAGGTATTTTGTGCACATACCAGTGTCGGAGAGATATGGTCTGAAGCTCAACATGTTTGCCAGGTGTGATAGCGAACCGGCTTGCGATGAGGCACTTACATTCTTTCGGAGGGTCCGCATTCTGCGCACGGAGCGACCTGGCTCCGGTTTGATTCTGCCCGACTCGCCCTCTTCGCCACCCCCCGTGCCTGGGTGATCGAGGAAATATCTCAAACTGTTACAGCATACCGTCCGCCATGGGTCACGTGCTGATCGGAAGATCCTCTCCTGCCGGAGTAATACATGACTCCCGACAGCCCTCGCTCAGGGCCACTGGCACGGTCTCTCAATCAAGAGAGGGAAGTTAATCTGGTCTCGCGCCAAGCAATTGGACAGCTCTACTGCGTCAGGAGCGAGATACCCCACGGGTCGATATAGTCGATTGGCGAATAAACCATTTCGCTTGATCCGTCGCTGAATGCCTGCGCTGCGGTCAAGATTCCGTACGCCTTCACCTGTGTGCTCTGCGCAGCATCCGAAAACACGGCTGATCCACTGTCGCCGGTCCTGCCAAGGTGCTGACCCGAAGCTCGAAAGACTGGTCTGCCCCCACCGAGTGGACCGATTGGTTTGTTAGTGCATTAAGCTCAT
>NZ_LSJM01000156.1 GCF_001557215.1 Sphingomonas sp. CCH9-E2 | reverse complement strand
GGCACGGTGCGATCGGTGAAGGTCCGCTCGGCTGGCTGCAACTGGGCGGCGATATCGTTCATTTGCTGGCGGCCGGCGTCTGGGTAGGCGCGCTGGGGGCGATGCTCTTGCTGGTGCTGCGTCCGCAAGCCACAATCGATCGTGAACATTTGCAGCTGACGCACCGCGTCCTCGACGGTTTCTCCGTGACCGGCACGATCGTGGTTGGCCTGCTCGTCGCGACGGGCCTGCTCAACTTGATCGTTATCGTCGGCTGGCCGGGTATCGCTGCGCTTCCCGGCAGTCTCTATGGCCAGCTGCTGCTCGCCAAGCTCGTACTGTTCATCGTCATGCTTGGCCTGGCGGCTTCCAACCGGTTCCGCCTCGTGCCGCGCTTCAAAGTCGCAATGGCCGCAGACGACGAGGCGGGCGCGCTCTCCGTGCTGCGCCAAAGTCTTGCCGTCGAGACCGGATGCGTGGTTGCGATCCTCCTGCTTGTCGGCTGGCTTGGTACACTCGATCCTTCTGGAGCGATGTGATGGCGCCAGCGGGCGATGCCTTTGTTCCCGCGCTCGGCAACGCCAGACTCACGCGCTTCTACGACCTTGCGATAGCGTTGCTTACGCGCGAGCGGTATTGGCGCGGACAGGTCCTTAGGAAGCTTGCCCCAGGCCCCGATGACATCGTCATGGATGTCGGCTGCGGGACGGGGACGCTGGCAGTGATGGTCAAGGAAGCATGCGCACAGACGCAGGTCATCGGTGTCGATCCTGATCCGGAGGTGCTGGCGATCGCTCGCGCCAAAGCCGAGCGCGCCGCAGTCGCGGTCGAATGGCGCCGCGCCATGGGCGACGAGCTTGGCGAGGCGGTTGCCACCATCGTGGTGTCGAGCCTGGTTCTGCACCAATGCCCGCTTTCGGCAAAGCGCTCGATCGCCGCTGCGATGCATGCGGCCCTTCGCCCTGGCGGCCGCCTGGTCCTGCTCGACTATGGCGAGCAGCGCGGGTGGCTCATGCGCCGCCTGTTCGGCATTATCCAGCGGCTTGACGGCGTCGAGCTCACCCAACCCAATGCCGACGGCGTGCTGCCGCAGATCCTCGCCGATGTCGGGTTTCTGGCGGTGGCCGAGCAGGCCGTAATCAGGACATTGACCGGGTCCCTGTCGCTCTACACCGCGCGGCGCGGCGTGTAGCCGACCGTCAGTTCGCATCTCCGGAAAGTGAATCAAGGATCGGACAGTCCGGCCGCATATCACCATGGCAGCGACCGGCAAGATCGAGCAACGCGCGCCGCATCGCCTCGATCGCTTCGGCCTTTTGGCGCAGCTCCTCCGCGCGCGACGTCGCAAGCGCCTTGACCTCGGCGCTCGAGCGCGCCCGGTCGTGCCAGAGGTCCAGGAGCGTTCCGATTTCGCCGATCGGAAAGCCGAGGTCGCGAGCGTTTGCGATGAAGCGAAGCCGATGGACGTCGGCATCTGCATAGTCGCGATAGCCGCTGTCCCGGCGAAGCGCCGCCGGGATCAGGCCGATCTTCTCGTAGTGACGGATCATACGCTGCGACACGCCGCTCGCCTGCGCAGCCTGGCCGATGTTCATGATGCGAATCTCCGGATCACAAATGCACCAGCCGCAGGCGAAGCGCATTGCTGATCACGCTGACCGAGGACAGCGCCATCGCCAGCGCCGCGATCGCCGGCGAGAGCAGCATGCCGGTGAGCGGGTAGAGCAGTCCCGCCGCAATCGGCACGCCGGCGACATTATAGGCAAAGGCAAATACAAGGTTCTGGCGGATGTTGCGCATCACCGCGCGCGACAGACGGCGTGCGCGGACCAGACCGTTCAGATCGCCCTGAAGGAGCGTCACGCCCGCGCTCTCGATGGCGACGTCGGAACCGGCACCCATCGCCACCCCGACTTCGGCCGCGGCAAGTGCGGGCGCGTCGTTCACCCCGTCGCCGGCCATCGCAACCGCGCGGCCCTGGGCGCGCAGCTTCTTCACGACCGCGGCCTTGTCCTCGGGCAGGACTTCGGCTTCGACCTCGTCGATGCCGATACGCGCGGCGACGGCCAGCGCGGTGGTGCGGTTGTCGCCGGTCATCATCACGACGCGGATACCCTCGGCCTTCAAGGCGCGGACCGCTTCGGGGGTGCTGGCCTTGATCGGATCGGAGACGCCGATCAGCCCGGCGAGCGCGCCGTCGATCACCACGAAGATTGCGGTGCCGCCTTCGCCGCGCAGCGCCTCGGCCGGCTCGGCAAGCGTGGCGAGGTCGATGCCGTTCTCGCGCATCAGGCGGGGGCCGCCGAGGAGGAGCTTGCGGCCCTCGACTGTGCCGGTGACGCCGCGTCCGATGGGCGCGTCGAACGCCGCAACCTCGGCGAGACGGAGGCCGCGATCGTCGGCGGCGCGGACGATCGCTTCGCCGAGCGGATGCTCGCTGGCGCGCTCGACACTCGCAGCGAGGCGGAGCAGCTCGGCCTCGTTCTGGCCGGGCGCCGGAAGGACGAGCGTGACCGCGGGGCGGCCCTCGGTGAGCGTGCCGGTCTTGTCCACGATCAGCGTGTCGATTTTCTCGAACCGCTCCAGCGCCTCGGCATTCTTGATCAACACGCCGGCCTGGGCACCCTGGCCGACACCCACCATGATCGACATCGGGGTAGCGAGACCGAGCGCGCAGGGGCAAGCGATGATCAGGACCGACACGGCCGCGACCAGCGCATAGGCGAAGCGCGGCTCGGGACCGACCAGCGCCCAGACAATCGCTGCGGTCAAGGCGACGGCGATCACGCTGGGAACGAACCAGGCGGAGACTTTGTCCGCCATCCGCTGGATCGGCGCGCGGCTGCGCTGCGCCTCGGCAACCATCTGGACGATGCGGGCGAGCAGTGTGTCGGCCCCCACCTTGTCGGCGCGCATGACGAATGTTCCGGTCCTGTTGAGCGAACCGGCGATCACCGCGGCGCCCGGCTCCTTGGTGACCGGCATCGACTCCCCGGTCACGAGAGATTCGTCGATCGCGACATGACCCTCGGTCAGTTCGCCATCGACCGGAACCTTTTCACCGGGACGTACCCGTAGGAGGTCGCCGACCTGGATAAGGTCGAGCGTCACCTCTTCGTCGCTGCCGTCCGGGCCTAGTCGCCGTGCGGTCTTCGGCGCGAGATCGAGCAGCGCCTTGATCGCTCCCGAAGTTCTTTCACGGGCCCTGAGTTCCAGCACCTGGCCAAGCAGCACGAGGACGGTGATGACGGCGGCGGCCTCGAAATAGACCGCGACCGCGCCGTCATGGCCGCGAAACGCCGCAGGGAAGATCTCCGGCATGACCACCGCCACCACGCTGTAGGCGAACGCCACGCCCACCCCCATTGCGATCAGCGTGAACATGTTGAGGTTGCGCGATTTGAGCGAGGCCCAGCCGCGTTCGAAGAAGGGCCAGCCGGCCCAGAGGACGACGGGCGTCGCCAGCGCGAACTGGATCCAGTTCGAGAGCTGCTGGCCGATTGCCATGGTCAGGCCGGTGAGATGGCCGCCCATCTCGAGGACGAAGACCGGGATAGCGAGGATAAGTCCGATCCAGAACCGCCGGCTCATATCGGCCAGCTCGGGATTGGGGCCGCTGTCGAGCGTGATCGTCTCGGGCTCCAGCGCCATTCCGCAGATCGGGCAGGAGCCGGGACCGACCTGGCGGATCTCCGGGTGCATCGGGCAGGTATAGATCGTTCCCGCCGGCGCTTCGGGTGCTTGGGCACCGGGCGTGAGGTAGCGTTCGGGATCGCCCAGAAATTTCGAGCGGCAACCGGCGCTGCAGAAATGATACGCAGTGCCCTGGTGAAGAGCGTGGTGCGGGGTGGTCGCGGGATCGACCATCATCCCGCAGACCGGATCCTTCACGGCGGCCGGTGCGTGGTCCGTTCCGGCGCAGCAGCCATGGCCCCGCGGTGCATCGTCATGGGAATGAGTCGTCATCATGTTCCTCCGATGCGGCACGATGTAGGGCTTGACATCGTGTCAAGGTCAAGGCCCTCATTCCGATGTACGCAGCAGGGACAATTGTCCCTCGGCGGAAAGATCGGGCACAGGATCTGCGACCGTGCGAGAATCTGCATCGCCTTGAGGGCAAAGCGGGCGGCGCGCGTAAGATAGGTGGGGATAGAGGCAATATATGCGCGACGATTTGGACGATATGCTTGGACGGCTTGCTGCACGTCCGCCGCACCCGGGGCTGGCCGCCGTTTCGGTAGCCGTCCTGGAACAGATTTCCTTGCCGCAGCCACGACGTGACGGCTTTGCGCTCAGCGGCGCGCTCGCTGCGGTGGTGGCAGTGAGCATGGGCGTGGCGGGCGGCTGGTCTCCGGCCGCGCGTGCTCAGGTCGCGACGTTCGACGACAGCTGGCAGTTGGCGCCTTCGACGCTGCTCGGGGGCGGTTGATGAAACTCAAGCATATCCTGCTGATTGCCCTGATCGCATTCGTCGCATCGGTCGGCGGCGTAGCGGTTGGCCGCTATTTTCTGCCCGCAGCGCCCCAGCCTGGCGCCGAGCTCCATGCGCTGCTTCACAACGGGCTCGATCTCGACGCTGGCCAGCAGGCACAACTCGATCAGCTCGAACGCCAGTTCGGGCTGCGCAAGAAAGCGCTGGAAATGGCGCTTCGCGCAGACAATGCCCGTCTCGCTGCGGCGATCGAGGCCGAGCATTCGGCCGGGCCGAGGGTTCGAGAAGCGGTCGATCGAATTCACGTCGCGATGGGCGAACTTCAAAAGGAGACGCTAGCGCACGTCTTTGCGATGCGCGCGATCCTCCGTCCCGACCAGGCTGCCAAGTTCGACCAAGCGGTGGTTAAGGCGCTGACCGCCGAAAGCCGGTGACCTTCGATCTTGCTAGCCTGTCAGACGGCGAACTGGCCGCGCTGAGCCTCGTCGGGCGCAGCGCGGCGTTCGCGGAACTGCTCAAGCGGCACCGCGATGCCATCTACCGGATCGTCGCGGGCTCGATCGGCGACCCGGACGAGGCGCTGGATCTGGTTCAGGAGACTTTCATTGCGGCGCACGGCGCGCTTCGCCGGTACGATCCGGCGCGCTCGATGCGCGCCTGGCTCACCGCGATCGCGATGAATAAATGCCGCGACTGGGCGCGCCGGCGCGCGGTTCGCAAGCTGATCGCTTTCGCATTGCCGATCGACAATATCGCCGAGCGGGTGGCCGAGGATCGGCCGGGGCATGACGTCGAGCTTGCGGATCGCGATGCGCTGGCGCGGACATCCAAGGCGATTGCGTCGCTTCCCGCATCATTGCGCGAAGTGATCCTGCTACGGACCATCGAAGGGCTGTCGCAGGCGGAAACCGCGGCGACGCTCAGGATCAGCGAGAAGGCGGTCGAGACGCGCCTGCGGCGCGCGCGGATCAAGCTTTCCCAGGAGCTTGAGGCCTAGCGTCTTCCGCCGATCCCCATCAAGCGGCGAATGTGCCGGCGCGCAATCATGGTGTGTTTCTCGGTCCCACTTGCGAACACCCAACCGAACCCGATGCTGAACGCAAGGATCGCCAGCGCCAGCAGGATCGCCCCCACGCTTGGCGCGATCCGGTCGGTGGTGATGATGAGAGCCGTGCACAGGGCCATCAAGGGGAAGTGGGTCGCGTAAAGCGAGAAGCTGGCGCTTGCGCCGTAGCGCGCAAGCGCATTGACCGGCCCGGGAATGCGAGGTGGGTGCTGCAGCATCGCGAGCAGGAAGAGCGCGAACATCGCCGCCAGTGCGGGATCCTCCAGCCTGTAGTCGCCGCTGCGCGCCCAGAGCAATGTGGCCAGAAACAGCAGCGCTGCGGCACCGGTCGCGCGCGAGCCGCCTGGCAACTGGCGTGAGGACCGCTCGGAAAGATAGCGATCCGCAAAGACCAGCAGCGCGCCGCAGAGCCAGGAGACGAAACCCATCGGCAATTCCGGATTGAGCAGGCCGATGGCGAGGGTGACGAGTGCAAGCGAGACGCGCCGACCCGACACCAGCAGCCAAAGCGCCGGGAACCAGAGATAATACCAGAATTCGAAAGCGATGCTCCACAAGGGACCGTTCGAACCGAAGGGCCGCACGAGGACTTCCTGCAGGAAGAAGAGATTCCCGACCAGCACCTCAAGCGTCAGGTCGCTGCGGATATCGCGGGCAACGACATAGGTCCCGGTCGCTCCCCGATGCGTGGGCGAGTCGAGCAGCAAAATGGCGATACCGTCGAACACGCCGGTCAGCGCCAGTGCCGGAACGAGGACCAGCAGAAGCCGTACCAGACGGTCGCTCAGATAGGCTCGCCAACTCCAGCCTGTGCGGGTTCGGGCGACCACGCTTCGCGTGATCCAATAGCCGCTCAACACGAAAAACAGGATGACGCTCGAGTGTCCGAACCCCGCCGCGAAATAAAGGAAGTTCACGGCGATGTTTGCCGTGGGTTGGTAGTCGCGGATCAGCAGCGCCCAGATATGTCCGAAGGCCACGGCGACTGCCAGCAGCGTCCGCATCGCATCCATATGGATGTGTGCGGCGTTCTCGGACTGATCGTGCATGACTCCCCCAAAGCCTGCGGACGCGGGCGACTTCCCTGTCGCCTTCGCGCCCGCCGCTCCAAGGTTCTTACGTTGCGCGGCTCGCCATCCCTCGCCGTCAGGCATTGAGTGAGTGGGCAGTTTGGGGTTCGGGTTAGGTGACCGCATCATGGGTAGGCGGCGTTGGCCGGTCGGGCTGCGTTTTCATTGCCCCGAAAGACCAGGGTCGCACCGCATTGTGAAAAAAGCTCGGCTCGGTGGAAGAGGGATTTTCCGGAGCGGCGCGTAACAGTTGAAAGCGCAGGTCTCGCGCAGAGGAGCAAGATGACAAGGATGTTCGATCGCCGCCAGCTGCTGCGCGGTTCGATGATGGCGGGGGGCGGGATGGCGCTCGCCGCTTGGCTGCCCGCCTGGGCCCAGACCAACTCCAGCGGTATCGCGGCGCCCTTGCCCGAGGTGTCCGGCGAGGACATCCGCCTGCGCATCGCGCACCAGATGATGACGGTCGACGGCCGCGAGAGTCATGCGATCGGGATCAACGGCACCGTTCCCGGGCCGCTTATCCGCTTGCGCGAGGGGCAGAAGGTCCGGCTCCATGTTGAGAACACGCTGGACGAGGACAGCTCGATCCACTGGCACGGACTGATCCTGCCATTTCAGATGGACGGTGTGCCGGGCATCTCCTTCCCCGGAATCAAGCCGCGCTCGACCTTTACCTATGAGTTCCCGGTCGTTCAGGCGGGCACCTATTGGTATCATAGTCACTCCGGCCTGCAGGAGCAGATGGGTCACTACGGTCCGATCGTGATCGACCCGAAGGACGCAGACCCGGTCGGCTACGATCGCGAGCATGTCGTGGTGCTGTCGGACCACAGCCCGCTTCATCCGCACACGATCTTCAAGAAGCTCAAGCAGCAAGCCGGCTATTTCAATCGCCAAAAGCAGACGCTGGCGGGATTGCTGCGGGGCGAGGACCTGCCGCTCAAGGACCGGCTCGATTGGGGCGGGATGCGGATGGACCCGACCGACATTTCCGACGTCACGGGATCGACCTATACCTATCTTATCAACGGGCACGGCCCGAAGGACAATTGGACCGCGCTGTTCCGCCCCGGCGAACGGGTGCGCCTGCGCTTCGTCAACGCCTCGGCGATGACGATCTTCAACGTGCGCATTCCCGGCCTGAAGCTGACGATCGTGCAGGCGGACGGTCTCAACGTGCGTCCGGTCGAGGTCGACGAGTTTCAGATCACCGTCGCCGAAACCTATGACGTGATCGTGACCCCGGAGGATCAGGCCTATACGCTCGTGTCGGAAGCGGTCGATCGCTCCGGCATGGGGCGTGCGACGCTCGCGCCGCGCGCCGGCATGGTCGCGGCAGTCCCAGCGCTCCGCAAGCGTCCGATCGTCACGATGAAGGACATGGGCATGGGCGACATGTCGGGGATGTCCGGGATGCCGGGCATGGACCATGGCTCTATGCCCATGGGCAACATGCCGGGCATGGAGCAGGACTCCTCGGCTTCCGGCAGCATGCCCGGGATGGATCACGGCGCGATGCCCGGAATGGGCGACGGTGCCGCAAGCGGCCAGGATCATTCGGGTCATTCGATGGCCGGCATGAAGATGCGCGATCCGGCGAACGCGCCGCAGGTCCAGATGGGACCCGGCGTGCAGACGATCTCGCCGATGCCCGCGGACCGTACCGGTGAGCCGGGCCAGGGTCTGGAGGATGTCGGACACAAGGTCCTCACCTATCGCGACCTTGTCGCGCTCGATCGCAATCCGGACGTGCGTGCCCCGGGACGTGAAATGGAAATCCATCTGACCGGCAACATGGAGCGCTTCATGTGGGCGTTCGACGGCGTGAAATTTTCAGAGTTGAAGGCCCCGCTGGCGTTTGAAAAGGGCGAGCGCGTGCGAGTCACGCTCGTCAACGATTCGATGATGGCGCATCCGATCCACCTGCACGGGCATTTCTTCGAACTGGTCACAGGGCATGGCGACCATTCGCCGCGCAAGCATACGGTCAACGTGCTGCCGGGTGGAAAGGTGAGCTGGGACGTCACCGCGGAGGCGGGTGACTGGGCTTTCCACTGCCACCTCCTCTACCACATGCACGCAGGTATGATGCAGGTCGTCCAGGTCCGTCCGCTCGAGGGAGACGCAGCATGAAGACGCGCCTCCTGCTCGGCATCGCGCCGCTCATTCTCGCCTTTCCCGCCGCCGCGCAAGACCATTCGGGTCACTCAATGCCAGGTATGTCGATGCCGGGGATGCCCGCACCCAAGGCCACCCCGACCCCGGCGCCCAGGCCCACGCCGACCCCGGCGCCCAAACCGCGCGCTCAACCGGCCAAACCCAAGGCCCAACCGGCGACGCCGGCGCGTGCGACGCCTGCTCCCGGCCATGCCGGCCACGCACCGGACAAGCCGATGCCCGCCGAGGCTGCCGATCCCCATGCCGGCCATGCGATGGAACCGCAACCGGCCGAACAGCCCGCCGCTCCACACGCTGGCCATGATATGGCGGATATGCCCGCCGAAACCCCGCAAGACGCAGGGGCGCCGAGCGGGACCGATCTGCCTCCCGGAAACGCGACTGCCCCGGCCCCCGAACCGGGGCGGGCTGCCGACCGCTTCTGGGGCGCGGACGCGATGTCCAGGGCCGAGCGCGATGTGCGTCGCGAGCATGGCGGAGCCATGCTGGGCAAGGTGATGCTCGACCTTGCCGAGGTTCAGGTCCGGTCAGGCAACAACGGATATCGCTGGTCCGGAGAGGGCTGGTATGGCGGAGATATCAATCGGCTCTGGATCAAGTCCGAAGGCGAAGGCGTGTTCGGTGAAGGCGTTGAAGGCGCCGAGGTCCAGGCGCTGTTCAGCCACGCGATCGACCCCTATTGGAACGTGCAGGCTGGCGTCCGTCAGGATCTGGGACGGGGACCGCGGCGCACCTATGCAACGGTCGCGATTGAAGGTCTGGCCCCTTACTGGTTCGACCTCGAGGGCACGCTGTTTCTTTCCGACAAGGGTGACATCCTCGCGCGCGCTGAGGGCAGCTATGATCAGCGGATCACCCAGGACGTCGTGCTTCAACCGAGGTTCGAGATAAATCTGTCCGCGCAGGACATGCCCGCGAACGGCATCGGAGCTGGTTTCTCCATTGCCGAATTGGGGCTGCGCGTCCGCTACGAGAAAGTGCGCGAATTCGCTCCCTATGTCGGTGTGTCGTGGGAGCGCCGTTTCGGACGGACCGCCGACTTCGCGCGCGCGCGCGGCGAAGGCACAGGCGGGTTCAGCTTCGTCGTCGGCGTCCGGACATGGTTCTGAGCTGAGCGCGGCCGGGCCAACGAGGAGAGGTGGAAATGAAGAATCCCTATATCAACCTTGCGGTCCAGTCGCTCGTGGGCGCGATCATCATGTATGCGGTCATGTTCGTGATGATCGACGGCCTGTCGAGCTTCTACAACAACCTCAACATGGCCTATATGACGCTGATGATGGTCACGCCGATGATCGTCCTGATGATCGTCGCAATGCCGCACATGTTCCCGTCCAGGCGCGCAAACGGGCTGCTGCTGCTCGGTTCCCTGGCAGTATTCGTCGCCAGCTATGGGCTGATCCGCACCCAGACGACCATTGGCGATGCCCAGTTCCTGCGATCGATGATTCCGCACCATTCGGGCGCGATCCTGATGTGCCGGGAAGCGAAGCTCAGCGATCCCGAGATCAAGGCGCTGTGCGACCGCATCATCGAATCGCAGCGCCAGGAAATCGACCAGATGAAGGCAATGCTTCCGCGTACCTGAAGCGTCCGCTCCCTCGCGGTCGCAGTGCCGGGGCGATCCCGCCCATTTCGCGCCCGGCCAAAGGCGGCGCCGATAGGTGCGCGCGGCCGGACCGGTGCTTCCCGCCGGTCCGGCCAACCCTATTACGCAAGTTAAAAGGATTGCGTCGATGGACCGGCGACGGTGGCAGCGAACACGCGCTTGCGCGAAAAATTCTCAGCGGATGAGGGGTGGTCGCCGCAATTGCGTAATAAAAGGGGCTATACTCGCAAAACGTCCAGCTATCGTTTTGATTTAATTCATTATTTTCTGTTGACCTGTATATACAATTGGTCTCTCTTCCGGCTTCGGGACAAAGCCAAAAAAGGGGGGGCAAGATGAAAACCGCTCGCATTCTGCTCGCAGCGACCATGCTTTCGCCGATTGCGCCGGCCATGGCGCAGACCACCGCGCCGGGAGACCCCGCTGCCGAAACCGCCACGAGCGAGACGCAGGGCGAAATCCTCGTTACCGGCAGCCGCATTCGTCGGCAGGACATTGCAGGCGTCGGTCCGGCCACTGTCGTCTCTTCCGAGCAAATCGAGAATACGGGCATCGTCAACGTCGAGACGCTATTGCAGCGCCTGCCCGCCAATGCCGGCTTCGCGGGCAACCAGACCTCGGCCTATTGGACCGGTAACGGGTACGGTACCGCCCAGGTCAATCTGCGTGGCCTGGGCATCAAGCGCACGCTTGTCCTGCTCAACAACCGCCGCCTCGTCGCCGGTGGTACCGGCGCGAACTCATCGCCCGACCTCAACATGATTCCGGTGGCCGCGCTTTCGCGCACTGAAGTGCTCAAGGACGGGGCCTCGGCGATCTACGGCGCCGACGCGATGGCGGGCGTGGTCAATTTGGTGACGCGGACCGACTTTGACGGCATCGCCATCAGCGGGCGCAGCGGGATCACCGCACGCGGGGACGGTGCCGATTATACGATCGACGGTTTGTGGGGCGTGCGCGGCGAGCGCGGCGGCTTCCTCGTCGCGGCCACCTGGCAGAAAACCGAACCGATCAACATGGCAACGCGCGCGCCCTGCGCGCTGGCCGAGACCAGCCTCGGAACCCTCAGCTGCGTCAACAGCGCCTCGACGATCGGCGGACGCGCAGCTTTGCCCAATGGGCAGCAGATCAATTTCAATCAGGTGCCCGGCGAAAACGGCAATTTCTACGAGCCCTACAGCGCCGCCAAGCACAATTTCAATTCGGCGCCGTTCCTGAACGCCGTCAGCCCGATCGAACGCATCAGCACGGGTGTGTTCGCGGACTACGATCTGGGTGGCATCCAGGTCTTTGGCGAGATGCTTTACACCCGGCGCAACTCGAACCAGATCGCGACCCCTGGCACGCTCAGGAACCTGTCGATCCCGGCGAGCAACCCGACCAATCCCACCGGACAAAATCTGGTTCTGATCCAGCGCCGGCTTGCCGAGCCCGGGCCGCGCCAGTTCTTCCAGAGCAGCGATACGTGGCAGGGCACGCTGGCCCTGCGCGGCAAGCTCGGCAATGGATGGAGCTGGGAGGTCGCGGGCGCCTATGGCCGCAATACCGCGGTCGATGGCTCGACCAACATCGCCAATCTCCAGCGGGTTGGCGAGACGCTTGACACCTCCCGGTGCAGCAATGCCCCCGGTGCCGCGATCCCGTGCGGCGACTATCTCGGATTTGGCGACCTGACGCCGTCGGTGCTCAACTATATCCTGTTCACCTCACGCGACCATGGCGGGAACTCCCTCCTGTCGGTGACCGGCGACCTCAGCGGCGACCTGTTCCGCCTCCCGGCCGGAACGGTGTCCTTCGCGACCGGCGTCAGCTACCGGCGCGAGAAGGGCTGGCGCAACCCCGACCCGCTTACGGTCGCCGGCGTCGCCAATACCAATCAGCAATCGCCCATTTCCGGCACGACCCAGGCCAAGGAAGCCTATGCCGAATTGTCGGTACCGATCCTCGCGAACACGCCTTTCTTTCGCGCGCTGACCGTCGATGGTGCGATCCGCTATTCCGACTATGACCTGTTCGGAAGCGACTGGAACTACAAGCTGAGCGCCGACTGGACCATCGTCGAAGGCGTTCGCGTCCGCGGCACCTATGGCACGGGCTTCCGCGTCCCCAACGTCCCCGAGCTGTTTGGCGGGGTGTCGGAAGGCAACCTCACGACGACCGACCCGTGCAGCCGCTATTCGACCAGCACCAATGCGACGCTTGTCGCCAATTGCCGTGCGTCCGGGGTTCCTGCAGGCTATGTCCAGCTGGGTACGACGATCCTGACGACGGTCGGCGGGAACCAGAACCTCAAGCCCGAATCCTCGAAGAGCTGGACGCTCGGCACCGTGCTTCAGCCACGGGGGATCGTGCCTGGCCTGTCGCTCACCGCCGACTGGTTCGACATCGACATCACCGGCGCGATCCGTGCCATTCCCGGCTCGACCAAGCTATCGGTCTGCTATGCCAGCACCAACCTGTCTCACCCGTTCTGCAGGGATTTCAGGCGCAGCACGCTCACTGGCGAAGTAACCTATCTCTCGGCTCAGCCGATCAATACCGGGCGCGAAATGATGAGCGGGCTCGATCTGGGTCTGGTCTATAGCCACCGCATCAACCGGCTGGAACTCAGCGTCGATCTCAATGTCACCTATCTCGACAAATATGTGATCGAGCCGTTCCCTGGCGGCGCGCCGATCGTCTTTGACGGCCATATCGGCGGCGGCAATGGCGGCTACCCGAAATGGCGCGGCTACGGTGTGATCACCGGCAAGCAGGACGGTGTCAGCCTGACCTGGTCGACCCAGTGGATCGGCACCGCGACCGACTTCAACGCCGCACCAACCGCGATCGGCTACCGTACGCCGAACATCTTCTACCACAACCTGCAGATCGCCTTCGAGATCACGCCGAAGACACGGTTCCAGATCGGCGTGGACAATCTGTTCGACAAGGCTGCACCCTATATCGCCAGCTTCACCGACGGTAACACCGACACCATGACCTACGACCTGATGCGCCGGCGCTTCTATGTCGGTTTCCGCACGGCCTTCTGAGCGATGGCGAAAATCCGCTGGCCGTTGTTCGTCCGCCGCACGCACAAATGGCTGGCGCTGTTCGTCGGCATCCAGGTCGTGCTGTGGACGGCGACCGGCTTCTATATGGTCGTCGTCCATATCGACACGATCCATGGCGATCATCTGGTCCGGCCGGTTGTCAAGGCTCCGGTCTCCCTCGCCGGTGCCGTGCCTCCGGCCAGGATCGCCGCACAGGTGCCGGGTCTGACCGAACTGCGCCTGCAGCAGCGGCTCGGTCGCCGCGTCTGGCGCGCACAGGGCAAGGACGGCACGCTGGCGTTCGATGCGGCGACCGGTACGCCGCTGCCCGCGCTCACTGCAGACGAAGCGCGCCAGCTCGCGCGTGAGCACTATGCGGGCAGCGGCGAGATCGTCCGCACCACTTTGCTGACGACGCCTGAGCAGGAGATGGGATCGCGGCCGCCGCCCTACTGGCAGGTGGAGTTCGCCGGATGGAACCGGCCCACGCTTTATCTTTCGCCATCGACCGGCGAGCTGCTTGCCAAGCGGCACCTGCTGTGGCGCGCGTTCGATTTCGCGTGGATGCTCCACATCATGGATTACAAGGACCGCGAGAACGTCAACAATCCGCTGCTGCAGGTCGCGACCTGGTCCGCGCTCGCCATGGGGCTGACCGGCGCCTGGCTCTTGTTCTGGTCGTTCCCCCGCCGCAAACGAAAGGCGCGCTGATGCGTATCCGTCTCTCGCCGCTCCTGTTCCGGCGAATCCACAAATGGGTGGGCCTCGTCCTCGGTCTGCAGTTCCTGCTCTGGGCGCTGAGCGGAGCGATGATGGCGACGCTCGATGCGGATGCGGTCGGTGGTCATGGCGGCGCCGCGCCCCATGCCATGCCGCTCCAGACCGAAGGTCTGATCGATCCGGCCAGTCTCGTACAGAACGGCAGCGCCCAAGCGCTGGCGGTCCGCGACCTGGCAGGACGGCCGGTCTATGAGGTCCGCGATGCAGGCGGCACCCGCATCCTTGACGCGACCACCGGCGCCCGCATCGAGATCGACCAGGGACTGGCGACCGAGATTGCCTCGCACGGCATCGCCGCGCGCGTCGTGAAAGCCAGCTTGCTCACCAAGCCCAATCTCGAAGCACGCGAGCATTCGGGCCCGATGTGGCGGATCGACTTTGACGATGCCGAGCATAGCAGCGCCTATGTTTCCGCGACCACTGGCCGGCATCTCGTGACGCGCGGCGACACCTGGCGCACCTGGGACTTTTTCTGGATGCTCCACAATATGGACTATGTCAGCCGGATCAGTTTCAACCATCCGCTGATCATCTTCGTGGCCTTTGGCGTGCTCTGGCTCTCCGGGACCGGTTTCTACCTGCTGTTCAAGAGCTTCAGGGCAGCGGATTTCCGCTGGCTGCGTTTGCGCAGACGTTCGCGCAGCGCTTAGCCGGCATCGACCGCGAAGGTTGCCGAGAGCTCGTAACGGTCGGCCGGATGCGTAAGCCACGCATGCGACACGAGTAGCCCCCGGCTCCAGGTCCGGCGAGTCATGACCAGGACGGGCACATTGGGCGCCATGCCGAGCAGCGCCTGGGTTTCGGCATCGGGCATCGAGGCAGCGACCCGGTGCTCGACACGCTCCAGCGGCGCCACGCGTGTCAGATATTCGTTCGGCGTGACCGTGTTGAAATCGGTGACGCCGTAATCAGGCGCTGCCGCGGCGAGAACGAGCCGCTTCTCGAGCTGGATCGGAAACTTCGCCTCGTGGTGCACGATCATGCTGTGAAAGGTGCGCGTGCCCGCGCGGACGCCGAGCAGCTCGGCGACATCGGGATCCGCGCGCAGCGCCTCGTTGCACAGGACGCGTGACCGATAGCTATGGCCTCGCGCGCGAATTTCCTCGGCGATGTTGCGGATCTCGATCATGTGACCGATCGGCTTGGGCTCGGCGATATAGGAGCCGGCACCTGCGCGGCGCACGATGATGCCAGCGGTGCTGAGCTCGCGCAGCGCGCGATTGGCGGTCATGCGCGAGACGCCGAACTGCTCTACGATCTCCGCTTCCGACGGGACCCGGTCTCCCGGTTTCAGCGCTCCTGAACGCAGGGCGGCAACGATGTGGCGCTTGATCTCGATGTAGCGGGGCAGGCTCTGCTCCAAAATCACGTCAGATGCTGCCGTCGCCAAAGATCGCTTCCTCTTCCCTATATGAATTCGATATCTGTCTATACAGCTATGGGCGACGTCGCGCTCTGAATTTCGTCGTGATCCGAGTGATTTTGACCGAACCACTTGCGGGTCAGCGCTGGCTCGCGAATTGAGGGCATGGTGACCGCGTCCTGGGCTGCGCAAGGTCGCCGGACGGGAGTGCAGCCTGCCTGCCCATGGGCGTTTGCGCGAGGGGTAGGCGTGGCCTTTGCGTATTTCGAGCGAGTGTCCAATCTGTCAGGGAGAAACCAATGCGGGGCAACAGGATGTGGCTGTCACTGCTTCTCGTGATGATGCCGGCGAGTGCGCTTGCAGCGCAGCAGATTGCCGTTCATCGCGACCCGGGCTGCGGCTGCTGCGAGCAATGGGCGGTGCAAGTCCGCAAGCAGTTCGGTCGTCAGGTCCGAATGATCGACGACGCGAACCGCGGTGCGCTGCTGCGCAAGCATGGGATTCCGGCCGAACTGGTATCGTGCCACACCGCGATCATCGACGGCATGGTGTTCGAAGGGCATGTCCCGATCGCCGACATGAAGCGCGTCCTTGCCCAGCGGCCGGCGGGCGTGACCGGGCTGGCCGTGGCGGGAATGCCGATCGGCTCGCCTGGGATGGAGGTCGCCGGGCAACGCGCGCAGCGGTTCGACGTGATTGCGTTCGGCCCGGCAGGGCGGCGCGTCTATGCGCGGCACTAACGCGGCCTCGGCACATATCGCGAAGCGCGCCATCCCGAGGCCGCGCCCGACGAGACACGCCATCCCCCTATTCTTCGAGAATTGGGTCGTGCGGTGTCCAACGAGCTTCTGGTTCGTCGGGTCCACTTACAACGACCCGGCGGGCGGCGATCGAAACCCCTTGACCTTGACACTGTGGCAAGCCCTATTCCGGGTCGCGTGCCGACAGGTTGCACGCCTTGGGATCGAACGGGCCTTGATGCCGTGAAGCGAGTTCTTGCCCTACTGCTCCTCGCCGGCGCCCTCGCCGGCCTGTTCGGCGCGCAGGCGGCATTCGCATACGGGCCGGGCCTCGCGAAAGCGGCGGTCGAGAAGCCGACCGCGATGACGGGGCATGACATGGCCGGCATGGACTGCGCCGAGATGATGGCGCCGGCCAAGCCCCAACCTCCGGAACAAGGGCCTCAGCCCTGCAAGGGCATGACGCTCGCCTGCATCGCGCAGATGGGCTGCACGCTGCCTGTCGTGCTGGAAAGCGGACCGCTGCCTGCGGTCCTCGGGCCCGTGACGCCGCCGTTGTTTCTTGTTTCCCCGGCAACCCCACTCGCCGGCCGTTCCTACGGGCCCGAGCCCGAGCCACCTACCTTCCTTAGCTGATTTCAAACAACGCGCAGCGGCGCCGGGCATGGATCGCGTGCGATCCGCGGCGCCTCCGCGCGATCCCTGAATTCAGTCGAAGGATATTCTCATGATTCGCTTTGGTTACATCGCTGCGGCGCTGGCTGCCGCCGTTCCGCTTCCCGCCGCTGCCCAGACGGCCGATCAGGCTACCGCCTCCGGCCACTATGAGTGGCAGGCTACGCAGCAGCCGGGTCCTCGGGCGCCGCTCGCTGCCCCGCACCGGGTCTGGTTGGCGGACAATTCGCAAACTGCCGCAAATTGCGACTGCGCGATGATGAAGTCGCACGCGGGCAACTGCATGACGATGACCGGCATGGCGCCCAAGCGCCACCCGGCCAGCTGAGGCTGACCGGACCCGGTGCGGGCGGAGCGGCCATGCTTCGTCCGCCCGGGCTCCGGCTGGTTCCTTCAATAGGAGACCGTCATGCGCATTCTTTTGCTGGCGCCGCTGCTCGCGGCGCTTCCCGTTTCGGCGTTGGCCGAGCCGCTGACCTTCAACGAGGCACTGACCGTTGCGGTCGACCAGGCGCCTTCGCTGCGCGCACGATCGCTCGACGTCGATGCGCGGCGATCCACCGTCGGACCGGCAGGACAGTTGCCCGATCCCAGGATCGGCGTAGGGTTGGACAATTTCCCGATCTCGGGTCGGCCCGCCTTCACCTTCGGCGGCGATGAAATGACGATGCTCCGCCTGGGCGTGAGTCAGGACGTGCCGAACCTCGCCAAACGCCACGCACGCACGGGTCGCGCCGAGGCCGATGTCGGCGTTGCAGAAGCGCTTCGCGCCGTGGAATTGCGGCGCGTGCGCGTCGCGACCGCACTCGCGTGGATCGACCTCGCCTATGCCGAGCGGCGGCTTGCGGTCATCGATGGCGCGCTGGCCGATCTCGCCGATTATGTCGAGCCTGCGGCCTCCAGCATTGCCTCCGGGGGAGCGCGCCCAGCGCAGGCGCTCGAAATTCGTCAGGCGATCGCAGCGCTCCAGGATCGCCGCAGCGAAGTCGCGGCCGAGGTCGCGCGTGCGCGTGCGGCGCTTGCGCGGTGGACCGGGGACCCCAACCCCGAGGTCGAGGGCCCCATTCCGGAGTTCGCGATCGACCCGGTTGCGCTCCGCGCGGCGATCGACCGTCACCCGGACCTCGCGCTTGCCGATGCTCGCGTTCGCGTTGCCGAAACGGGTGTCGCCTCGGCCCGCGCGGACAAGCGATCCGACTGGAGCTTCGACCTCTCCTATCAGCGCCGGGGAAGCGGATATGGCGACATGGTCTCGGTCGGTGCGACGGTGAGCCTGCCGCTGTTCTCGCGGAACCGCCAAAATCCGATGATCGCCTCCTCGATCGCGACTGAAGGTGCGGCACAGGCCGAGCGGGAAGATGTGCGGCGTGCGCTCGCGGCCGAGCTCGAGGCCGGGCTCGCCGATCATGCCATGCACCATGAGCAATGGTTGCGCGCGCGCGATACGCTGCTCCCGCTCGCCCGCCAACGCGTCGATCTGGAGACTGCGAGCTATTCCGCAGGTCGCGCGAGCCTGATCGACCTGATCACCGCGCAATCGAGCTTTGTCGATGCCGCGCTGCTCACACTCGATCGCGAAGCGACGGTCGTGCGCGATGCTGCCCGGCTGGTGCTGACCTATGGAGACGATCGATGACGATCCAGCTTTCACGGGGCCGGCTCGCCCTTTCGGCCGTTGCACTGGCGCTCGTCACGGGCGCCGCCGGCTATGGCATCGCCCGGCTCGGCCAGACCGGCGCGCCGTCCGCGACTGTCGCCGATGGAGGACGCAAGATCCTCTACTGGTACGATCCGATGGTGCCGAGCCAGCATTTCGACAAGCCCGGCAAATCGCCGTTCATGGATATGCAGCTCGTTCCCAAATATGCCGATAAGGCATCGGGAGCGCCGGGCTTGTCGATCGATCCGGCAAGGGTGCAAAGCCTGGGCTTGCGCATCGCAACCGTAGAACGGGGCACGCTCGCAAGCGGGTTCACAGCGACCGGCACGATCGACTTCAACCAGCGCGACGTGGCGATCGTCCAGGCGCGTGCCGCCGGTTTCGTCCAGCGCGTCTACGGTCGAGCGCCCGGCGACGTGATCGGCGCAGGCGCGCCGCTCGCCGATATTCTCGTTCCCGAATGGGCCGGCGCGCAGGCCGAATATCTCGCGGTCCGACGCACCGGGGATGCGGCGCTGATCCGCGCCGCACGCGATCGGCTCGCGTTGCTCGGCATGCCGCCGGGCACGATCGCCGCGGTCGAGCGCGGCGGGCGACCGCACAATGTAGTCACGGTGTCGACGCCGACCGGCGGCACGATCAAGACACTCGGGGTGCGGCAGGGCATGACCGTTGCCGCAGGGCAGACGCTCGCGGAAGTGAATGGGCTCGGCACCGTCTGGCTCAATGCTGCGGTGCCCGAGGCGATGGCGGGGCAGTTGAAGCTCGGCCAGATGGCGACCGCGACGCTCGCCGCATTCCCCGGCCAGCGCTTCTCTGGGCGCATCACCGCGATCCTGCCCGATGTCCAGGCTGAGAGCCGCACGCTCACGGTCCGGATCGAGCTGCCCAATCGCAGCGGAGTGCTGCGGCCCGGCATGTTTGCCAGCGTCGATTTCGGCGGCGCGGAGCGCTCTGAGCTGCTGGTGCCGTCCGAAGCCGTGATCCGCACGGGCAAGCGCAGCCTGGTGATGCTCGCGCTTCCCAATGGTCGCTACCAGCCGGCCGAAGTGCAGACGGGGGCCGAAGGGGGAGGGAAGACCGAGATCCTCGCAGGCCTGTCCGATGGCGAGAAGGTGGTCGCCTCGGGTCAGTTCCTGCTCGATTCCGAGGCGAGCCTGTCGAACGTGCAGGCTCGCCCGATCGGTGGCGCGGCGCCGGCGCCCGTCGCGCAAACGGCGCTGTACGAGGCGGTCGGACGGATCGACAGGATCAATGCGGCCGGCGTGACCCTGAGCCACGGCCCCGTGCCTGCGCTCAAATGGCCGGCGATGACCATGACCTTCCGGCTTGGCGCGCCCGCGATTGCACGCGGGTTCAAGGTCGGGGACCGGGTGCGGTTCGGCTTCGACCGACCGCCCGAGGGGCCGACGTTCCGCCGTATGACTCGCGAGGCGGGTCAATGATCGCCGCCCTCATCCGCTGGTCCGTGGCGAACAAGCTGTTCGTCGTGCTCGGCGCGCTCGCGCTGGTCGCGGCGGGCCTCTGGGCGGTGCGCGCGACGCCGATCGATGCGTTGCCCGATCTCTCGGACACGCAGGTGATCATCCGCACCTCCTATCCGGGTCAGGCGCCGCAAATCGTCGAGAACCAGGTCACCTATCCGCTCGCGACCACCATGCTCTCGGTTCCCGGCGCGAAGACGGTCCGCGGCTACAGCTTCTTCGGCGACAGCTTCGTCTATGTGATCTTCGCCGACGGCACCGACCTCTATTGGGCACGCAGCCGCGTACTCGAGTATCTGAACCAGGTGCAGGGGCGGCTTCCCGAGAGCGCCAGGAGCGCGATCGGTCCCGACGCGACCGGGGTCGGTTGGGTCTATGAATATGCACTGGTCGACCGCACCGGCGGCCATGACCTGTCGCAGCTCCGATCCTTGCAGGACTGGTTCCTGCGCTACGAATTGAAGAGCCTGCCAGGCGTCGCCGAGGTCGCGAGCATCGGCGGCATGGTCAAGCAGTATCAAGTGGTGCTCGATCCGGTGAAGCTGGCCGGCTACGGCATCACCCATCAACAGGCCGTGGATGCGATCCAGCGTGCCAACCAGGAAGCGGGCGGCGCCGTCGTCGAGTTGGCCGAGGCCGAATATATGGTCCGTGCCTCGGGCTATCTGAAATCGCTCGACGATTTCCGTGCGATCCCGCTTCGGACCGCCGCCGGCGGCGTGCCGGTGACCCTGGGCGACGTCGCCACGATCCAGATCGGCCCCGAGATGCGCCGCGGCATCGCCGAGCTGGACGGCGACGGCGAAGTCGCGGGCGGTGTCGTGATCCTGCGCTCGGGCGCCGACGCGCGAACGACGATCGAGGCGGTGCGGACCAAGCTCGAGGACTTGAGGAAGAGCCTGCCTCCCGGCGTCGCGATCGTTCCCACCTATGACCGCTCGCAGCTGATCGACGCGTCGATCGAAAACCTCACGTCCAAGCTGATGGAGGAGTTCGTGGTCGTCGCGCTCGTCTGCGCGCTGTTCCTCTGGCACGTCCGCTCCGCGCTGGTCGCGATCGTGACCTTGCCGCTGGGCGTGCTCGCCGCGTTCGTGGTGATGCGTGTCCAGGGCGTCAACGCCAATATCATGTCGCTCGGCGGGATCGCGATCGCGATCGGCGCGATGGTCGACGCCGGAATCGTGATGATCGAGAATGCGCACAAGGCGATCGAGCGCTGGGAGGATGATCACACGGGCGAGGCACTTGCCGGCGCAGAGCGCTGGCGGGTGATCACCCAGGCGGCGATCGAGGTCGGGCCGGCGCTGTTCTTCAGCCTGTTGATCATCACACTGTCGTTCGTGCCGGTGTTCACGCTCCAGGCGCAGGAAGGCCGCCTGTTCGCGCCGCTTGCCTTTACCAAGACCTACACCATGGCGGCGGCGGCGATCCTGTCGGTGACATTGGTGCCGGTGCTGATGGGCTGGCTGATCCGCGGGCGCATCCCGTCCGAACAAGCCAATCCGATCAACCGCGTGCTGACCGCCATCTACAGGCCGGCAATCGACTGGACGCTCAAGCGGCCGAAGACCGTGCTGTTGATCGCCGCGCTGGTGTTCGCGACCACGGCCTGGCCGGCGACGCGGCTGGGCGGCGAATTCCTGCCCGCGATGAACGAGGGCGACCTGCTCTACATGCCTTCGGCGCTGCCGGGCCTGTCGGCGGCGAAAGCGTCGGAGCTGCTCCAGCAGACCGACCGGATGATCAAGACCGTGCCCGAGGTGCAGAGCGTGTTCGGCAAGGCCGGCCGTGCCGAGAGTGCGACCGACCCGGCGCCGCTCGAGATGTTCGAGACGACGATCCGGTTTAAGCCGCGCGACCAATGGCGGCCCGGGATGACGCCCGAGAAACTGGTCGACGAACTCGATCGGGCCGTGAAGGTACCCGGCCTCGCCAATATCTGGGTGCCGCCGATCCGCAACCGCATCGACATGCTCGCGACCGGCATCAAGAGCCCGATCGGAGTGAAGGTATCGGGCAGCGACCTGGCCGAAATCGATCGCATCGCCCGCCGGATCGAAGGCGTCGCGAAGTCCGTGCCCGGCGTCAGCTCGGCACTGGCGGAACGGCTGACCGGCGGGCGTTACATCGACGTCGACATCGATCGCGCGGCGGCGGCGCGCTACGGGCTCAACATCGCCGACGTCCAGGCGATCGTTTCGGGTGCGGTCGGCGGCGAGAATGTCGGCCAGACGGTCGAGGGCCTCGCACGCTATCCGATCAGCGTGCGCTATCCGCGCGAGCTGCGCGACAGTCCCGAGGCACTGCGCGCGCTGCCGGTGCTGACGCCCTCGGGTCAGCAGATCACGCTTGGCACGGTGGCGAAGATCGCCATCGCCGACGGCCCGCCGATGCTCAAGACCGAGAACGGGCGGCCCTCGACCTGGGTCTATGTCGATGTGCGCGGGCGCGACCTCGCCTCGGTCGTGTCCGACCTGCAAAAGGCAGTGGCGCGGCAGGTCAAGCTGTCGCCGGGGGTGTCGATCGCCTATTCAGGGCAGTTCGAATATCTCCAGCGTGCAGTCGACCGGCTCAAGCTGGTCGTGCCAGCGACGCTCGCGATCATTTTCCTGCTGCTGTTCCTGATCTTCCGGCGCGTCGGCGAGGCGGCGCTGATCATGGGGACGCTGCCGTTCGCGCTGACCGGGGGCTTCTGGCTGCTCTACCTGCTCGGCTACCACCAGTCGGTCGCGACCGGGGTCGGGTTCATCGCATTGGCGGGCGTCGCCGCCGAGTTCGGCGTGGTGATGCTGATCTATCTGCGCCACGCGCTGGAGGAACGCGGCCCCGATCCCGATGCTGAGCAGGTCGGGTTGGCGGTGCGCGAAGGCGCGCTGCAGCGCGTCCGCCCCAAGGCGATGACGGTCGCGGTGATCATCGCGGGCCTGCTGCCGATCCTGGTCGGTACCGGCGCCGGTTCGGAGGTGATGAGCCGGATCGCCGCGCCGATGATCGGCGGCATGATCACCGCGCCCTTGCTCTCGATGTTCGTGATCCCCGCCGCCTATCTGCTGATGCGGCGGCGCACCAAGCCTTCCACCACCGATCAACCCTGAAGGAGACGACGATGAAACTTCTGCATATCGCAACAACGCTCGGACTTGGCGGCCTGCTCGCCGCATGCGGCCCGAACGCCGAGACCAATGCGGCGGCGCCCGCCAACACCGCGATGGCCGATCCGTCGGGCAGCATGGCTGGCATGGACAATATGTCCGGCGACATGGGCAATATGGCGATGCCGGCCGGCGCGCAGATGGCGAAGAGCAGCGGCACGGTCACGGCGATCGACAAGGCGGCCGGCAAGATCACGCTCGACCATCAGGCCATCCCCGAGGTCAACTGGCCGGCGATGACCATGACCTTCGACGCCAGGCCCGCGCTGCTCGAAGGCCTGGCTGTCGGCGACAAGGTGGCGTTTGACGTGAAGATTGCAGGGAGTACGGGAGAGGTGACTGCCGTGACCAAGCAGTAACCGGCGCGCGGGGATCCTCGCGGTCGCGGTCGGCCTTAAGCTCTGCGAAGGAGCCCCGGCGTGCCGATCGAAAGCTTCCAGGAAAAAGGACGGGGTGGTGCGACGCCAGCGCGCCGCCCCGCCTGTCTCTGTTCGGCTACGCAGCCGAACTTGCTGCCCGGCTGCCGGAGGCGGCGCAGGTCACACGGCGAGGCCCGCGTATCGAAACGTCGGCTCGCTCCATCGCTGCGGCAAGCCTTGCCCGGCGACATAGCCGATGAGCCGATCTGCCAAAATCTCGGGTGAAGGGTTGGCCAGTCCGGCCCCCTCGACGATTTCGTCGATCCTCGGCGATGTTGAATGCACCCAGTCCAGTGCGACGATCGCCGGCGCCTCTTCCAGCGCCCGGGAGACGAACCCTTCCGACAGCCGGTGGGCATTTGCCGCCGCCAGCGTGACGATCGCACCCTTGGTATTGCTCAACTTGTCCACCGTCACCGCGTTGATCAGGCCCTGGCCCATCACCGCCTGGAGCGTCATCAGCCCGGCGCCGAGCGCCACAATGTCGGAATCTCCGTTGCGCCGCGCCTCGGCCTGCACCGCGCGTGGCCGGCACCCGCTATAATCCGCAAGATCGCCCTCGGCGATCGAGGCACGGGCGACGCAGCCGGCCTCGGTCATGCCGCGCATCAGCATGATGGCGAGCGCCGCGCAGCGGTCCAGGCTTTCCTCGTGGAAGTCGCTGGCGATGTAGAAGCCGTCGCCGATCTGGTGCGCGAACAGCCGCTCGCCGTCGTTCGGATAGCAATTTCGGCCGATCTCGAAGATCAGGCGTGTCAGCTCTCCAAGCCCGCGCAGCGCCAGATCGCCCGCGCTCCACAAATTGCTGAACCCCTCGACATCGATCCAAATGCCCCAACGCGGCTTGTCCTCATCCACTCCGTTTCTCCCGCGGCGCCGGTCCGGCTTCCGGTCATGCGCCCGCGCGCTATGACTGCGCAATGGGACCTTTCGACCTCGACCATGTGCCACCACCCTGCTGGCCCGATACGCTCCGGCCGGTGGGTGAAGCGACCCACGCCAAGGAACCGTTCGACGGCTGGTGGGCGCGGAATGCCCAGGCGCTCGGGCATCTGCCCCGTGACCTGTGCGAGCAGTGGATATACCGGCACTGGACCCATTCGCCCTTCAGCTTCCTGCCGCTGGACAGCCTTGGCTGGGAACGCCGCCTGTGGCGCGGCGACGACCTTCTCGCCTCTATCCATCGCGCCTGGGGCGGCGAGCTGCATCCCCGGTTCGACTATGACACGTTCCAGCGGCGCGGCGGCGCCGACCGGCACGCAACGGCTGTCGCGCTCGATGGGGGGACTTGGGACTATCCCATGCTGCTCCTATCTACTCCGGTCGGCGTCATCGATGGCGGTGCGCGATTGCCGGACGTGCGTCTGGTCATTGTCGAAGGGCATCAGCGCCATCGCTACCTGAACGCGTTGCATGTCCTTGGACGCGCACCGGCGGGGCCGCATGAAACCATCATCCTGTCGACGCCCCTGACCGGTGGCGGGCAGGTGCGATAGAAAGTCGAAATCCCATGAAGATCATACTCGCCTGCGACGAATCCGGGGCAAAAGGCTATGCCGACCAGGACGAGCAATTCCCCGGCCAGGTCGGGGTGTTCGCCGGCCTGTTCGTGCCCGAGGAAAAGCTCCGCCTTGCCGAGCAGCAGCTCGAGGCGGCGATCGCGCCCTATCGCGGCACCGACGGCAAGCTCCACATCACCGATCTCGCTCCGGCGCAGCAGGCTGGCCTGCGCGCCGATATCTTCGCGGCGGTCCTTGCGCTGAAGCTGCCCTGCTTCTGGTACGCGATCCACGTCGCCGGCTTCCACGCCTGGCACCGGAAGACCGAGGCGCTGCACGCAAAGGCCAGGGCGGAAATGGCGGCATTGAACCCCAACCCCCGCATCAAGGTCGGCAGCCCGCGCGAAAAGGCGGAGTCACTCCACGCGATCCTGTTCACGGGCCTCTACGCCCACATCGTCGCCTATGTTGAGGAACGCCGCCCGGGCCCGGTCGAGATCGTGGTGCGGACCGACAATGTCGACGCGCCGATCGCGAAGCTGTTCCGGCAAAAGGCCGAGGATCTGCTGAACTTCGATCCCCGGACGAGCCGCGCCACCGGCTTCGATACCCTCACCAAAGCGGTGGTGAGCGCCGAGATGCGCTTCGAGGCCGAGATACCGCCCGAACTCCAGGTCGTGACCGAGGTAACGAGCCTCACCATCACGCCCGTGGGCGATGAGGATCCGATCGTCGTCGCAGCCGATGTGCTCGCGAACAGCCTGTGTCACCTGTTCCACCACCGGGCGCCCGACGAGCTTTACGGCGATCTCAACCGGCCGTCGGCGGTCGAGTCCCATCCGCTGCTGGATGTGCTTGCTACCTTCAAGGATTGGGGCGACCGCGACATCAGCGACCGCATGTACCGCCATCCTTCGGCCCCGCCGCTCGAGGCGGAGTAGACGCCGCCGCCCGGCCGAATCAGGTCTTGTCGGTGTCGCCGTCTTCTTCCGTGCCTGTCGCGAAGAAGCTGGCGATGCCCGTCCGCCGCTGCGTATCGGCAATGAAGCGCTTATAGGCCGGCTCCGTCGCCTTGATGCGTGCGATGTCGCGAAATCGGTAGTTCGAGCCGGTCCAGCAAATGCGGTCGCCATCGGGTTCGGGAACGAGATCGATCGTCGCGACATAGACCAGGAAGTGACCTTCGAGGCCGATAAGGCTGAAATAGAGCGTCTCGGTGGATTTGCCGAAGGCGATCGCTTCGGCGCCCAGCTTCGACCTCATCGTGAAGTTCATCGGCGACAAGTCGCCCGGGCGGTTGATGAGCGCGTCGAGCAGGTCCAGCGCCTTCGACGCCTCGACCAGGGTCTGGAGCGACAATTTCGTGGCCGGCCATCCCGCAGCGCTGAGCGCCCGATCGGCAGCGGACGCGATCCGCTCGCCGGCCGCCCATTGGCCGACCGTGGCCGGGTCGATCTGGGTCGTGACCGGGCTGACGATCGGGGGCTCGGATTTTCCGATCTGAACAGTGAGTTCGAGCTGGTTTCGCCCGAGCGCCACGAGGAAGCCGTGCAGCGTGCCCCATTCCGCAGCGCTCACCTTCATCTTCGCGATCTGCTCGGTTTCCAGGGTGAGCGAGATCTTCGTCGACATCTTGTCGCCGAGCTTGCCTCCGATCAGGAGCCTGAACATCGGCGTGCGGGCGAGGAATCTGAACCGGCCTGCGGTCAGCATCGGTGCAGGCAAGCCATAGATGTCGCCGCGGAACCGGAACTCACGGCCGTCCCCGGTATCGCGGCCGACAATCTCGCAGCGATCGAAGGGCTGGGGCGTGATCTCCAGCTCGCCGTCCTCGATCCTTCCCTTGTCAGGAAACGGAAGGGCGAGACCGAACCGGGTCTCCAGCGTCTCCACCGTCACATTGCTGAGTTTTCGCAGGCCAAGAAAGGCGTCGAGTACCTCATCCTCGTCGGCCTGGAACGAGGTCGTCATCGTCAGGCGGTCCTTGCCGAAGCCAAGCTCCTTCAGCTGTCGCTGCTTGGCGATGGCGTAGGCACCCATATCGGGACCGATCGCCCTCTCGAACGCGGCACGGGCGGCGATGCCGGTTGCCGCGATCGGTTCGAACCAGCGCGCGAGCGGCAGTGCGATCTCGACCTTGTTCGCGGCCTTGCCGTCCTGGGTGGCCTTCCGGAGCTTCTCCAGAACGAGGCCGAGCAATGCACCCTCCAGATGCGCCACGCGCGCGCCGGCGAAGTTCAGGTCGTCATCGACCTCGAGCACGAACAGGAAGGATGGCTTCAGGTCCTTGGCGATATGCTCCAACGAGGACAGCCGCAGCTTGACGGTCTTGGCCCCGGCCCAAACCGTTTTCAGCTGGACCAGACAGGATCGAGGCGTCGGGCGGCTGTCGAGGGGGCCGGGCTCGGTGAATTTCCAATCGACCACATAGTCCCAGCCCTTTCGGTCCCGGGTCGAGGGGTTGGGAATGAGACTGGCATCGGTACACAGTTCGGGAAACCTGGACTCGCCCTTGCTGCCAAGGTCGTCCGAATTCAATTTTCTGCTCATTGGGGCATGATACGACAGCGCTGGTGATCCGCGCCATATTCACGCTCGCGCCGGTGCGCCTGCCATTGCCCTAGCCGCTGGACAAGAATGGCCGCCGGTTCGTAACACACCCGGAAAAGGGGACCTGCGTTGGCGTTTATCGATGAGCTCGTTGAGGGCGGCGGGAATTTCATTTTCACGCGGAGCGAAGGTGGCGGGTCGCTCAAGCCTGCCAGCGGCAGCGACGCCGATCTCGCATCATTCCAGAATCTGGTCCGCCGCGTGCAGGCCAATGAGGGCGATGGCTACTCCATCCATCTCGAACATCCCTGTTCCGATCGGCCTGGAAATCTGATCGACTTGCTGGTCCTTCAAATCGACGACTGAACAGCAGAAGCCCGTTCAACCGGCGGGCTTCACGCCGGCCGGCCGATCGCTGCCGCCTCGGCAATATAGCCACGATAGGCATAGTTGATCAGGTCGCGCACCAGCTCGAGCAGCCCGCCGGTCGGAAGGCCGTCGAACGGATCGCCATGCGCGAGCAGGTTGCGCCGGTCGGCTAGCGTCGGTTTGGTTTCGCCGGTCAGCTGGCCGATCGCCTTTCCGCCGCACCGAACAGACATCGGAATCTGGGCATCGGTCAGCCCGTCAACCTCAACCATGTGCAGGAGCAGTGTCTTGAAGCTGCGCTTGCGCCTGGAGATCGCGCCGCCATACCGGTCCATCAGCGACAGCTCGAGGGCGATCAGCGCCGCCAGCTCGCCGGCCTTGATCAGGTTGAAATCGATCCAGCCGAACAGATAGAGCCGCTGCGCCCGGTCGAACCTGGCCCGCACGATAGCGGGAATGCGCGGGTCGACGCCCAGGCCGGTGACGAAGTCGCGCCACTGGGCTCCGGTCTCGAATTGCAGGAAGGCGCCGGGATTGCCGTCCGCCGGCCAGGGGAGCCGCAACGGCTCACGCTCGAACTGCACGACCGCTTCGGTTGGGTCGGTCATCATGGATAGCGCGCCTGGATGAACGCGCCGATGCCGTCGAGCATCTCGTCGATCTTGGTCAGCGTGTGGCGGATCAGCGCATCGCTCATATAGATGATCCAGGTCTCGCCATTGGTCTGCGAGCGGTCGAACCAATTGGGCGGCCATCCCTCCCGCACGATCGTCGCCTCGAACTTGGCGCGCTCGGCCGCAGGCCATTCGAACCCGTGATGGAGCATCTTGTTGCGGTAGCCGAAGATCGCGCCGAGCATCTGGACATAGTCGGCGGGCATCTGGGACGCGAGGCCGGTGGCCTCGACCAGCTGCACGATGCCGCGGAGCACGTCCTTGTCCTTTCTGCCGGTCGCGCTGAACACATAATGCGGATCCCAGAATTTCTTGTCCGAGATCGCACCCGCGCGCGGGCCGGTAGGCGTCACTGGCCGCACCGGTGCCTCGATATCGCGGATGCCGCCGAAGATCCCGACGAACAGGGATTCGAGGAGCGGTGCGAGCATTCCGATCGCCGACGCAGAATGCGCGGCGTCCTGGAACACAGAGCCGTGCATCTCGTCGACCCAGCTATTCTCCAGGTGCATGCCATATTCGCCCGAGGCCTTGCTCGCGCGCTCGGCCAAATCCTTGATGTCGTCCTGAAGCGCCGCGTCCGCTTGGGCGTGCTGGTGCAACTGGCCGCGAATGGCGCGAAGTTGCGCTTCGAGATCGGCGTCGCCGAGCAGCAGCACCGCATAGTCGCGGTCGGTCAGGCCGAAGGTGTTGCCGCCCATCTGTTCAGTCTCCTCCCTTGGCCTTATTGCCGTCAGTCTAGGAGATGCGATGACGACCTGCAGCCAGACTGGCCACTGCATTCTTAGCAGCATCGGATGCTTCATCTATGATTTCCAGACGCTGCTCGTGGGGATCGCCGCGATCGTGGTCGCGGTCTTTGCCGGGATACCGGTCTGGCGGCAGCTCAAGGACAGCAACCTTCAAGCGCGCATCTCCCACCGGGAAACGCTGGCCACGTTGCTGCGCGCCGCGCTCCGTCGCTATGCCGAGGTCGAGAAGGCTGTCCGCGAGCCCATGTCGTTCGCGAGCCGCGTCACCAGCGATCCGATCGGCGAGCCGGTCGATATCGAAGCCGAAGACGCGCATCATCTCGAGAATATGCTGCACAGCGTGCTCGACTGGTATCTCGTTCACACTGCGCGATACCGAGCATGCCGATATCGAAGCCGCCAAGACGACGTTGAAAGCAGCGCTCGACCGGCTGGTCGCGACGCTCGGCGAGGCCCATTGGGCCGATCACAACGAACAGCACGATGAGGATCACGACTTCTCGGACGAGGCCTGGGCGGAGATCGAGGCGCGTTGCGACGCTGCCAAAGTCGAGGCGACCGAACGCGTCGGCGAGGTCGAACAGGCGCTTCGCGTGCTGAGGGGCGCGCAGCAGCAATGGGTCCAATCGCTGCGCTCGCAGATCGCGCGGCTCGACCTGCAGATCGCCGCGCCGCGGTGACCGGCGCGTGCCGCATATGCCCGGCCGGGAACTGAGGCCCGCCGTGCCAGATGCGCCGCTGTTGATCGATCTGCGCAGCTTCGTCGAAGCCCATGGCGAGGATCCGCGCTACAAGCTCCTCGGCAAGCTGGTGCGCAACGCACATTCAATGGTGTCGATCCGCTTCGACCTGCACCGTGCGCTCACCACCATGCATCTCCTGTCGGACCAGCAGACGACGCTGGCCGCGCAGCGCGAGCGCGGCAAGCCGGCGACCGAGTCCCAGGGGCTCTTGTGTTCGTCGCTCTTCGTGACCGCGCTGTTTCTTTACGCTCGCGCGGTCCACAGCCAGGGGCGCGACCGCAGCACGCTCGACCTGCGCGGCGGGCTGCCGGCCGAATTGCGCGGCGAGCATGAGCGCATCCTCGCGCTGCGCGACCAGCATTTCGCGCACTATGTGTCGGGTGGCGCTTGGGAGGATTATCGCGTCGTCCTGGTGCTGGGCGACGACACGATGGGGATCAGCTATCCGAACGAGCGCCGCCTGTTGCGGGCCGAGGACGCCTATGCGCTCCACCGTCTGCTTGAACATGCTCAGGCGCTGACCGAGCGGGCCTATATCAAGGCATCCAATCGACTGAACGCGGAATTGAACCGGCTGTTCGACGATGATGACTTTGCGGATGCCGCTGGTGGGTTCCGGTTCGAGCCGGAGCAGTTCTTCACCTCAGGAGAGGTGCCGGGGTTCATGGATTCGCTCAATGCCCAGAACTGGTCGTTCGACGCCGAGATGAAGACCGACTTCAGCTACCGGCCACCACCCGATCCGAGCAAGGACTGAGCCTTCGTGACCTGCATCGTTCCGGAAAGGGGAAGGCCTTCCCCTGACGGCGAGCCTCGCGTCTCGCCATACCCCTTCTGCGGGGGCCGGCCCCCGCAACGCCCCCCGGATTTTCCGGGAAGAGGAGTGGTGGTGGTGCGTGGGGTGGCCGCCCCGCTTGCCTGCGTGGCGCAGAAGCGCGAGGCACCGCTTAGGCGGCCGCGCGCTTGCGTTCACGCTGGCGCAGCCGTTTCACATAGGGGCCATCGACCAGATCCTCGGCCGCAAGGTCGAGCGCGCAGTTCGCGAATGAGGCATAGCTGTTATCGGTCAGCTTGACCCCGCTCGGAATGAAGCCCCCGTCGTCGGTGCCATTCTCCGCCATCGCCTCGAACCAGGCCTTGAAGAAGTCGGCGAGCGATGCCCGGCTGCCTTCGGTCGCGGCAGCGGTAACGGGATCCGTCGGCTCGAGTTCTGCACGCTCGGCATCATGGCCGATCGCTGCGACACAGGCGCTCGGCGATGGCCAGTATTTGAGGTCGAACTGCCCTTTCAGGCGACGCAATTCCTTGCGCACATAGCTGCCATAGAGCGGATTTCCCGTTCCGGCGGCGTCGATTGCCTGGACAATGTGGTAGAAGCTGTCGTCCGCAAACCCCGAACGGGTGCGAAGGTCGCTGCGCTCGTCGAGCAGCGCCGCCAACTCGGCGGCCCTCGACGCGATAAGCTGGTTCACTTTGCCCAGGCGCTCGCGGCCTTGGCGCGCCTTCTCGATCTCTTCGGGGTTCCAGAACGCAGCGGTCTCGGCCAGCGTCCGTGCGAAGATCGTCAGCGCATGCGGATATTTCCCGATCTTGGCGTACAGGTCGCGATAGGCGTCGGTGAGCTCAAGCTTCCGCAGGAGCAGTCGGTCGAACACCGCATTCTCGCTCGCATAGATATGGTGCTCGACATTGTAGGCGCGCTCGGCACGTATCGCGTCTTCACAGGCAGTGATCGGGTCGGTCAATTCGGTTTCCATTCGCGCGGTCCGTATGGGTGATCCTCCGAAGCTATGCGGAAACCCTCATGCTGTCGGCACCTGGGCGCAGAAAGTTTGCGGGCAGCTCGGGTACCTTGCCTTGATGTACGCGCCCAGGCCGACGAGCATCCCATCGAAGCGCGCGAACGCTACCCACCAATTCCGGCGGCGGGGGTCAGAATGGCAAGTCGTCGATGAAGAGGATCAGCTCCTGGAAGCCGCCGGCCTCGAACCCGATCCCGGTTTCGGTGTCGCCGAGCGGAAAGCGTGCGGCGGCTTCGAGGACCGATCGCGCATCGGACTGGCGTTCGGGGTCGTGTGCCGCGGTCCATTTGGCCAAAGCGGTGACGCGGGCATGGAGCGCCGCGGATGCCGCTTCCTCCTCGAACCCGGCTTCGCGCGCATAGGCCTGAAGCGCGAGCGCCTGCGCATGCGGGCTGGCGCGAAGGTGCGCGGGGAGCGTCGCCAGCACTTCCAGCGCCGCCTCGAGCTGGGCGGCGCTGACCGGAACTGCGTTGAGCAGGTCGGTCGCACTCATGGGGGCGTCGCTGGGCCTGACGGCGGATGCCATGGAAAGCATGTCCTTGATCCTTAGAGCGCCAGCTCGGTCTGGCGCAGTTCGGGCGCACGCGGCGCGATCTCGGTGACGGTGAAGCTGCGGGCGGGACGCGGCTGGAGCAGTTCCGCCTGCGGCACGGTCAGGTCGAGCCATTCCATTCTCTGGCGGCGGAGCAGCACCGCGCCCTGACGCTCCTGGTAGAAGAAGACGTCCGGGTTGGCCTCGATCGTCACCACGGCATAGCTGAGTGGCCAGTCCGGGTTGGCCGGTCGCCAGACGCCCGCGAGGTAGAACCAGTTCCCGTCCTCGAGCGTCACCCGGAAGCGCCGGTCGCCATTCTTGATGTGGAATTCGCTGGCCGGGATCAGGCAGCGATGGGTCGGAAACGTCTTGCCTTCCGAGCGGATGAACTTGAACGGCTTGGTTCCCTGGCCCTCCCAGGGCTGGAGGCCCCAGCCGGCCTCGACCATCTCGACCTCTTGCGCATCGTCGGGATTCCGCCGGATGATGGGGCGGCGGGTGCCGAGCGTGGCTTCCGACTCGAAGGGACTCGCTTTCATGGTGAGAACATAATGCGAACAGGCGTGCGGCGCAAATCGGAGAGTGTCGATGTGCAATGACTACCGGCTCGAGGTCGACATCGCCTCGATCATGGAGGATTTCGACGATCTCAAGATCAAGATCGATCTGCCCGAAGGTACGCCGAACGTCGCGGCGCGCGAGGACATCAAGATCACCGACGTGGCGCCGATCGTGCGCAGCGCCGCGGGCGGTGGCGGCGAGCTCGTCAACCGGCGCTGGAGCTGGCCGGGCCATGGGCCGAAGAGCAAGCCGGTCTATAATTACCGCGCCGAGGGCCGGTCGTTCGGGGACCAGCGCTGCCTGATTCTCGCCGACGGCTTCTACGAGTTCACCGACCCCGAGGACCCGAAGCAGAAGCGCCTCGACAAATGGCTCTTCACCATGGCGGATCATCGCTGGTTCTGCATCGCCGGCATCTGGCGCGAAAGCCCGGTCGGCGAGGCCTTCACGATGCTGACGCTCGACGCCGGCGAGGACGTCGCACCCTATCATCACCGCCAGATCATCCCGTTGCCGCGCAACCGTTGGGCGGCCTGGCTCGATCCGGCGGTGCCGGCCGATGATGTGCTCGGAATCCTGCCCAAGGGCAGCCTCCTGCCCGAGCGGGTTTATCCGCCCGCGGCTGCGCAAGGCGCGTTGCTGTGAGCGCGGGCGCGGACTCGTTGGATCGGTTCGCGGAGGCCCAGGCACCGGTCTATGCAACCGCGCTCGGCGAAATTCGGCGCGGCGCCAAGCGGACCCACTGGATGTGGTTCATCTTCCCGCAGCTCGCAGGGCTTGGGCGCAGCGAGACCGCCCGCTTCTTCGGCATTTGCTCGCTGGACGAGGCGCGGGCCTATCTGGCCCATCCGGTCCTTGGTGCGCGGTTGAGGGAATGCGTCGCCGCACTACAGGACATCGCGGATCGGAGCGCCAGTGCCGAGGCAGTGTTCGGCGAAGTCGATGCGATGAAGCTGCGATCGTCGCTGACCCTGTTCGCCGAGGCCGGCGCCGGGCCGTTGTTCCACGCCGCGCTGGAGCGCTGGTTCGGCGGAAGCCGGGATCCGGGATCCGGACACGCTGGAGTTATTGGCGCGCTGAGCCTTTGGGCCAAGCCAGGAACGAACCCGCTGTCGGTGTCATGGTAGCGATCGGCGTTCGCTGATAGCATTGCGCCGCGTATCGCGCCAAAGCGCTACGAGACCCTTAGAACAGAAAATGCGAACCGATGCAGCGGCTGGTCATCGACACCAATTACCTCGCTGACGAGGGGCTGCAGAACTACCTCGCCGCGTCGCGCCACAACTTCGGGCTCATCAACCAGATCACGATGGTCGAGGTGCATAAGGAATATGCGGCGACCAATGCCCGGCGCCTCATGCAGATCGCTTGCCGCTTTCCTGGCCAGATCATCATCCTCCGCGATCTTGTGGATCTCACCAATATGGACGGGACGACGGCCCGGCTCAGCCGGCGCATGATCGATGCCGACCAGACGGCCAAGTTCGGCGCCTATTGCGAGACGATCATCCATGCGCCGCTGGACACTGATCTGCCCCCCGCTGAGTGGCCCAGAGACTATGATAGTCTGGACCATGAAA
>NZ_LSJM01000155.1 GCF_001557215.1 Sphingomonas sp. CCH9-E2 | reverse complement strand
ATGCCACAGGCGGGTCGCATCGGTCAGGGTCAGCGTCACGCTCACGCGGAACTCGGGCTGCGGGCCCATGCCCCAGACGCGACGGTCGGGGTCGTTCTTCAGCAGTTGCGTTTCCCGCGGGTCCATCATGCTCGTTCCCTGTTTTCGAGCGCCGTATCCTGATCCCAATTGCCGGTTGCGGAGCCGGAACAAAATACTGCGCGACTACCTATTGTAGAACTACAATGCCGCTTCGGCGGCGGCGGAGAGGCTGCTGAGCGCGCGGGCGTGCGCGCCCACGATGCACAGTTCGGCGTAAAGTCGGTCCCACATCGTCGCGGGGATGGTGAGCATCGCATCGTCAAGCAGATGACGGCGCACTTCGATGCGGACGACCGGGTCATGGGCCAGGCTGAAGGTCGCGGCGAGCGGGCCGAACGAGGTTTCGTCGGGCAGTTGCTGGCGTCCGGCGAGCCGCGCGGCGACGAGATAGCTGCACAGCAAGTCCGCACCATGCACGTCGAGCCGCACTTCCGCATCGAGATCGGGGCGGCCAAGACGGATCGACGGACCGCGCGCCCCACTGTCGATCGTGACCCGCAGTCGAATGCCGGTGGCGTCGATGATTTCTCGGATGCGGGGGGCGCTGGTTACCATGCCATTGTTATAGAAACGACAATGACGACACGGGTGCCTAAAGTGAGAATTTCGTCGCAATTGCAGATGATAGCCGTGGTCGCGGTAGCCGTCTCTGAAGCTCAAAAAAACGGGCCGGAACGCTTCCGCGTCCCGACCCGCCTTTGTCAGGGTAGTTTTTATTAACGGAACAGCGAGGTGATCGTCTGCGGTGCCTGGTTGGCAATCGACAGCGCCTGAACGCCCAGCTGCTGCTTGACCTGCAGCGCCTGGAGCTTGGCCGATTCCTTCGCCAGATCGGCGTCGACAAGGTTGCCGATGCCGCTCTCGATCACGTCCGACAGCTTGCTGACGAACGACTGCTGCCCCTCGATCTTACGCGAGGCAGCGCCCAGGGCGCTCATCTTGGTGTTGATGGCAGTGGCCTGGGTCTCGAGAGTACCCACCATCGTCTCAGCCGTGGCGGCCGAGTTGAAGGTGGTGCCGATCGCGGTTACGATCGCGGTGAAGTCCTGGTTGGCCACGTCGAGCGTGTCAGCGGCCATGTCGGTCGACTGAAGCGCGCTCACCGAGCCGCTCGCTGCCTTCAGCAGGTTGGTGCCATTGAATTCGCTGGATTCGATGACGGTTTCGATCTGCTCCTTGAGCCCATCGAAATCTGCTGCGAGCGACGTGCGGCTGGCCGTGTCCAGACCCGCGTCCGAAGCTTCGATCGCCTTGGCCTTCATCTGGTTGACGAGGTCGGAGATCTGCTCGGCACCGGCAACCGCGACGTCAACCGTGCTCTTTGCACGGCTGAGCGACGAGCCGACCGACTTCAGGCCACCCAGGTCGCCGCGAAGCGTCTGAGCAACGGCGAAGGCAGCCGAGTCGTCCTTGGTCGACGCGACATTCATACCGGTGTTGATGCGGCTCTGGGTGGTAGCCAGGGACTTGTTGGTCTGATTCAGGCTCTGGAGAGCCGCCATCGCGCCAACGTTCGTGTTAACCGAAAAAGCCATGATCATATTCCTTCTGGAAAATTGGCCGCTTCTGCAGCCAGGTCCTTAGACGCAGGCCCAGCGACGGGCTGCACAGCGCATCCCGCCTTTGCATTTTGGGAGACCGGAGCATCATCCGGTCGCGGCCGGGCAATATTGATGGTTAGCAGCGCGTTAAGCTGCGTGACGCCCCCTGCCCGCGGGCCGGGAACTGCGAATTGGGGAGTGCGGTCCGACCGGAGACACCCAAGCGCGCCTATATTGACCGGACGGTAGGATGCGGATTGCCGCACCCTCATCTCGCGACAATCAAAGGCACGATACCGATGCAGAACTGGCCGATCTGGCGCAAGCTTGCCGCCTCATTCCTTGCCCTCCTTCTCACCTTTGGCGGCGTCAGCGCGCTGATCGTCAATGCGATTGGCGGGCTCGAAAAGGCGCAGACCGAGAAGGCCAACGCCTATGCCGGCGCGCGCGCCAGCCAGACCCTGCTGTATCTGACACTGGAGCAGATGAACGCGGTGCGCGGCTTCACTATTCTGGGCCAGCCGGCATTTTATGAGACCTATATCGAGAATCGCGACAAGGTCGCCGAAGCGGTCGACGAAATCCGCAGCGTTTCGCAGGGTCACGATTTTGGCGGGCTGATCGATGAATTCGCAGCGGCAACGGCCGAGTGGCAGAAGGAAAAGCTCGAGCCGACGATTGCGCTCGCCCGAAATCCGGCAACCCGCGCCCAAGCGCAGGAACTGGCGGGTCAGAAGCAGTTGAGCCGGATTCGCGATGCCATCAAGGCACTCGCCGCTGCGCAGAAAAGTCGCGTCGAGGCCGCCGATACCGAGGAGGCAAGTCTGCGTGCCGGGGTCCGCTGGACGTTGGGCCTGGGCATCGCGGTCATGCTGGCGCTGTCGGGCGGCCTCGCCTTCCTGCTGAACCGATCGATCGCCCAGCCGGTCGCCGCCATGGTCGGCAAGATGGGTCGCCTTGCCGCCGGGGACCATGCGGTCGAGGCAGAGACCGGGGACCGTCGCGACGAGATCGGCGACATGGGGCGCGCGCTCCACGTCTTCCGCGACGCGGCGATCGCCAAGGAAGCTGCCGAGGTCGCCAAGCGCGCCGATGAGGCTGAGCAGAAGAAGATCGTCGACCTGCTGAGCGGAGCGCTTAAACGGCTGTCGGCCGGCGACGTGTCGCACAGCATCGACGCGGATGTCGCGCCGACCTATCGCGGGCTGCGCGACGATTACAACTCGGCCGTCGCTGGCCTGCGCAACCTGGTGCATGCCGTCAGCGAGAGCGTCGAGGCGATCCGCACCGGAACCAGCGAAATCGCGAGCGCAACCAACGATCTGGCGCGCCGCACCGAGAGCAATGCCGCCTCGATCGAGGAAACCGCCGCAGCGGTCACCCAGATCGACGGCAGCGTCCGGGCGAGCGCTGCCGCCGCCGGCGACACCGTGTCGCGCGCCGACCGGGCCCATGGTGCCGTGGCATCGGGCCGCGCGGTCGCTGAAGAGGCGATGCAGGCAATGACGCGGGTGTCCGACAGCGCCAAGGGCATCGACGATGTCATCGAGGGGCTCGACAAGATCGCCTTCCAGACCCGCGTGCTCGCGATGAACGCCGCGGTCGAAGCGGGACGTGCGGGCGAAGCCGGCCGTGGCTTCGCGGTCGTCGCCGACCTTGTCTCGGCACTGGCGATGCGCGCGGAGGAGGAATCGAAGCAGGCGCGCGAACAGCTGACGGCGACCCAGGTCGATATCGAAGGCGCAGTCGAGGCGGTGCGCCGCGTCGATTCCGCGCTGGTCGGGATCGCCGGCGATGTGGAGGAGGTCAACAGCCTGCTCGGCACCGTCGCGGAAGGCAGCCGGTCACAGGCGACCGCGATCAGCGAAGTCTCCGGCGCAATCCAGTCGCTCGACGGCGCAACGCAGCAGAATGCGGCGATGGTCGAGCAGACCTCGGCAGCTGCGCAGGCTCTGAGCGCCGAAGCCGATCGGCTTGCCGAGCATGCCAGCGCGTTCCAGCCGGGCACCGCTAGCCGCCACACCGGCGCATCGCTGCACATGGCCGCCTGATCAGATCCCCCATTCGCGCTGCCTTCCCGGAGCGCGAACGGCCCGCCCGCTGCACGCCGCCCACTCCCTCGTGGTGTCGTGCGGCCGGGCGGGCCGACTTCTTTTGGTTGCCGTCCAGCTGCGCTGGACCGGGCGGCACCGGCCCGCTCCCCCACCCGGCCACCCATTTCAGA
>NZ_LSJM01000154.1 GCF_001557215.1 Sphingomonas sp. CCH9-E2 | reverse complement strand
CCGCCGCATTTATTTCCCCTGCCCCCACGCGTTTCTAACCGATCGCTAACCTACCCCCGCTACGACTGCGCCGGTGACGAGTCAGACCACCTCCCAGTTCGCGCGCCCGCGGATCGATATCCGCGCGCTGCTCGGACTCTATGATCCGGCGGATACGACCGACTGGGGGCCGATCCGCGCGGCCCAGATGAATGCGGGCAGTCAGCTTGCCCTGTTCATGCTGGCGGCCAACGTCCTCGGCGCGACGCTGATCGTTCTCAACTTCGCCCGCCTCGTGCCGCTGTGGCAGCTCGCCAGCTGGGGCGCGCTGGCCGCTGCGGTCGGGACCGCCGTCGCCTTTCGCCGTCTCGCCGTGCGCCACCGCACCGAACGGACGGCCACGCTGCGCGATGTGCGCGAAACGATGCTCGACGGCATTTCGCTTGGCGCAGTCTGGTCGATCGCGCCGTTGCTGTTCGGCGCCTATGCCGATGCGCAGGCGGCCAATGGCATGTGGATCGTGCTGTCGATCCTGATGGTCGCGTCCTCGCTCGCGATGGCCGCGCTTCCGCTCGCCACGATCTGCTTCCTTGTCGTGCTGGGCAGTGCCAATGCAACCGCGCTCGCGCTTACCCAGTCCCCCGCGCTCGGCGCGGCGGGGCTGCTCTTCACCCTGTTGCTCGTTATCGCCTGCTTTGCGCGCGGCAAGGCCCTGGTCGTGATCCGCGCCAATGAAATTGCGCTGGCCGAACGCGACGAGACCGTCAGCCTGTTGCTGCGCGAGTTCGAGGACAAGAGCGCCGACTGGCTGTGGGAAACCGATGCCCAGCGCCGCGTGTGCCGCGCCAATCCGCGTTTCGCCGTCTCGCTCGGCGTCGATCCCAAGGCGATCAACGGCATGCCGTTCGTACAGGTGCTCGCCGGCTCAAGCTGGGAAAGCGGCAATTTTGCACAGGGGCTGCGTGACCTCGCCGATTCGCTCAAGAAGCGCGAACCGTTCCGCGACATCCTGCTCCCCGTCATCGTCGACGGGGAGGAGCGCTGGTGGGAACTGACCGGCTCGCCGCGGCTGAGCGAAGAAGGCAGTTTCATCGGCTTTCGCGGAGTCGGCTCCGACGTCACCGAAGCGCGCGAGTCGGCGAACAAGATCAGCAAGATGGCGCGCTACGACACGCTGACCGGCCTGCCCAACCGCCTGCTGATCAACGAAGCGCTCGCCACCGCGATGGCCGAGGCGGACAAGTGGAACGCGCGCTGCGCCTTCATGATGATCGACCTCGACCGGTTCAAGGCGGTCAACGACACGCTCGGCCACCCGGTCGGCGACCGGTTGCTGATGCGCGTGTCCGAACGCCTGCGACAGCTGATGACCCCGAACGAGATGATCGGGCGGCTGGGCGGCGACGAGTTTGCGGTGGTGGTGCGCGACGCCAATGATTCGCTCGCCGTCGAACGGCTGGCCCGCACCATCATCGACGTCCTGTCGACACCCTATGAGGTCGACAGCCATACCCTCTATATCGGCGCCAGCGTCGGCCTTGCCTTCGGCCCGCGCGACGGGCGCACGGCGGAGATGCTGATCCGCTCCGCCGACCTCGCGCTCTACCGGTCGAAGGACGCCGGCGGCGGGAATTTTCACGCCTATGAGCCGCAACTGCATGTCGAGGCGGAGGAACGCCGCGTCCTCGAAATCGCGTTGCGCGCCGCGCTCGAGAATGACCAGTTTCATCTGCTCTATCAGCCGGTGGTTCAGGCCGGCACCGGCGCGCTGATGGGCTTCGAAGCACTGCTGCGCTGGACCCATCCCGAACTCGGACCGATCTCCCCCGCCAAGTTCGTGCCGCTGGCGGAAGATGCGCGCCTGATCGCCCCGATCGGCGAATGGGTGCTGCGCGCCGCCTGCTTCGAAGCGGCCAAGTGGGACGACCCGATCCGCGTCGCGGTCAATGTCAGCCCCGAACAGCTGCACAATGCCGGGTTCGCATCGTTCGTCAGTCGCGCGCTCAAGGATAGCGGCCTGCACCCCAGCCGCCTCGAACTCGAGGTGACCGAAAGCGTGTTCATGCGCGAAGGCACCGCCGCGGTGCAGACGCTGGAAGCGATCCTCGACATGGGCGTGCGCCTCAGCCTCGACGATTTCGGCACGGGCTATTCCTCGCTCGGTTATCTGTCCCGCACGCGCTTCAGCTCGATCAAGATCGACCGCAGCTTCGTGCAGGGCGCGTCCAAGGGGCAGAAGGAGGCGATCGCCATCATCCGCGCCGTCGTCGCGCTCGCCGAGAGCCTCGGCATGGCCACCACGGCGGAAGGCGTCGAGACCGAGGACGAACATCGCCTGATCCAGGCGCTCGGCTGCACCAAGGTCCAGGGCTATTATTTCGGCCGCCCGCTCCCGGTCGGCGAAGCCCGCAGCCTCGCCACCCGCGACAGCATGCAGGACGAAGCGCGCGTCGCCTGAACCCCTGCCCGATGGGCCGATGACGGGGCGCAGATCGGCCCATTATCCGTTTTGGACTTTCGCAATTTCACCGCATCCTCGTTTTGGGTCAGCGCGGGGGGAATGCGATGGAGCCGATCAAACCATTTCGGGCATTTGTCAGCTATAGCCATGCCGATCGCGATTTCGCCGCGCGGTTGCAACGGCGGCTCGAATCCTATCGCCTGCCCCGGCGGCTGGCCGACCGCGTCACGCCGCTGCCCGGCCAGGCGCCGGGGCGGATCGGGCCGATCTTTCGCGACCGCGCCGACCTGTCCGCCGCCGCCGACCTGTCCCAGGCGGTGCAACAGGCGATCGCGCAATCCTCCGCCCTGATCGTCGTCGCGTCGCCCGATGCGGTGCAGTCGCGCTGGGTCGGGCGCGAGATCGCGTTGTTCCGCGCGCTCAATCCCGCCGCCCCGATCCTGGTCGCCCATGCGCGCGGCGCACCCGACGCGGCATTACCCGAACCGCTGCGCGGCGACGCCGAACCGCTCGCCGCCGATTTTCGGCGCGAGGGGGACGGACCGCGCCTCGCCTTTCTGAAGATTGTCGCCGGGCTGGCCGGCCTGCCGCTCGATGCGCTGGTTCAGCGCGATGCGCAACGGCGGCTGCGGCGCGTGACGGCGGTCACGCTCGGCGCGCTGCTGATCGCGTTAGGGATGACCGCGACGACCATCTTCGCGCTCGTATCCCGGGCGCAGGCGGTCCACGAACGCACTCAGGCCGAAGGGTTGATCGAATTCATGCTGACCGACCTGCGAACGAAATTGCGCGGCGTGGGTCGGCTCGACGTGATGGAATCGGTCAATCAGCGCGCTATGGCCTATTATGCCGATCAGGGCGACCTGTCGCATCTGCCCGACGACAGCCTCGCCCGGCGCGCACAGATCCTCCACGCGATGGGCGAAGATGATGGCGACCGCGACCGGCTCGCCGACGCGCTCGCCAAGTTCCGTGAGGCGCATCGCGTCACCGGCGCGCTGCTTGCGCGCAGTCCGGCGGACACGGGGCGCATCTACGACCATAGCCAGAGCGAATATTGGCTGGGCAGCGCCGCGCTCAAGCTCGACGATCTCGCCACCGCGTGGTCTGCCCCCACCGAGTGGACCGATTGGTTTGTTAGTGCATTAAGCTCAT
>NZ_LSJM01000153.1 GCF_001557215.1 Sphingomonas sp. CCH9-E2 | reverse complement strand
CCGCCCGACATGCTGGACGCAGTTCAGCGGCCATCACGGCTGCGCTTGGCGGTGAATCAGCTCATACACGTTGCGCGGCTCCGGAATGCGAAAGAAGCGCGTCGGGCTCCCGCTCGACGGAAGCCACCAGTTCAGGCCGTTCGCCGCCATCCACATCTGGTTGCCAGGCTCGAACGTAATCGTCCCCCGACCATCGCGGTGCTGCGCAAGGTCGAGCCGGGGGAGGCGCCGGATATCCAGCGACGTGGTCGATCCGCCGCGTAGCACGATCACGCGCTGGTCGGTGACCGCATAGAATTGCCGTCTGCGCAGCCACGCATCGTGGAAGAACCGGCCGGCGATCAGATACAGTCCAATCAACAGAAACGGCAGGCCCCACAGCTTGAAGAACCAACCTGCGCCGCCATCGACCTCGCCCGAATAAGGGCTGAACCACACCATCACGTTCCAGAAGATCGTAAACCCGCCCCACATCAGACTGAACGGAATCAGCAGCGCATCCATGCCGCTCAGCGTCACGCCCTGTTGCGGCTGACCCGACCAGAGCAGGCGCTCCTGCGGGAGCAAGTGGGACTGAAAGATCGGGCGCAAATCGGTCGGGATCATCGCCGTTGGGTATCACCGAACTAGTGACGCGACAGCTACGAAATCCGGCCTTTCCTACAAGCCCCCAAAAAGCGCATAAACTGGTCGATGCGCACCCCGCCCGAATCCGCTCGCATGAAACGCCGAACATCGCTGTCGCACGCCGGTCGCGGCGGGCTCGCGCCACGGTCGCGAACCCGTCGCCCGGGTGTCGCTTGCCCGTTGCACATCGGTCGCGGCACAGTCGTTTCACTGTCGCCCAGATGTCGCGCCGATGGTGTCAGCCCGTCGCGCAGGTGTCGCGTCGCAGTCGCCTACCGGGCGCAAACCCGCCCCGTCGCGGTCGCCTCGGCCCCATACATGCCTATTTTCGTCAGGATCGTCGGAAACCTGTCAGCCCCGACCTCAAACCACCCCGAACGGCACCACCCGGTTGAGCGCGATATGCCCAATCCCCGACCGCCCCAGATACGGCACCCCCATCTCGCGGCACCAGCGGATGATGATCTGCTCCAACGACTCCCCGAACGGCACGTCATTGTCGACCATGTCGGTCACTGCGCCCAGCCGCACCCCGGCGATGCCCTGCAGCTGCGTGGCATGCGCCATCTGGAACAGCATCCGGTCGATCCGGTACATCGGTTCGCCGACCTCCTCGATATGCAGGACATGGTCGGTCAGGTCGGGCAGCCATGGCGTGCCGATCATCGCCGCCAGGATCGACAGGTTGAACGCCGCTGCCGGGCGACCGTCCAGCGTCGGCTCCAGCCCGTCACGCTTGCCGTCGATCAGCCAGCTCAGCACCCATCCGGCATCGGTGCCCTTGTCATTGACGCCCAGTGCGCTCGCCATCGATCCATGCGCCTGCCGCCCGATCCGCCGCGCATAGAGCGCACCCAGCATGAACCCCATGTCGGAATAGCCGATATAGGTCTTGTTCTTCGCCGCCGCCCCCAGCTGCGGCATCGCGACATCGAGGATGCGGTTGGAACCATAACCGCCGCGCGCGAACCAGATCGCGTCGAACGCCGCGTCATTGGCGAATTCCAGAAACGCCGCCGCGCGCACATCGTCCGGCCCGGCGAAATGCCCCTCGGTCAGGAAGCATTGCGGGTGGAAGACGATGTCATGCTTCGGCAAGTACAGCGCCATGAACGCCTGCATCCGCGCCGCCGATTCCGCGCTGACTGTCCGTGCCGGTGCGACGACGCCGATCCGCATATTCGTGCAACCCCCAACAACCACCATTGTCACCCCGGACTTGTTCCGGGGTCCACCGCGCCACAGGCAGATCATTCTCGACCGGAACGACGCACCCCGAACCCGGCTCGGCGGGACGAAAGCAGGGACAGGCAACGCCTTGCCCCACTCACGATAACCCGCGATAGCCCGGCATGATGGAACACGGCAAACCCCATTTTTTCGTCGGGATCGGCGGCAGCGGCATGATGCCGCTCGCGATGATCCTCGCTGGCCAGGGCGCGACGGTCGCCGGCTCGGACCGCAGCCTCGATAGCGGGCGTCTCCCGGCCAAGTTCGACGCGCTGCGTTCGCTCGGCATCGACCTGTTCGCTCAGGACGGCAGCGGCATCACCTCGCCCGATCAGGTCGTGATCGCCTCCGCCGCGGTCGAGGACAGCGTCCCCGACATGGTCCAGGCCGCCAGCCTCGGCTGCCCCCGCATGACCCGCGCCGAACTCAACGCAAAGCTGTTCAACGCCGCCCCGCTCTCGATCGGCGTCGCCGGGACCAGCGGGAAGTCGACCGTTACCGGCATGATCGCCTGGATCCTGCACAGCCTCGACCGCGATCCCACCGTGATGAACGGCGCGGTGATGAAGAATTTCGTCCGGCCCGAAGCGCCCTTCGCCAGTGCCCTGATCGGCAGCGGCGACCTCTATGTCAGCGAGGTCGACGAGAGCGACGGATCGATCGCGCTCTACACGCCGCAGGTCGCGGTGCTCAACAATGTCAGCCTCGATCACAAGAGCCTCGAGGAGCTGCGCACCCTGTTCGGCGATTTCGCCGGCAAAGCGCGGACGACCATCGTCAATGTCGGCGACGCCGAAAGCGCCACGCTCGCCAAGGCGCTCGACCCCAGCCGCACGCAGACCTTCGCAGTCGAGGGAGTCGCGGATCTCTCCGCCCGCAACCTGACGCCCGAGCCGTTCGCAATCAGCTTCGATCTGACGACCGACGGAACGACCCGCCGCATCCGCCTCTCCGTCCCCGGCGCCCACAATGTCGCCAACGCCCTTGCCGCGATCGGCGCGTGCATCGCCGCCGGGCTCGACCCCGATTCAATCTGCGACGCAATCCAGGGCTTCACCGGCCTGCGCCGCCGCTTCGAACTGGTCGGCGAAGCGACCGGCGTCGCGGTGATCGACGATTTCGGGCACAACCCCGACAAGATCGGCGCGACGCTCGATACGCTGCACGCCTTTCCCGGCCGCATCCTCGCGCTGTTCCAGCCGCATGGCTATGGTCCGCTCAAGGTGATGCGCAGCGAACTCGTCGCGATGTTCGCCGAAAAGCTCGCCCCCGGCGACCAACTGGTCCTCCCCGACCCGGTCTATCACGGCGGCACCGTCGCGCGCGAAGTGACCAGCGCCGACATCGTCGCCGACATCGCCGCCACCGGCCGCGACGCCCGCCACATCCCCGACCGCG
>NZ_LSJM01000152.1 GCF_001557215.1 Sphingomonas sp. CCH9-E2 | reverse complement strand
CGATCGTGCCGGGCCTCGTCGCGCGCGAGATCGCGCCGGCGAGCTGGCAATGGCCTGAACGCATGGCGGCGCGAACGCTGGACCTACCCCGCTGGGAGGCCGGTCAGCGGATGATGCAGAGCGCCGACCCGGCCGCGTTCCGTACGATCGTCGCGGCCGACAGGATCATGACTGCCAATCGCGAAACGATGGAGGGGTGCAGCAAGGCCGCAGCCCGGGCGCGCGAGACGGTGCGATGCATGATCAGGATCAGGCCGTATGGACAAGATAGTCGTTAATGCATCACGCTAGGGCAACTTCGTCAGCATCGAGCATTCGGCCCATCGCGTAGTAATCGCCAATAACGCCTGATTCTTTGTTGGCTGCCACAACATCTCCGCACACGGTATAGCCAAGCCGTTCATAAAATGCGAACGCCCGGTCATTGCGAACAGCGACGTGGAAGATCAGGAAGAGCAAGCCACGGCGACGTACCCATTCCTCGGCGGACTTCACCAGGCTTGTTCCGAGCCCACGTCCCTGCCACCGTGTCCGGATAGCGAGATTAAAAGAGGCAAATTCTGCAGCGCCTTCGATGCACACGCTCCGTACATCTATGTAGCCGACAAGGTCGCCTATGCGTTGCAGGACGAAGATGCCTCGCTCGCCGGCTACGGCGGCGTTCAGCTCCGCAGCTGTGCGGCGCAGCAGCTCCCCTCGATCCCGGACATCGAAGATCATATGTTCCGCTTCGCGAGCGAGGGCGATCTTCAAGCGTACCAAAGCTTTAGCGTCGGCAAGGTTCGCCGGGCGTGGCTCGCTCCAACTCCGCTTTCCGCCTATTTGAGCTATCGAACGCGCCGTCAGGAGTGGGGGCGCGTATATCGCCTGTGTCATGTGAGGATCTGGGCTCCCTGTAACGCGCGCGCGCTCTTTGGGATCGCGAGTTTGCCGAGGGAAAGGTGACCAGAGCGGAAAGCGTGACGTGGGGAAAGCCGCGCCGGATAGCTGAGGCTGCGCGGCCCGTCCGCTTGACGCTGTTCCCGCTTCCAAAAGGCAAAAAGCCCGAGCAGATTCCCCGCGACAGATACAAGATCAACGGCCAAGGCGAACGGTGCGCCAATGAGAAGATTGTGGGCCAGCCAGAAGGGCGCGGCCACGAGAAAGACGATCTTCATCCGCGTCGTTGATCGCTGGGTCCGCGCAATGAAAGAAGATGCACCGCCGCAAGCGGCAAGGCCGGACAGGATTCCATGCCAGGTCGCCACGGTGAGCAACAGCAGCGCGAGCAACGTCGCGCCGTCGAGCGCGAGCTTGGCAACCCGGTCACGAACCACCAGCGCGACGGTGAGCTGCATCAGGGAAAGAACGCATGCGGCCGAAGCGGTAGGCGCGCCGATCAGCGCGAAGTGAAGCGCGAATGCGCCCGCGCCCGCGCCCTGCACCATGAGCGCTCCCCGGCGCGAGGGTAGGAGCGGCCAGCTCACCACGCAGCCGAGACCAACAACCCCGAATAGGATCGCAGCTAACCCGGTGCTCGCAAACGTTTGATCGAGGAAAAGCGACATGCACGCTCGCGTCGGGGTTGATCCGGCTTCCACCGTGAAGGAAGAAGGTTAATGTGGCGTTGTCGTCGACCGCTTTCCCATCGCGAGTCCCGGCCACAATGGCATTTGGCTTTTGACGAGGACTGGTTCATTCTGCGTCCAGGGCGGCGCTCTTCCCCTTGGGTTCCGCCCTTGTTTGGACCAGGACAATGGTGCGTGACGCGTTCAAGCTTCTCGCCATCTCGACGTCGCTCGTGCTTTCTGGCTGCGTCAGTCCGCGAGAAATGGCCGCTCGCCATCGGGCGGCGTGTGCGAGCTACGGCTTCCAGCCTGGAACGGAGAGCTATGCGAATTGCCTTCTCCAGCTCGACGTAGGTGATTACGGCTACGGCCATCATAGGGGTGGCGTGCCGTTGTTTCCCGCCCGGCATCAGGCGCCCGCGCCGCCTCCGCCTATCGCCACGCAGGACTAAGGTCGGCTAAAGTTCACTGATGCCCCATCGTCCTGACCTATTGATCTACGCACTTTCGCTCGGAAGCGCAGCGCCCGTGGCGGCTCAGCAGGTGGTGCCCGCCAAACCACGAACCGCCGCGGGTGCGTCGAAGTTCGTCCAGGACATGCTGACCCGCGGCACAGCCGTCGCAAAGCCTTGGCCGGGTTTCGTGCGGAGCAGCAGGATCACGAGCGTAGGAGTGAAAGGTGGTTGCCTCGTTACGCTCACGCTCGCCGACAAAAGCGCCCTCAGCGTGAAACTAGATCAGGTGGTTGCGATCCGACCGCTTTACTCGGCCAACGCGCCCCAGGCGTCGGTGGAGATCAAAGGGGGCGCGCAGCCCTACGAGGGTCTCGATATATTCGTCGGGGACAATGACGCGGTGCGCCGCGTCGGTGATGCCCTGGAGTTCATGCGCCAGTCCTGTGATCCATCGGCGAAGACTGGTTTCTAAACCGGCCAGCGGCGTCTCACCGACTTTTGCGAGGGCGGCTTGATCCGCACCCGACCAAGTTGGCCAACACCGTTATAATCTCATTCTAACTGTTGCGCGCACCGTCGTCGGCGCGCCGGGCATGATGTTGTTGTCGTTGTAGGCGGACGAGAAATAATCGCTGTTAAGCAGATTCTCGACGTTGATTTGCGCCTCGATCTGGGGGGTGAGCTTGAAGAATGCCGCGGCATCGACGCGGGTGAAGGCGGGCAGGATGGCGGTGTTGCTGATGGACGTGAAGCTCCTCGACTGGTGATAGACCCCGACCCCGGCCCCAAGGCGAGGGGTGAGGTCGTAGCGGGTCCACAGCGAAGCCTGCTGTTTGGGAACCAGCGGAACCTCGCGCCCGGCCGGGGCGGCACTCGTCGTTTTGCGAATTGTCGCGTCCTGCAGCGCATAGCCCGCGCTGATCTGCCACTGGGGTGTGATCGCGCCGCTAAGGCCGAGTTCGAGCCCTTTGCTGCGCTGCGCGCCCGTGAGCACCGTCCGTGCGGGGTCATTGGGGTCGGCCGCGCGGGTGTTGGTGCGGTCGAGCTGGTAGATGGCGGCCGTCAGGTTCAGCGTGGGCAGGATATCCCACTTGAAACCAAGCTCGTAGTTGTCGAACCTTTCCGGTTCCAGCGCGGCGCTAGTGATATCGAGTGATGAGAATTGATCCCCCGACTGCGGCAGGAAGGACCGGCTATAGCTGGCGTATATCGAGACAGGTTGCACCGGCTTGAGCACCACGCCCACTCGGGGAGACCATAGGGTGTCCGTGCGGCTATAGCTCTGTGCGGCAACCAGGTCGTCGACGTTGAGCGTGAAGCGGTCGCGGCGAACGCCGCCGATGACATCGACATGGTCGCCGATCGAGATCTGGTCCTGCACGTAGAAGGCAGTGACGTCGGCGTTCGTGCGGACCGACCGGTAGCCGGTGTTGGCGGCGGTGCGCAGCGTAACCGGCGGCACCGTGATCGGGTCGGCCAACCCGACAAAGACGCGCCGCCCCCCGTTGACGATATCGCCACCCCCGAAAAAGCCGTTGATCCGCTGGTTGCGCGTGCGCTGGTCGCTAACTTCGAAGCCGGCGAGCAGCACGTGGCGAACGGGGCCGGTGGTGACGGTCCACACAAGGTCGTTCTGGTTGAGCAGGTTCGTGCGCGTCGTGGGATCGCTATACGCTTCGAGGCCGACGCTGCGGACGCCGCCGCGTGGCGTGACCGGGGTTACCGCAAAGGCGTTCCGATAGAGCTTGTCATAATCACCGTATAAGACCCGGCTGGTCAGGGTCAGATTGTCGCTGAAGCGGTGCTCAACGCGGCCATTTAGGACCTTGGCCTCGAAATCGCTGACGTTGAACCCCGGCACACCGAAGAAGGTGTCGCGGACGCCGGTAAGCGGACGTGATGGGCTCGTGAGCGAGCCCTGGACGGCCGAGGGGACGCCTCGGTCAATCGTTCGCTTGTCGCTGTTATATTCGAAGCCCAGATCGATCCGAGTCGCACCGCCGAGCGAGAGCGCGACGGTCGGGTTGATCGCAACCCGGCGCCCGTCATAGAAGTCGCGATTGTTTCGGAACTCCTCGTAAACGGCGTTCATCCGGGTGGAGACGGACTCGCTGAGTGGCTGACTGATGTCGGCGTCGACATACCATGCGCCATATGTGTCCGCCGAACCGCTGCCGCTGATGAAGGCGTTGGCGACAGGGCGCTTGGTGACGCGGTTGATTACGCCCCCGCCGCCGCCGCGCCCGAAGATCATCGCGTTGGGACCTTTCAGAACCTCGATCCTCTCTGCATTGTAGAGGCCGCGATAATATTGCACGTCGTCCCGCAAGCCATCGACGAAGAAGTCTGCGGTGCTGCTGTTCCCGCGCAGGATGATCTGATCGCGGTGTCCCTCACCTTGAGAGATTACGGCGCCGGGGACATAGCGTAGTACATCGGCAATAGAGCGCATCGCCTGGTCGTCGATCTGCGTTTCCGTGATGATCGAGACCGCTTGGGGGACATCGTTGAGCTCGGTCGGTGTGCGCGTGGCGGTGCTGGTCGCATCGACCTGATAGCCGTCGCGGACGCCGGTCACGATGATCGTTTGCGAGGTGCTGCCGGGTCCCGGCAGGAACTGGTCTTGAGCCATTGCCGGGACGGTGAGCAGCCCGAAGCCGAGTGCAGTTCCAATACCAAGATTTCTCACCGTTGACCCTTTTTGCGAATCTCTCTCACCAACGCAATAGGTGATTTGAGAGTGCGTCGCAATAGCCCTTCGGGGTGGTCGCTGTCGGGCCCGTTGACTTGCTCTCTAAAATATGAGGCCAGCGAAACGGACTACGGCAATGTTACGAAGCCCGACGAGATCACTTATCAGAGCCTGAGTTGGCTTTGCCGTTGCATTACGCCGAACGTCCTCAGCCATGACATGGAAGAGAGCCGAGCCAGTGACGCTCACCGGACGACGATCTTGCCTTTCATGCCGAAAATCGAGTGCATGAAGTGCGAACAATGCACGTCGTAGGTTCCGATCCGGTTGACAACCAGGCGCACGTCCCCGCTTTCTCCGCCTCCCAGATCGACCTCACCCTTGTTGATCGTCGACCGGCTGGCAGGGGCAATACTGGCTTGCTCGAAAAAGGCCTTGGCGACAAAATTGTGGCCGCCCCCTGCCGTGTTAACAAAGCGCAAGCGGTAGGGAACACCGCGTTGAAGCGTGATCGTGGCTGGAACGAAAGCGAAATTCTTCATGTCGATTTCGATCGTCCGGGCGTTCAACCAGTTCGGCGATTGAGCAAAGCCAGGCCCCGCGAGAAGAAGGCCGCAAACAGCGAGGCTTAGCGAGCGCATCGAACATCCCCAGTACAAGCGTATCATAGCACGGATTGAGCCGCAGGCTCATTTGGCCGTTCAAAAGCTGCATCGAAGCGAAAATCCCGAGAAAGGGACGTCAATTCCAACTTCCACGGCGCTAGATTCCGAGCCGATTGGCCTGCTTCGGCGTGCAAGGTGATGTTCATCGAGTAGGTTCGTCGTCGGAATCCGAATGGTGTACATGCAAGCGGGCTCGGTGCGAAACCCGCGTCCACCCAGGCATGCGAGGCAGCTCAAGGATCAAAAGAAGCATCAGAGCGGTTATGACAGCCAGATGATAGATCCCGTACGCGGCGCTTAACCCGACCGCTGCAGACGCCCAGAGCGTAGCTGCCGTTGTGAGCCCCGTCACGCGCCCAGCGTCGCGCAGGATGATGCCGGCGCCAATGAATCCTACTCCAGTAACAATTCCCGCAGAGATGCGACCTTGGTCCCCGATGGCGTTCGACACAAGTCCGAAGGCGCAGGCTCCTAGCGAAGCAGCCATGTAGGTTCGGATTCCGGCTTCCCTGCCGTGGTGCTCACGTTGCCAGCCAATTATGGCACCCAGCAACCCTGCCAGTAGGATGCGCGCTATATCAAGCCACCAGGGAATGTTTTCCGTAAGATACGTCAATGACTACAACCCTTGCTTCATTTTTTTTCGCGAAATTTATCATGAAATCGATCGTCGTAAGAGTAGCTGATTATAATAATCCAGTAGGTCAATTAGGTGATCGAGATCCGTACGAACTCTTCCTGCTGCATCCAGGGTTGCCGAACGTAACTGTACGGAATCCCGCGCCAACAGGCGCAGGATCGCCGCTGCGCAGGATTTCGCGTCACGCGCATTATAGGATTCGGAATGGCTTGGTGCTGCAAATTCCGCTGACCCTCCCTCGTTAGGAACAATCAACGGCAGCCCTGACGCGATGGCTTCTAAGGCAACGAGACCAAAAGGTTCGGTATCCGATCCGTGCACGAGCGCATCTGCGCTGGCCAACACGGATGCAAATCGCTCACGCTCGAAGATCGGCTTAAACAGCCGGATGTGGGGATTGCCAGCGACGCGGCTGAAGATTTTGGGTCGATCGACGCCGTCGCCAAGGAGGATGAGCCCAATAGGTGCCGATTGGCCGGCTTGTTCAACCGCATCAATAACCATCGGCCAGCGCTTCTCCGGGTGATGCCTCCCGACCCCGATAAGTAAATGCGCACAAGGTGGAAGGTGGCACTCGCCCAGTAGCGCTGCCCGTAGTTGTTCATCTCGAAGATGCGGGGCGAAAACGCCGCCTTCCACGCCGAGCGGAAGCGGTGCATCGACCTGAAGTCCGCGGCCGGAATACCAACGGTCGAGCGTCCTGCCATTCGTGACAAAGGCATCGAACCTGTCGAGGAAGTGAGCAAGGTAGCGGGTGTACCACCCAAACCAACTCTCAACTTTTTGCCGCGAGGCCAGTCGTCCCACCCAACGCTGCGCGTAGGCAGTCATATGGTCATTGTGTGCGAAGAAGACTTTAGCTGCGGGCGCTCTCCAGTTGGCGACGATCCATGCGGGGCGAAACGGCGAGCTTGTCTCGACGACGTCGGGATTTAGTTCATCGAGCAGTGCCGTTACCGGAGCCCCATCCCAGAACATCCCGTAGCTTCGGTCGAACGGAAGGCGGGGTGCGGCTACCCAGAAAACGCGCCCCCCGCCGGGGCGGTGTTCGAGACGATTCTCATGGCCGGGTGCGATGACAATAAGTTCGTGACCAAGATCAGCCAGGAGTCGCATTTTCCGGTCGATGTACGTTCGAACCCCACCTCCTGTCGGGCAGTAGTACTCATTGACATCAACGATCCGCATTTGAATCGACACGAGCAAGTGTTCTAGCCACTAGCAAGGTTTGCACTATAAATAGGCAAATCAGCGCGGCGCCGATGAATCCTACCAGAGCGTCTAGTGCCGGTATCGTCCAGATACGGTCTCCGCCGGGCTCGATTGCCATCATCGCAATCGTCAACAGGATCAGGAAAAGGCGAAGCTCGGTAGGACCCATTGCGAGATAGGACAGTCGCAATTCGCCCATCACTCGCGCCGCGAGGAATGTGTGAACCGACATCAAGAGGTAACCGGCCAGCGCGACCATGGCGATGTTCATGGTCACGTACGGGGAAAGGCCGATCCCGGCCACGATCAGCAGATTTGCCATCCCGTCACAACTGTGATCGATGAAGTATCCGTAGGAGGGGCGCTCGATCTTACGATACCGCGCGAGGCTTCCGTCCATTGAGTCCCCAAACCATTGAACGACATAGCCGGCGAGGGACAAAAGTAACCAAAGGTGGCCAAGATTGCTCGCAATGTAGCCGCCAAAAACCATTGTGGCTCCAATCATGCCGATGGCGGTCAGGCGATCCGGCGTGATGGAAGCAGGCATTCGGGCGCAAAGCCATTGGAGAACCCGTCGTTCGCTCTTGGCAAGCCAATTCTCTTGTATGCGGCGTAGTTCGGAACGAGCAGGAGAGCCATGCATCATGGGAAAACCGGGAGCGTACGGCGCGTGATCGGTTGCGGTGACGTTCGCCCATGCAGAGCGTCAATCTCCGCCTGGCGGCCTTCCAGATAGTTCCTGCGCGAAGCAGCATACGGGTCCGGCGTGTCTTTCAACTCGCGAAGTTGTGAGTCGAACTGAACCCGGTAATCAAGCGACCCAACGATGCTTGCTGGAACCGTGTAGGTGGGCTGGTTGAACGGCTGGCCGAACGCCGACGGAAGAACCATTCGGTCGATACCAAGGCCGATGAGGTCTCTGACGGTCGTAGGGCCGATCAGCGGAAGGAACAGAAAGGGGCCGGGCTTTACGCCGTAATAGCCCAGTGTGTTGGCAAAGCCGTTCGATCTACGAGGTAGTTTGAACGGTTTTTTCCGGGCGACATCGATCATCCCGGCGACGCCGACCGTTGTGTTGATCGCAAACCGTCCGGCCGTCTCGGCCGCCTTGCCGGGTTTGAGCTGAACGAGGAAATTGAGGAATGCAACCGGTTCAGCCAGATTATTGAAGAAATTGCGGATTGCCCCACGAACCGAACCAGGCAAGGCGCGTTGATAGGTCATCGCCACCGGCGCGACGACCGCCTTGTCAACGGTCTGGGTGATGGCAAATGCCTGTGCGTTGACAGCTTGCAACGGATCTCCCGGCGCATGACCCGGTCGAGCAGTGACCACAATGTCATTGTGTTCGACCGTCTGCTGCTCGGCGCCAATATCTATCGGCAAACCTTCCTCCGGTGACGACGGTGGCGTTGGAGCCTCAACGGGGTTTGCCGACGTTGCTTCGCCTTCGGAGCCTATAGCCGGTACCTCTTGCGGCACATGGCCGACAGGTGCCGTTTCTTGAAAAAGCACCGGCACGATCGCCATCTGATCCAGCATTACTGGAGGAGGCAGAAACAGTGCCGCAGCCACGATAGCAGTGCCCAACTCATAACCTTTCGACAGGAAGAGCTCACCTGGGCGTTGCAAGTCCACCGCCTTTGGGCCATCCTCTGCGAATGAGACGCCGCCGCAGGACGCAACCGCACCTGCCGAAAAGCCGAGACGGATTTTTTGCCTCCGAACGCCCCTGGAGAAAAAGGTAAACGGGAGAAGCTCGTCCACGCCCCGCAATCCGGTCTTGCCGCCTTGTACGCAGCGTACCGTCCGGAGCTTCTCCGCTTTCTGATCACGCGCACAGGCGATCCGGCCGAAGCGGAAGACGTGCTTCAGGAACTCTGGCTGCGAGTTCATGCGGCCGGCGGCAGCCCCGTCGCAAATGGCCGCGCGTATCTCTATCGCGCGGCACAGAACCTTGTATTGGATCGGATGCGGGAAAGACGCCGCCGCTCAACGCGCGACCGTGACTGGTCGGTTGCGGAATATGGTGCCGCCAGCCCAGGCGAAACAGCCGATCCGCGCCCGGGCGCCGAACAGGCGATGGAGGACCAACAGCGCTCGGCACGTCTGGCGACCGCCATCGCGGCGCTGCCGCCCGCAGCCGGCCGAGTGTTCCGGCTTCACAAGCTCGATGGGTTGCCGCACGCGGATGTGGCTCGAGAGCTCGGCATTACGCGCAGCGGCGTGGAGAAGCACATGGCAACCGCGATGACTTTTCTTCGGCGATCGCTGAGGGACTGAGGCGGGATGGCTTGCTCGGCGTCTTACGTTCGAACCAGGAGACTGCCGGCGTGCTCCGTCGGCGGCGATGCGAAATGACCACGACAGAGGACATCTACGAGCAGGCCGCGCTGTGGCATCAGGGACAGCATCGCGACGACTTTGACTGGGATGGCTTTACTCGCTGGCTAGCTGCGAATTCTGAGCATCGTGCGTGTTATAACGAGATTGCGCTGCTTGATGAAGAGATCGATCGCCTACGGCCCGCTCTTCTTCCGCGCGCGGTCAAAAACAAAGGCGCACGCAAATGGCTGCGCTGGCGCATCGTCGCGGGCGCCGTTGCAGCCTCGGCCGTGGCCATCGTATCACTGCCGCTTCTGCGCTTTGACGCGCCGACCGCCTCGCCGGTCTATCGCACTGCCGCTAGCGAAATGAGGTCCGTCACGCTGCCAAGCGGCGCGAAAGCGACACTTGCGCCTGGGTCGACATTGGTTGCCAATGTCGACAATGCCCGTCACGTGCGGCTGACCGGGACCGCGTTCTTTGACGTGCGCCACGATCCTGCTTCGCCCTTCACTGTCGAGGCGGCCGACTTCCTCGTCAAAGATGTCGGCACCCGGTTCGATGTCTCTCTGGAGAACGGTATTCTCAGGGTGGCGGTTCAGGCCGGGACTGTGTCGGTGAGCTCGGTTCGGTTCGCTCAGCCCGTCGTGCTAGACGCGGGCAAGGCGCTTTTCGCAGACCCGGGACGCGGTGTGGTGGAGATCACCGCCCAGGCGACCGAGGCCGTCGGGAGCTGGCGGCGGGGTCGGCTCGTGTATAACCGCGCGCCGCTCGGGCTGGTCGTCGCTGATGTGTCGCGCTACGCAGGACGGCGGGTGGAGATCGGCCGCGACCTGGCCAACAGGCGCTTCTCGGGCGTCATCACGATCGAACCGGGCGCGTCAGCCATCGACACGCTTAAGCAGTTGACGGGGTTGGATGCGAGAGTGGAAGGAAGCACTGTGCGTCTCGTCCGCGGCGCTGGCGACTAGCGTTGCCGGACCGGCAGCGGCTCAGGAGCGTGTCCTTTCGATCGACGTCCCCGCTGGTACGCTTGAGACGATGCTCGCCGCGCTCGCCACTCAGACGAAGACATCGTTCGCGCTCGATGCTCCGCTTCCACAGCGCCGGGCGATCGCGTTGCGAGGCCGGATGACGGTTGATGCCGCTTACGCGCGACTCTTGGCAGGCACCGGCCTCTCGGCCCACCGCGTCGGACCGGCGACCTTTCGGATATCGGCTGCCCCCGCCGCCCCGAACGCCGGCCCGACAGCCGCCAGCGCAGATCCAACCGTTTCATCGGACATCATCGTCACCGCCAGGAAGATGCGCGAGTTGCTTTCGCAAGTGCCGGGACCGGTCACGGTCCATGTACTGGATGGAAGCGCCGCCGCGGGCTCGGACGCTGGCACGTCGGCGGTGGCGACCCAGGTTCAGGGATTGATTGCTACGAATGGCGGGCCAGGTGCGAGCCGATTGTTCTTGCGGGGCATAGCCGACAGTCCGTTTATTGGCTTCGGACAATCCCCGGTGAGCGTGTACCTGAACGAGGCCCGGATCACTTACGACGCGCCCGATCCCGACTTCCGAATGGTTGATGTGGATCGGGTCGAAGTGCTGAAGGGACCGCAGGGGCCGCTTTACGGCACGGGAGCACTGGGCGGCGTCTACCGCGTGATGACCATTGCGCCCGATTTGGGCCAATTTGCCGGTCGCTCCCGTCAGCGTATCGCCGGCCTCCCGGGTCACGGTGTCGGCGCGTCGGTCGAGGGCGTCGTCAACTTACCCGTGCGCCAGGATCAGGCCGCCTTGCGGTTGGTGGGCTACGTCGATGTCGCGCCAGGCTGGATCAACAACGCTGGAGGTCGCTCGGACGTCAACCGAACGGTCGTGCGCGGCACCAGAGCGTCGCTTCGCGTTGTCCCAAGCGAGGGGTGGACTTTTGACCTCATTGGCGCCGGTCAGAACATCCGCGCGCTCGACAGCCAATATGTGGATCGCGACAAGGAAGAGCTGACACGCGCAGACCGGACGCCGGAGCCACGGTCGAATAATGTCTGGCTCACCTCGGGCGTCCTGCAAGGTGAGCTTGGGCCTTATGCCCTGACCGTCTCTACAAGCCTAGCAACGCAGAGGACGCTGAAGGTTGACGACGCGAGCAGCGCGGCCTCGTCCCTCGGTCTGACCGCGCCGCTGCGGTATGCCGAAACCCGCACATATCAGGTATTCGACCAGGAAATCCGCCTTGCGAACAAAAGCGGCCGAACGCCTTGGGCTTTGGGCGTTTCCTATCTCTCATCCCGTAGCGGCGCTCGCGGCCGAGCATCGGAAATCGGCCCGATGATCGCAGATTTGCTGGACGCGTCAAGAAGCGTCACCGAAACAGCCATGTTTGCCGAGGGTAGCCGACCCCTTATCGATGGTCTTCGTCTCGGCCTTGGCATCCGCGTTTTCCGCTCGACCGTCAAGGAGGACCGCGACGACGATGTTGGAACCGAAGTTCGGTCCAAGTCTTTATGGGGCGTATCGCCCAGCGCGACGCTGTCATGGTTGCCCTCCTCCACCTCGTTGGCCTACTTTCGCGTTGCGTCCGCATTCCGGCCCGGGGGCCTTGATCCGACCAACGTGGAAACCGGCCGCTACGATGCCGATCAGTTGGTCGCCTTCGAGGCTGGATTTCGACGCACTTCGGACGGCGGCAGGCTTCAGGTTGAAGTTGGCGCGTTCAGCTCCATCTGGTCGGACGTTCAGTCGGACTATCTTCTTAATTCCGGCCTTGTGGCGACGCGTAACGCTGGCGACGCGAATATCCTGGGCGGCGAACTGACCGTTCGGTGGCGGCCGACATCGGCATGGTCCTTTGTTGCGGGCGCCTCCGGCCAGCGCGCCCGGCTGGTTCGCGGCATTGATGGTGCAGAGTTGGAGCGTGACCCGCGCCTTCCTGTTGTACCTGACGTATCCGGCCACTTCGAGATGCGACATTCGATCGATGCAGGGTCCTGGCGAGTGTCGCCCGCGGTGACCGGTCGCTACCTAGGACGGTCTAGGCTGAGCCTGGACCCTGGGCTCGACCGGCGGATGGGCGGGTTCGCCGAGTTCGGGGCGGGGCTTGAGGCTCGCAGGGGAGCGTTCGTGGTGGACCTGTCGGCGACGAACCTCTTCAATGCGCGGGGCGACACGCTTGCCTTTGGCAATCCCTTTTCGGTGCGCACGGAACGCCAGTACACACCCGCCCGCCCACGCGCCTTCTCGGTCTCGGTATCTCGCGATTTTTGAAGGCCGTGCAGGTCCGCTCGTTTTTTGCAAACGGACTGCGGATGTGTTCGGCCGCGGCGTCTTCAGACAATAGACATTATTTCAGAGCGGCCGGGAAAATTGATGATGGGAGCAAGGACGCCTCCCAGCGCACCAAATCATGCGTTGGTAATGTGTCAGTCTGAGCTGGGGGTTGCCGATCGCATCGGAGCAGTGGCGGCGATGATGGTCGTGACTCTATCCGACAAGCCATGCGACCCCTAGCGGAACGCTATTTGCGCGCAATGCCACCCCCGTGTCGGCGTTCGAACCACACGAATTGTCCGCGGCCTGTGACAATGGGCTACGATTTTCGGGGCTTAACGAACATGAATATTGGACCTTTGGGCTTGCGCATCAAACCGAGTCCGCTGCCAGCCACGCTCAGGACGCTTCAGGGCGTTGTCCGGCCCGGCTTCACCCGTTGGGGTAGCCTTGCGTTCTCGCTAGGGATTCTTGCCGCCGTTGCATTTCAGCTGCGCTCCATCGATTTCATAACTCTCACCACCTTAGTACCGACGAGCGCTCTGTTCTGGTTGGCGTTTGCGGCTTCCTACCTAGCTACACCGGTGTCCGAGTGGGCGATCTTCCGGGGGCTATGGCGCTTGCCCGTCGTTGGTCTGCTTCCGTTGCTTCACAAGCAGGTGACCAATAATCTTGTCCTGGGCTACATGGGAGAGACGCAGTTCTATCTTTGGGCAAAACGCCGGGCTGAGATGGTCGCGTCGCCATTTGGTGCCGTAAAGGATGTCGCGATTCTGTCCGCGCTTGCTGGCAATGTGGCGACGATCGCCGTACTCGCTCTCGCCTATCCCATGTTCCTTGAGTTGAGGACCGGAAGCGTCGGAACCGCGATTGTCGGGTCTGTGTTTTTCGTGATGGCCGTGTCGATCGGTATCACCGCATTCGGACATCGAATGTTCACGCTTCGTCGTCCTGTGCTGATCCGCATCTTCGTCGTCCATCTCCTGCGCATTGCGGCGACGGTGACGCTCTCCGCGCTTATGTGGCATCTCGTTGTTCCCGACGTCGCAGCAGGATGGTGGATATTGCTGGCGAGCGTCCGCCTGATGATGTCGCGCCTTCCGCTAGTCCCCAACAAGGACGTCGCGCTCGTGGGCGTTGCTGCCCTTTTCGTTGGCCAAAATCTGGAGATCGCTGCTGCGATCGTACTCGTCACAGGTATCACGGTCGCGGCCCATGTCCTCGTGGGTATCGTACTTGGATTCGTCGCACTCGCGCCCGAGACCTACCACTATAAGCGTCGTATTCGCGCTCACGCGCAGGCATGTCGCGAGCCGGGTCCTGTTTACGATGCCAAGCGGTCGCCGCCGATGCTTAAGGACCAACTCATCTAATAAAAATCCCACAATAATGAGAATATCTATGAAATATAGATTGAGGTGGATACCCGGACTTGCAACAGGTGCTATCGCGGTCGCGATAGGAACATTTGTTCATGGTTGGTATACCGGTCACTGGAGTGGATTGGTAGGAGAGTTACCGATCCGGGCCGCTATCATGATGCCTTTCTTTGTGTTAATTTACCCGTGGATTTCATCAAGTGAAAAATTCTGCGCGAAGAAGTGAGATCTGCGGAGGCTCAAGAAGGCCTTGCAAGTCATTGCGCTTATCGGGAACCTGAAGCTGGGGCGTACGACATGAACTCAGTGAATATGTCAGTTTTGTAAGTCGGTGTCGGCAGAAGCGGGGCATTTCCGCCATTGCCGTTTCCCGGAGTGCCACAGTCGGTTTCGCAGCCATCGAAGTGAGTGGCAGCAGCCGGCATTTCGATCGAAGTCGGCGTCGGCGGATGGTCCATAAACCGTGCAGAGAAGTGGCAAGCGGCTCTTATACACAAAGAGTCATCTGGTTTCGTCGTGCAGCATGGCCGGTTCTCAGCCAGCGGCCTGTTGTGGGGCCCAGATCAAATGCACCTCCCCTTGAACCGCCTTTGAAACGCGGCTACTCGGCCTCGAATCGCGTAACAGTATAACACCGCGCGGACGCAATATTCTTCAGGCAAGGCGATGGGAATGAGAACCAGGGCGGTGCTTTTAATCGGGATTTCTCTTGTTGCGATCAGCGGCAACGCGGTCGCGCAGAGCGCGTCTACCGCAATGCCGAGCAGCAAAACCGATGCCGCGAACGCGCCGACCGCTCAGGCGACTGCGCCTAGGCCATCCCGCCCGGAGATACCCGCTTCGGACCGCGACATCATCGTCACCGCCCCACTCCAGCAAAGCGAAACCGACGTCCTTCAGGGCACATCGGTGCTGAAGGGTGAGGCGTTGACCCGAGACTTGCGCCCGTCACTTGGCGAGACGCTCTCGCGTCTGCCGGGCGTGTCGGCGACCTCCTTCGGCCCTTCGGCGTCCCGGCCCATCCTGCGCGGTTTCCAGGGCGAGCGCATCCGCGTGCTGACGGACGGTATTGGCGCGATCGACCTGTCCAATACCTCCGTCGATCATGCGGTGGTCATCGACCCGCTCCTGGCCGAGCGCATTGAGGTGCTGCGCGGGCCATCGGCGCTGCTGTTCGGCTCGTCTGCGGTGGGCGGGGTGGTGAACG
>NZ_LSJM01000151.1 GCF_001557215.1 Sphingomonas sp. CCH9-E2 | reverse complement strand
GGCTAAGGGAGGGCCTGTCACTACAGGCCGCGCTCCGTGTGGACAGGCCCTCCCCTAGCCCCTCCCGCGAGCGGGAGGGGAAATGATGTTTCGTCGATTAAAGTCTATCGTGCACCGCACGCCGGCTGGGGACGTGGCGGCACCGGTGGAAACGCGTCCGGGCGACCCCGCGCCGCGCAGCTATACCCCCAGCACCGGATCGCTCAGCCGTCGCATGATCCTGATCGCTGCGGCGTGGATCACGCTGCTGCTCGCGGGTGGCGGCTTCGCGCTCGACCGCGTGCTCACCAGCGCCGTGACGCGCAATTTCGACGAGGGGCTGGAATATATCCTGACCTCGCTGATCGTCTCGGCTGAGCTCGATCCCGATGGCAATGTCGCGTTCAACCGCCAGCTTTCAGACCAGCGTTTCCTCGAACCCTATTCGGGCCTCTACTGGCAGGTGTCCGGGCCGGGACATGAGCCCTTTCCGTCGCGCTCGCTGTGGGACCGCCGCCTCGATACGGGCATGACGCACAACGATCTCGAGCTGCACACCTATGATTCCGACCAGCTCGATCAGCGGCTGCGCGTGGTCGAACGCGATGTGAAGCTGCCCGGATCGCCGGTCCGCTGGCGTTTTCAGGTTGCCGAAACACGCGAAGTGCTCGACGCCCAGATCGCGGCGCTGCGCAAGACCCTGGTGCGCAGCTTCCTGCTGCTCGCCGCCGGCCTGATCGCGATGGCCGCGCTTCAAACCTGGTACGGCCTGCTCCCGCTGCGCAAGCTGCGCCTCGCGATCCAGAAGCTGCGCACCGGCGAAACGCCGCGGATCGACGGCGCGATGCCCGCCGAAGTCGCGCCGCTGGTGGAGGAGCTCAACGGCCTCGTCGCGCATAACGACCGTCAGGCCGAAGAGGCGCGGCGCCACGCCGGCAACCTTGCCCATGCGCTCAAGACGCCGCTGACCGTCATCATGAACGCCGCGACGGCGCAGTCGGACGACCTGCCCGCCACGGTGGTGCGCGAAGCGCGGACGATGCGCCGTCAGGTCGACCACCACCTCGCTCGCGCCCGCGCGGTCGGACGGCGCGGCAGCGCGCACAGCCGCGCGCCCGTCTGGCCCAGCGTCGAATCGGTCGAGCGCGCGGTCGCCCGCCTCTATCCCCATGTCCGCATCGACACCGACGGTCCCAAGGATCTCGTCGCGCATATCGAGCGTCAGGATCTCGACGAGATTATGGGCAACCTCGTCGAAAACGCTGCCAAATATGGCGGGGGCAGCGTGTTCGTGAC
>NZ_LSJM01000150.1 GCF_001557215.1 Sphingomonas sp. CCH9-E2 | reverse complement strand
AGGGGAGGTGGCAGCGCGCAGCGCTGACGGAGGGGCGGCCGCGCAGACGGCCGTGGACAGCTCGGCAAAAATCCGCCCTCTGCGAGGGCGGCCCCTCCACCACTCGCTTCGCGAGCGGTCCCCCTCGCCTGAGCAAGCTCAGGGGAGGAATTGGTGAGTCCCTCCTTAACCCCACCCGCAAACCATTCGGAAGCGCGGCGCCGCTATCCTACCCCCATGCAGTCGGACCGGACCCCCCGCCGGATCATGCTGTCGATCCTTGGCGCCGCGGCACTGGTCGCGGCGCCCGCTTCGGCATCGATCCTCAACTATGTCGGTGAATGCGTGCCGTTCGCGCGCGCCGCGTCGGGCATCCAGATCTGGGGCGACGCCTGGACCTGGTGGAGCCAGGCTGCGGGCAAATATCGGCGCGGCCAGGTGCCGGAGGTCGGCGCGGTCGTCGCCTTCGCCAAATCGGAAGCGCTTCAACTCGGCCATGTTGCGGTAGTCAGTCGCGTGATCGAACCGCGCACGATCATGGTCACCCACGCCAACTGGTCGCGCATTGGCGGCAAGCGGGGTCAGGTGGAGCAGGACGTTACCCTGTTCGACGTTTCGCCCAATGGCGACTGGACGCGGGTCAAGGTCTGGTATCGCGATAATGAAGGTCTCGGCGGGCGCAGCTACCCCGTCCACGGGTTCATCTATGGCCGTCCGGTCGGCGGCGCGAAGATCGCCAGAGCCCGCCCCGCGCCCGAACTGACCGGGGAACGCCCGGACTATGTCGGATCGCTGATCGACGCCTACGCGCGCTGAGGCTGGACGCGCGCGTTTCCCCGCGCCAAACTCCGCCCATGTTCTTCTCCTTCGTCGACGAGCTCCGCGCCGCAGGCATCCCCGCCAGCATGAAGGAGCATCTCGTGCTCCTCGAAGCGCTTGATCGCGACGTGATCGATCGCACCCCCGAGGCCTTCTACTATCTCGCCCGCGCGACCTTCGTGAAGGACGAGGGGCTGCTCGACCGCTTCGACCAGGTGTTCGCCAAGGTCTTCAAGGGCATCGCCTCGACCTATGGCGCCCAGACCGCGGAAATCCCCGAGGAATGGCTGAAAGCCATCGCCGAAAAATATCTGACCCCCGAGGAGATGGCGGCGATCAAGTCGCTCGGCTCGTGGGAAGAGATCATGGAGACGCTCAAGAAGCGGCTCGAGGAACAGCATGAGCGCCATCAGGGCGGCAACAAGTGGATCGGCACCGGCGGCACCTCTCCCTATGGCAATTCGGGCTACAACCCGGAGGGGGTGCGCATCGGTGGCGAAAGCGTCCACAAGCGCGCGCTGAAAGTGTGGGAAGGCCGCGAGTTCAAGAATCTCGACTCGACCCGCGAACTCGGCACGCGCAACATCAAGGTCGCCATGCGCCGCCTGCGGCGCTTTGCCCGGGAAGGTGCGGCGGACGAGCTGGACATCGAGGGCACGATCGACGGCACCGCACGGCAGGGCTGGCTCGACATCCGCATGCGCCCGGAGCGGCACAATGCGGTCAAATTGTTGCTGTTCCTCGATGTCGGCGGGTCGATGGACCCCTGGGTCAAGCTGTGCGAGGAGCTGTTCAGCGCCGCGACCGCCGAGTTCAAGAATCTCGAATTCTTCTACTTCCACAACTGCCTCTACGAAGGCGTGTGGAAGGACAATCGCCGCCGCTTTCAGGAACGCACCCCGACCTGGGACGTGCTGCACAAGTTCGGCCACGACTATAAGGTCATCTTCGTCGGCGACGCATCGATGTCGCCCTATGAGATCAGCCACCCCGGCGGATCGGTCGAGCATTTCAACGAGGAAGCCGGCGCGACCTGGATCCAGCGGGTGACCAACACCTATCCCGCGACGGTGTGGCTCAACCCGATCCCCGAGGAGCAATGGGGCTATTCACAGTCGGTCCGCATCATGCGCGAGCTGATGAACGACCGCATGTATCCGCTGACCCTGGCGGGCCTGGACGATGCGATGCGGGAATTGAGCCGGAAGAGCTGACGATGGGACGGGCAGTCTGACCTGAGCCCCGCCCTGCTCGCTCAGTGCCCTCGGCGCACCCCGAATATATCCTTCGGC
>NZ_LSJM01000149.1 GCF_001557215.1 Sphingomonas sp. CCH9-E2 | reverse complement strand
GATCCCGCCGATGCGACGGGGCCGTTGCTCAATCTCGCACCCGAGGCGCTGAGCCTGGTCGATCCGCAGACCGGGCGTGCCCGCGAACTGGCGTTTGGCACGGCGCGGGAGATGACGGTGACCGGTGCCACGGCGGCGCTGGGCAAGCCGAGCGATACCGGGCGCAATGGCGAATGCGGCGAAGGCGCGATGGACTTTGTCGAGTTCGGCGGGCTGACGTTGTGGTTCCAGCAGGACAAGTTCGTCGGCTGGTTCCTTGACGGCGCGAAGCCCAAGCTGTCCACGGCGACCGGCGCAGGCATCGGGTCGACGCGCAAGGAGGTGGCGGACGCGCTGGCGATCAGCGACGTGCCGGACAGTTCGCTCGGGCGCGAGTTCACCACCGACGACGGTGACTTTTCCGGCCTGTTGGAGGGGGCTGGCGATGGTGCGAAGGTGACCGCGCTCTGGTCCGGTCAGGCGTGCATCTTCCGATGATCGCGCTTTACGGCATCCCCAATTGCGACACGGTCAAGAAGGCGCGGACCTGGCTCGACGCCAACGGCATCGCCTACACCTTCCACGACTATAAGAAAGAAGGTGCTGACCCGGCGCGGCTCGCGAAATGGGCCGATGCGGTGGGGTGGGAGCCGCTGCTCAACCGCGCCGGCACGACCTTTCGCAAGCTCGACGAAGCCGACCGGACCGAGATCGACGCGGCGAAGGCGCTGGCGCTGATGGCGGCGCACCCCTCCCTGATTAAGCGGCCGGTGGTCGAATATCGCGGCGGGCTGCTGGTCGGGTTCAAGGCGGATCAGTGGGCGAATGCCCTGCTCTGATCGCAGGATTGGCAATTCGGCGATTTACGATAGTCTCCCCGCATTGATTACAAGGGGAGGGCAAGATGACCGAAGAACCGTCGAAGGCGCCGATATGGTTGACCGTTGGCGCGGTGCTGTTGATCCTGTGGGGATTGTTGGGCTGCGCTTCGCTCTACATGCATTTCGTACTTGGGCCGGATGCCGATCCCAACGCCACGGCCTATGATCGCCAGCTTTATGCGTCGCTGCCACTATGGCTGAACATCATCTATGTGGTCGCGGTGCTTGGTGGATTGTTCGGTGCGATCGCATTGCTGCTGCGTCGGCAGGTGGCGGTGGTCCTGAGCCTCGTGTCTGTGGTCGCGGTGGTGATCCAGTTCGGCTGGATGTTCCTTGCCACCGATATCATCGCCATGAAGGGGGTGTGGACCACCTATTTCCCGGCATTCGTCGTCGCGGTGCAGCTGTTCCAGCTGTGGTTTGCGAACCGGGCAAAGGGCGGCGGGCTGTTGCGCTGATTCCATGGGGCAGGGGGATCACTCCCCCTCCCACTGGAACACCGCGTCGAGCGGCTTTCCGAAGGCCTGGGCGATGCGGAACGCGGTTTCGAGCGTGGGGGAATATTTGCCCTGCTCGATCGCCGCGATCGTCTGGCGGGTGACGCCGACCCGGTCGCCCAGCTCGGCCTGGGTCATCTCACCCGCCATGAAACGCAGCGTGCGGATCTGATTGCTGATCGGGGGATTAGCCATGCCAGCCTCGCCGATAGCTGACGACGATGACTGCGTCCCGCACGATTTCGGCGATGATGATCGCGGCCAGCGCCGAATTGGCCACCGCCCAGCCGGTGTCGGTCAGGGGCAACATGACGCCGACCCACAGCATCAGGCCGAGCAGCACATAATAGCCGATTGCGGCACCGCGCCGCGCGATCGATCGGTCGCGCTCATCGGGCTTGGCGCGCGCCTCGCTGCCCATCTGTGCGCGCAGGGTCAGCCAGCCAGTCCCCAGGATCAGCAACCGCACCACGGTCGCCGCACCGAAAAGCGCGACATATGTGAGCGTCTCCAATCGGCCCGGAGCGGGGTCGACCAAGCCTACGCCGATGAAATATCCGCCATAGGCAATCACCATGCCGATGAGTTCAAGCCAGGCGAGCTTTTCGCGATAGGCCATGATCAGACTCCCTTGCGATAGCCGAGCGCGGTGCCGCCGAACCGCACCGCTTCGGCGAGGATGAAGGCACCTGCCAGAGCAAAGACCGTGTCGGGGCCGTGCAGGCCGAAATGCAGCCAGATGATCACCGCGACCACGCCCAGAATCAGGGTGAGATAGGCCAAGCGGGTGGCGCGCAATCCGATCGCCCGGTCGCGCTCGTCGGCGGGGGCGTTGGCATCCCTTGGCGCGCTGATCGCCCAAATCGTCGCCGCCGCGATCATCACCGCCGCCTGTGCGACCGTCGCGACGATGAACGGACCGAGCATCGCCAGCCCGCGTGCCTGATGCGGCACGAATGCGAGGATGATGAAGAACGCGCCCCAGATCAGCACAGTGCTGACGAACGCCACCCATGCAATCTTTTCTCGAAACGCCATGCGCTTCCTCCCGTGTAAGCTCTATGCGACTCAATGTTATATATATCGAACATTGAGTCAAGATAGAGTAACATGGGATGCGAGGTCGCTGGCGTGGTCGCGCTGGCTCCGCTAGAGCGCGACCCATGTCCACGACCTTCACCATCGACACCTCGACCAGCCGCGCGACGCCAACTCCGGCACCGATGAAGCGGTTGACCGTCCCCGCGATTCAGGCGCGCAAGGGGAAGGAACCGGTGGTGATGCTGACCGCCTATACCGCGCGCATGGCGCAGCTGCTCGACCCGCATTGCGACGTGCTGCTGGTTGGCGACAGCCTGGGGCAGGTGATCTACGGCCTGCCGTCGACGCTGGCAGTGACGCTCGACATGATGTGCGCGCATGGCGCGGCGGTGGTGCGGGGCAGTTATCATTCGGTCGTCGTGATCGACATGCCGTTCGGCAGCTACGAAGCGAGCCCGCAACAGGCGTTCGACTCGGCCGCGCGGATCATGGCGGAGACGGGTGCTGCCGGCGTGAAACTGGAGGGCGGGGCGGCGATGGCCGAAACGGTCGCGTTCCTCACCGCGCGCGGCATTCCGGTCATGGGCCATATCGGCTTGACGCCACAGGCGGTGAACGCGCTGGGCGGCTATGGCGCGCGCGGGCGCGGCAATGCCGAATTCGCCAAGATCATCGGCGACGCCAAAGCGGTGGCCGAAGCCGGTGCCTTTGCGATCGTCGCCGAGGGCGTGGTCGAGACCCTCGCGAATGAGATCGTCGCCGCTGTCGGCTGCCCCGTGATCGGCATCGGCGCGTCGGCGCAGTGCGACGGCCAGGTGCTGGTGACCGAGGACATGCTGGGCCTGTTCGAGCGCACGCCGCGCTTCGTGAAGAAATTCGACGACATGGCTGGCCGCATTTCCGCCGCGGTCGAACGCTATGCCGGAGCCGTGCGCGACCGGAGTTTTCCCGGCGACGAACAAGTCTATAAGCCGAAGGACTGACGCTTTCGTTTCCCGTCCGGCGCGGCTAAGGTCCGCGCCCGCACCCCCTGATTTTCCCGATGGAGTTACCCTTGGCGCTGAGCCCGCAAAGCAACGATGCCTTTCTGCGTGAAGTCGATGAAGAGCTCCGCAAGGATCAGGCGCTGCACATCTGGCAGAACTACGGTCGCTGGATCATCGCGGCGGTCATCGTCGCGCTCGCGGCGTTCGGCGGGTTTCTCTACTGGCAGAGCCATAGCGAGGGTAAGCGAGCCGCCGAAGGCGACAAATATGCCGCCGCGTTCAAGGCGCTGGGCGAGAACAAGCCGCAGCTGGCCGAAACGTCGCTGAAGGAGCTCGCCGAGTCCAACACCACGGGGTTCAGCGCCAGCGCGCGCTTCACCCAGGCAACCCTGCTGCTGCAGAAGAACGACCTGAAGGGCGCGGCGGCGCTGATGGGCGCGATTGCGGCGGATACCAGCGTGCCGCAGGAGTTCCGCGACCTGGCGCTGATTCGCCAGACCATGATCGAATATGACACGATGAAGCCCGACACCGTCGTCGCGCGGCTCAGCGGTCTCGCGGTCAAGGACAGTCCCTGGTATGGCAGCGCGGGCGAGATGCTCGCCGGTGCCTATCTGCGGCAGGGCAAGCGGGCGCAGGCAGGCAAGCTCTATGGCGAGATCGCCAAGGACGAGCGCGTTCCGCGATCGATCCGTCAACGCGCGGTTCAGATGGCCGGCGTACTGGGTGTCGACGCGATCGTCGATGAGGGTGAGGACAAGAAAGCAAAATGATCAAGTCGGTTCGTATCCCGGTCGCCCTCGCGGCGCTGGTCGCGTTGAGCGCGTGCGGCATCTTCAAGGGCGGTGGTAACAAGACCCCGGTGCTGGGGCAGCGCGTGCCGATCCTGGCCGGCGAGTCGGGCATCACCGCCGACAAGACGATCGCCGAGGTCCAGGTCGTGCTGCCGATGGCGGCGGTCAATCCGGGCTGGACGCAGCCGGGCGGCAATGCGTCGAAGGTGATGGGCCATCTCGCGCTCGGCCAAGCACCGGTGCGCGCATGGTCGGCGAAGATCGCCGGGACCACCGGCCGCGTGCGCTTGGCCGCTGCACCGGTCGTAGCCGATGGCAAGCTGTTCGTGGTCGACACCGAGGCGGTCGTCCATGCTTTTGACGCCAGCACCGGTGCCAAGCTGTGGTCGCTGGCGACATCGGCCGACAAGGAAAACCGCAAGGCGGCATTCGGCGGCGGCGTGAGCTTCGAAGGTGGCCGGGTCTTCGCGACCAACGGGCTGGGCGATGTCGTCGCGATCGATGCGGCAGCGGGCACCGAAGTGTGGCGCAAGAAGCCGGGCGGGCCGCTGCGCGGCGCGCCGACCTTGTTCCTCGGCAATGCCTATGTCGTGTCGCAGGACAATCAGCTGTTCGCACTGGCGCAGGCCGATGGCGCCGTGGTGTGGACCCAGTCGGGCACCCCGGAAACGCAGGGCGTATTCGGCGTCGCGGCTCCGGCGGCGGCACAGGGCACGATCGTCGCGGGCTTCTCGTCGGGCGAACTCAACGCCTATCGCTATGAAAATGGCCGGTCGCTGTGGACCGATACGCTGTCGCGTTCGACCATCTCGACCTCGGTGTCGAGCCTGGTCGACATCGATGCCGAGCCGGTGATCGATCAGGGCCGGGTCTATGCGGTGGGGCAGGGCGAGCGCATGGCGTCGTTCGAACTCGCCTCGGGTCAGCGCGTCTGGGAACAGAATTTCGCCGGTATCTCGACTCCGTGGATCGCGGGTGAGTGGATTTTCGTGATGACCGACGATGCGCGGCTCGTCTGCATTGCGCGCGGCAGCGGCAAGATCCGCTGGATCAGCCAGATGCGCGCGTGGCGCGACGAAGAGGACAAGAAGGGCCCGATCACCTGGGTCGGCCCGGTCCTGGCCGGCGATCGGCTGTGGCTGGGCAATTCGCGCGGCGAGCTGGTGTCCGTTTCGCCGTCCGATGGCAGCACCGGTTCGACCATCGAGGTGGGCGACAAGATCAGCCTGAGCCCGATCGTCGCGAACAACACGCTCTACATCCTCAGCGACAAGGGTGAGATCACCGCCTATCGCTGAGGCGTTAGTTGCGGTAGGGGGCGCGGATGCGTCTTCCTACCGTAGCGATCATCGGCCGGCCTAATGTCGGCAAATCGACCCTGTTCAACCGGCTCGTCGGCAAGCGCCTGGCGCTCGTCGACGATCAGCCCGGCGTCACCCGAGACCGGCGGGAGGGCGATGGCGACCTGCTCGGCTGCCCGTTCCGCATCATCGACACCGCAGGCTTCGAGGACGAGGACCCCGCGAGCCTCCCCGGCCGCATGCGGGCGCAGACCGAGGCGGCCGTGCGCGAAGCGGATGTCGCACTGTTCATGATCGACGCGCGGGCGGGCATCACCCCGCTCGACGAAGAGGTCGCACGCTGGCTGCGCAGCTCCGGCACGCCGATCGTGCTGCTGGCGAACAAGGCCGAGGGACGCGCAGCCGAACCGGGCATCCATGAGGCGATGGCGCTGGGGCTGGGCGATCCGGTGCCCTTCTCCGCCGAACATGGCGAGGGCATCGCCGATCTGTTCGAAGCGCTGCAGCCCTTTATCGACCGTGAGGACGACGAGATCGAGGAGGAGGACGACGAGTCCCCCGATGCCCCGCTCAAACTGGCGGTGGTCGGCCGTCCGAATGCGGGCAAATCGACGCTGATCAACAAGATTCTGGGGCAGGACCGGCTGATCACCGGGCCCGAGGCAGGGATCACCCGCGATTCGATCGCGATCGAATGGCTGTGGACCGATGAGGACGGCAATGAGCGCCCGGTCCGCCTGATCGACACCGCCGGCATGCGCAAGCGCGCCAAGGTGCAGGAGAAGCTGGAGAAGCTGTCGGTCGCGGATGCGCTGCGTGCGGTGGATTTCGCCGAAGTCGTGGTGCTGCTGCTTGACGCGACCAAGGGGCTGGAGGTGCAGGACCTGAAGATCGCGGACAAGGTGCTGCAGGAAGGCCGCGCGCTCGTCATCGCGCTCAACAAATGGGACGTGGCCGAGAATCAGTCGCGCCTGTTCAACGGCGTCAAGGGCGCGCTTGACGAAGGGCTGGCGCAGGTAAAGGGCGTGCCGTTGCTCACGGTGTCGGCGGCAACGGGGAAGGGGCTCGATACCCTGATCCGCGTCGCGTTCGAGACGCGCGAGGCGTGGTCGCGGCGCATCACAACCGGCCAGCTCAACCGCTGGTTCGAACGCGCGATCGAGGCGAATCCTCCGCCCGCGCCTGGCGGCAAGCGGATCAAGCCGCGCTACGTCACCCAGGCGAAGACGCGTCCGCCCAGCTTCATCCTGTTCGGCACGCGGGTCGACCTGCTCCCGCAAAGCTATGAGCGCTATCTGGTCAACAGCATGCGCAAGGAGTTCGGCTTTGGCGCGGTGCCGGTGCGCCTGACCATGCGGCCGTCGAAGAACCCGTTCGACAAGGATTAACGCCCAGCCCCGGCGCCCACAGGAAAACGGTTTCACGTCAACCGGACGTTTACCCACTTACCCATATCAGTGATCGCACGCATTGGATGCGCGGGAGGTTGATGTGGCGACGCTCGATGGGGACCGGCTGGTGGACTGGACGGCGTTCGCGCATGCCCGGGCGCAGCTCGGTGCCAACTTCGTGCGGATCCTCGGCTATTTTCAGGAAGATGGCGTCAAGTCATTGGCACGGATCGAAGAAGCGATGCGCGCCAACAACGCCGCCGCCATGGTGCTGCCCGCGCACACGCTGAAAGGCGAATCGCGCCAGTTCGGGGCGGAGCCGCTGGCTGAATGTGCCGCCGCGATTGAGGAGATTGCGCGGCATTGCGTCGAAAACCGTTACGAGCCGAGTGAAGCGCTGAAGCTGGTCGTCGAACTGCGCCCGCTGTTCCACGCAACCTTGGCACTGCTGGAGCGCGAGGCAAACCCGCTGGTCGAACGGCGCCCGATGTTCGGACGCCGCCCGGCGGCGTAGCTCAGGCTTCTTCCGGCTTGGCGTTGAGCTGGATGTAGTTCTGGATTCCCATCCGCTCGATCATCTCGAACTGGGTTTCGAGCGTATCGACATGCTCTTCCTCACTGTCGAGGATGCGCTGAAACAGGTCGCGGCTGCCATAGTCGCGGACTTTTTCGCAATGCTCGATCGCGTCGCGGAGCAGCGCGACCGCTTCATATTCCAGCTCCAGATCGGCCTTGAGCGCCTCTTCGACCGTCTCGCCGATGCGCAGCCGGCCGAGCAGCTGGAAATTGGGCAGGCCGTCCAAGAATAGGATGCGCTCGGCGAGCATGTCGGCATGCTTCATCTCGTCGATCGATTCGTGGCGCTCGAACTCGGCGAGCTTCTTCACGCCCCAATGATCGAACAGGCGATAGTGCAGCCAATACTGGTTGATCGCGGTCAGCTCGCCCTTGAGCACCTCGTTCAGATAATCGATGACCTTGGGATCGCCCTTCATGCCGCACCTTTCGTGTTCGGTTTTCAGGCGCAACTATAGCGCGATCAGGACGCGTCAAATAGCCAGAAAATGGCGGATTTCTGCGGCTTAGCGCAGATGCGAACGCTACGCAGCAGCGCGTTCGGCGTCGATAATGGCTCGCGCAAACGGGACACACTGACCGCACTTCGCTTGACGTCCGAGCGCACGATAGGCCTGACAGGCACTGATCGCACCTTCACGCGCCGCAGCGCGGACGTCCTTTTCACGAATGGCGTTACAGACACAGACGACCATGCAAACCTCTCACCCGTCTCAGTATAGCTAAGGCGAGTGAGAGTGATTCGCAACAGTTATTGCGTGGCGTTCGCAATCAGTGCGTGATCGCGCCGCCCGCCATGGCTTGCGGCCGCCCGCGCGCCAGGCTGCGCCATAGCCATTCAAGCGGCCCGTAAGCGAATCGCTCGAGCCACGGCTTCGACCACAGCAGGATCAGCGTCCAAACGCCGAGCACGACCAGATACACCTCGGCCCGCGACAGGGCCCCGAACCAGCCAAGGCCGTAGCCGTAGAAAATGGTGGTGCAGATGAGGCTCGTCCCGAGATAGTTGGTGAATGCCATCCGTCCGGCAGCGGCAAGCCGGTCGGTCAGGAAACCGCCCGGGCGCATCAGCAGCACGATCAGGCTGGCCCAGCCCATGATCATCAGCGGGCGGATCGGCGTGGTCAGCACCATCGATGCCGCCGTCACCTCGAACAAACGGAAATCCGACCGGATCATCCATAGTGCCAGTGCGGCATAGGCCGGAATTCCGATCCCGAACCCAATCGCGACCCAGCGCCAGTAACGCCGCCGCTCCCACTGCCCGGTCAGCATGCCGCTGCGATACGCGGCCATGCCGAACAGCATATAGGCCAGCGTTTCCCAGCCATATTGGATCAGCCCAACCAGCGGCAGCCATTTGGTTTCCTTGAACCGATCGACCGCAATGCTCCACCAGTCGCCGCGGAACAGCGCCACTTCCTTGGTCAGCCATGCCTCGGACGGCTGGCCGAAGGCCTCGTTCAGCCCTTCCAGCGCCTTTTCCATCCCCGGCTGCGCAGGCGTGATCTGGGCCATGGCAGCAACGAGCGGGATGAAGGCGGTGACGATGAATTGGGGCACCAGCAGGATGCAGCCGACGATCAGCAGCGTCTTGATCCGCGCGTTGCGGAAGAAGAAGGCGATCATGCCGATCAGCGCATAATGGCTGAGGATATCGCCGAACCAAATCGCCCAGAGATGGACCAGGCCAAAGGCGAGCAGCCAGATCATCCGTGCATAATGCACGCCCGCAGCGCTTTCGCCCTTCGCCGTCGCGCGCTCGATCACCAGCAGGGTGGATGCGCCGAACAGGAAGGAGAACAGGCCGCGCATCTTGCCGTCGAACAGGATGAAATTGCCCAGCCACACACCAAGGTCGATCCCCTCGGCTCCGCCATAGGCCGCGGGATTAAAATAGGCCGGCATCGGCATCGCGAAACCGATGATGTTGAGCAGCAGGATGCCGAGCACTGCGACGCCGCGAACGGTGTCGAGCGTCAGATAGCGGTCTCCCGCCATGGTCGTGGTCATGATCAGTTCCCCCCGTGTTAGCGGAGGAATACACTTGTCCACGGACTGGCGCCAGCCTCAACCCGCGTCGCGCAATTCCTTGCGGATCATCAGCTTCAGGCCGGACCAGGTCGCGTCGACCGCGCACACCTTCACATCGACCAGTCCCAGCGGCAGCGCGACCTCGCGGATCGTGTCCTCGATGATGTCGGTGTCCATCTTCGCCGCCTTTTTGGGCCAGGAAACCCAGATGAAACCGCTGGGGGCAATCAGCTGGCGCAGGGCGGCGACCTCGCGGGCCAGCGTGGCGCGCTCCGTGACGAACACATGCGCGGCATCGATCCCGGTGCACGGGGCGGCGAGAAGTTCGAGGCCGAGGTCATCGAGCCGCGCCTCCGCACGCACGCTGTCGGGCATATCGGCGATGAACAGCCGCATCCCGGGCTTGAAGCCGAGCTTGTCGGCGAGCGCTGTGGTCGAATAGCCGGCGGTCATCGGTCCCTCCTGCAGGTCGAAGCCTCGCCAGGTCGGGCGAGTCGGGCAGGAGGGTGACAGATTTAGGGCGTCGGAAGAAGCCCGGCCCCGGCTCGGGCCCGGGGCGCCGGTTCAGTCGTGCGCGTGTTGGGTTCAGCTGCCCATCAATGCGGGAAAGAAGCCTTCATGCGCGGTGCGCAGGTCGTCGATCGTCACGCACCAGTCGCCTTCGTCGAGCTCGAAGATCAACCGATCCTTGATCGTGCGGCCCATCGGGTCTGCGGGAACGTCGGCGGCGGCAGCGGCGCTGAGGAATTCGGTCAGCGCCTCGTCCGGCACGGTGACGATGTACAGGCCCTGATCCTCGCCAAAGAAGCTGCCCGCGATGCCGAACGGCTGGGCTTGATCGATCGTCGCGCCGATGCCGCTGGCGAGGGCCATTTCGGCGAGGGTCACCGCGACGCCGCCGTCCGACACGTCATGGACGGCGTTGACCAGACCGCGCGTGATCATGTCGCGGATGAAATCGCCGGTGCGCTTTTCGGCCTTCAGATCGACCGGCGGGGGCGGGCCTTCCTCGCGACCGTGGATTTCGCGCAGCCAGATCGACTGGCCGAGATGGCCCATGCGCTCACCCACAGCGATGATTGCGTCGCCGGTCGCCTTGAACCCGATCGTCATCGACTTGGACCAGTCGGCCAAGATGCCAACGCCGCCGATCGCGGGGGTGGGGAGGATCGCCGATCCGCCGCCGGTCGCCTTGCTTTCATTGTAGAGCGAGACGTTGCCCGACACGATCGGGAAGTCGAGCGCGCGGCAGGCGTCGCCCATGCCTTCGAGACAGCCGACGATCTGGCCCATGATCTCGGGCCGCTGGGGGTTGGCGAAGTTGAGGCAGTTGGTGACCGCGAGCGGGGTCGCGCCGACGCTGGTCAGGTTGCGCCACGCCTCGGCAATCGCCTGCTTGCCGCCCTCGACCGGGTCGGCGAAGCAATAGCGCGGGGTGCAGTCGGTGGTCATCGCCAGCGCCTTGTCGGTGCCATGGACGCGGACCACAGCGGCGTCGCCGCCGGGGCGCTGAACGGTGTCAGCGCCGACCATGTGGTCATATTGCTCCCAGATCCAGCGGCGCGAGGCGATGTCGGGCGAACCCATCAGCTTGATCAGGTCGGCGGCGATATCGGTCGATTCCGGCTCGTCCGACAAGTCGGCGGGCTTGGGCGTCGGCACGTGCGGGCGGTCATAGAGCGGCGCTTCGTCCGCCAGCGGGGCGAGCGGGATATCGGCGAGGATATCGCCCTTCCACTTCAGCACCATGCGGCCAGTATCGGTGACGGTGCCGATCACCGCAAAGTCCAGCTCCCATTTGCGGAAGATCGCTTCGGCGAAATCCTCGCGGCCGGGCTTGAGCACCATGAGCATACGCTCCTGGCTCTCCGACAGCATCATTTCGTACGGCGTCATGCCGGTTTCGCGCTGCGGGACATTGTCCATGATCAGCTCGATGCCGACGCCACCCTTCGACGCCATCTCGACGCTCGACGAGGTGAGGCCCGCCGCGCCCATATCCTGGATCGCGACGATCGCGTCCGACGCCATCAGCTCCAGGCATGCCTCGATCAGCAGCTTCTCGGTGAAGGGGTCGCCGACCTGCACGGTCGGGCGCTTCTCGTCGCTATGCTCGTCGAAATCGGCGCTGGCCATGGTCGCGCCATGGATGCCGTCGCGGCCCGTCTTCGACCCGACATAGACCACGGGGTTGCCGATGCCCGCGGCGGCGCTGTAGAAAATCTTGTCGGTCTGGGCGACGCCCACGGTCATCGCGTTGACCAGGATGTTGCCGTCATAGGCCTTGTGGAAATTGACCTCGCCACCGACTGTCGGGACGCCGACGCAATTGCCATAACCGCCGATGCCATGGACCACGCCGGAGATGAGGTGCTTCATCTTCGGATGATCGGGGCGACCGAAGCGCAGCGCGTTCATGTTGGCAATCGGCCGCGCGCCCATGGTGAACACGTCACGCAAAATGCCGCCAACGCCGGTCGCCGCGCCCTGATAGGGTTCGATGTAGGACGGGTGGTTGTGGCTCTCCATCTTGAAGATCGCCGCCTGCCCGTCGCCGATGTCGATCACGCCGGCATTCTCGCCGGGGCCGCAGATCACCCAGGGGGCGGTGGTCGGCAGCTTCTTCAAATGGATGCGGCTCGACTTGTAGCTGCAATGCTCGGACCACATCACCGAGAAGATGCCGAGCTCGGTCAGGTTCGGCTCGCGCCCCATCGCGTGCAGGACGCACTGATATTCCTCGGGCGACAGGCCGTGCTCGGCGACGATTTCGGGCGTGATCTGAGTCATGGCGCGCGCATAGCGGGGCGGGCGCGGTTCGTCATCCCCTTGCGCGCTCCAGGGTCAGCGCTTGCGCAGTCGCCGCAACAGTCCGCCCTTGGTCATCGCCTCGAACGGCGATTCATCACCCGCATCGAGGATCTGGTTCTCCGCCAGCCATTCCTCGATACTGCTCAGGTCGGGCACTTCATAAGGCCGCAGTGTTCGCCCGCTGACGCGCAGCGCCTCGACCGCAGCGATCAGCGATCCTTCGCCGTCGATCCGCTCCGCCACGGTCAGCGAATCGGTGCCGAGATGTTCGGCGAGCAGGCCGTTGCGGATCGCGGCGATGCGGGCGGCTTCGTCCGCCGTGCCCGCAGCCAGCGCCACATCGCACTCGGTGTCTAGGCCGAGCGAGCGGTTGTTGAAGTTGGACGAGCCGACGCGCAGGAAGCGGTCGTCGACGACCAGCACCTTGGCGTGGACGTAAATCGCGTCGCCCGCCGCCGTATAGGGATGGTAGAGGCGCAGCCGGTCGTGCGGATCACGCTGCTTGAGCGCCTGGAACAGCCGCGCGCGCGCGGTGTCCATAGCGGTCTGCTCCAGCCAGCCATCGGCGCTGTGCGGATTGATGATCACGAACTCCGGCCCGTCGGGTTCGGCGAGGCGCTTGGCGATCGCCTCGGCAATGGCACGCGAGGCGAAATACTGGCTTTCGGCATAGACGAAACGGCGCGCGGACGCGATCAGGTCGAGATAGAGGCGCTCGATTTCCTGCACCGGTGCCTCGTCGTTCAGCTCCGGCTGCGTCCGCGCGATGGCTACGCGGATGTCGGTGAAGTCGGGTGCGAGCCCATCCGGCCAGCAGTCCTGATCCACGTCCGGCCGCTCGATCCGGCTCCCGCCGGCGCGGTGCCAGCGCTCCCGGCACAGATCGCCCAGCATCGCGGCGGCCGGTCCTTGGATGGCGGTCGTCGCGTCGTGCCACGGCATATAGGCGTCGCCGCCGGGATTGGTCCGCCCCGGATCGCCATCGGCATGGCCGCGCGTATCCCAGCGCCCAAGTGTCATGTCGATCCCGCCGCAAAAAGCGATGCAATCGTCGATCACCACGATCTTCTGATGATGTGACGCGCCGGGCGGATGGGTCGAATCGAGCTTCAGATGGATGCGGTTCGCCAGCTTCCATTCGACCAGCGTCTGCAGCGTCCGGCCGCGCAATAACGATGCGAGCGCGCCGATGTCCCAGCGCAGGATATGCACCTCAAGCTCAGGGGTCTGCTCCGTGATCCAGGTGATGAACGCGCCCACTTCGCGCGGCGCTTCCGGATGGTCGGGCGGGTCGTCGTGCGTCAGCAGGATGCGCGCGTCGAAGTCCCATCCGATCAGCAGGATCTGCTTCTTGGCCTTCAGCATCGCTGCGCGCGCGATGCGAAAATAGTCTTCGGCATCGACGATCACCGACAGCCGGGTAGCCTCCGCCGTGCGCCAGCAGTTGCGGCCAGGCTCCAGGATCAGCGAGTCTTCGGAACCGGCGGGCATATCGAAACGATAGCCGCCGGTGCACAAAAGGTCACGCGTTCACTGGACATTAGCAAAACGCTTGGTAACCAGTCGGCCATGGATACGATGTCGCGAACGATGCTTCCGATCCAGGCGCGCTGGGAGTGCGATCTTGCCGATGATTCGCTGACCTGGAGCGACGGCGTATATGACCTGTTTGGTATCGAACGCGGCGCGCCGGTCACGCGCGACGCCATTGTCGCCATGTACTCCGCCGAATCGCGCGAAGAGCTTCGCCGCCTGCGCGCGGCAGCGATCGCCGAGTGTGGCAGCTTTACCTTCGAGGCAAAGATTCGTCGTCCCGACGGCCAGTTGCGCTGGATGCGCGTGACCGCGGATGTCGCGGTCGAGAATGGCGTTGCGCGGTATCTGTATGGCACCAAGATCGACGTGACAGAGGAAGTGCTGGGCGCGCAGGTCGCGGCTTAAAGGATTTCCCGCACCCGCTCCGGAGGGCGGCCCAGCCGCACGCCGGTGTCGGTTTCGACCAGCGGGCGCTCGATCAGGATCGGGTCAGCGGCCATCGCGTCCAGGATCGCGTCGTCCGACGCATGTTTGAGCGCCTTGGCCCCGGCCTCCGCCGTGCGCAGCCCGTCGCGCGGCGACATCCCGCCCTTGGCATAAAGCCGCGCCAGTTGCTCGCGCGACGGCGGGGTCTTGAGATATTCGACGACCCTCACGGTGGCGCCGGCGTCCCTCAGGATCGCCAGCGCCTCACGCGATTTGGAACAGCGCGGGTTGTGGTAGATCGTGGCGTTCACGCCGCGTCCTGCTTCGCCAGCCACTCTTCCAGCCACTTGATCGTATAGTCGCCCTGCTGGAATTCCGGCACGTCGAGCAGTGCCTGATGCAGCGGGATTGTGGTCTTCATCCCCTGACCCTCGATCACGAACTCCTCGAGCGCGCGGCGCAGGCGGCGCAGTGCGCCCTGGCGGGTCGTGCCGTACACGATCAGCTTGGCGATCATGCTGTCGTAATAAGGCGGGATCTTGTAGCCCGAATAGAGGCCGCTATCGACGCGCACGTTCATGCCGCCCGGCGCGTGATACTGCGTGACCTTGCCAGGCGAGGGGGCGAAGGTGCGCGGATCCTCGGCATTGATGCGGCATTCGATCGCGTGGCCGCGGAACTGGACATCCTCCTGACGCAGCGTCAGCGGATGGCCTTCGGCGATGCGGATCTGTTCGCGGACGAGGTCGAGGCCGGTGATCGCTTCGGTCACCGGATGCTCGACCTGCAGGCGGGTGTTCATCTCGATGAAGTAGAACTCGCCATTTTCCCACAGGAACTCGATCGTTCCAGCGCCGCGATAGCCCATGTCCGCCATCGCCTTGGCACAGATCGCGCCGATGCGGTTGCGTTCCTCGGTCGACAGGACCGGAGAGGGGGCCTCTTCCAGCACCTTCTGGTGGCGGCGCTGGAGTGAGCAGTCGCGCTCGCCCAGATGGATGGCGTTGCCATTGCCGTCGCCGAACACCTGAATTTCGATGTGGCGCGGATTGCCGAGATATTTTTCGAGATAAACGGTGGCGTCGCCGAACGCGGCCTTTGCCTCGCTACCCGCCTGCTGCATCAGGGTTTCGAACTGGTCGGGGTCGGTGCAGACCTTCATGCCTCGACCGCCGCCGCCCGACGCGGCCTTGATGATGACCGGGTAGCCGATCGCTTCCGCCAACTTTTTCGCCTCGGTCACGTCGCTGATCGCGCCGTCCGATCCCGGGACGAGCGGCAGGCCCAGCGCGCCGGCGGTGCGCTTGGCCTCGACCTTGTCGCCCATGGTGCGGATATGCTCGGGCTTCGGGCCGACGAAGATCAGGTTATGCAACTCGACGATCTCGGCGAACTTGGCGTTTTCGCTGAGAAATCCATAGCCCGGATGAATCGCATCCGCGCCGCTGATCTCGGCCGCCGAGATGATGTTCGGGATGTTGAGATAGCTGTCGGTCGCCGCCGGCGGGCCGATGCAGATCGCCTCATCCGCCAACCGCACATGCATCGCGTCGGCATCGGCGGTGGAGTGCACCGCCACCGTCTTGATGCCCATTTCATGGCATGCGCGATGAATGCGCAGCGCGATCTCGCCGCGATTAGCGATCAGGAGTTTCTTGATCTCGGGCAAGGCGCGTTACTCGACCACGACGAGCGGCTGGTCGAACTCGACCGGCTGGCCATTATCGACCAGCACCGCCTTGACGGTCCCGCCATGCGGCGCGGCGATCGGGTTCATCACCTTCATCGCCTCAACGATCAGCAACGTGTCGCCGGCCTTCACCTGATCGCCGACCGAGATGAACGGCTTCGCGCCCGGCTCGGCAGAGAGATAGGCGGTGCCGACCATCGGCGACTTGACCGCGTTTTCATGTGCCGGGGTGATCGACGCGGGGTCGGAGGGCATCGCGGCTGGCGCGGCTGCCAGCGGTGCGGGGGCAGCGACCGGAGCGGGCGCGGCATAGGCGACCGGCGCAGCATTGATCTTGCGCGCGACACGGACCTTGCGATCGGCGTCCTCGACCTCGATCTCGGTCAGGTTGGTCTCGTCGAGCACCGCCGCCAGCTGGCGCACCAGCTCGATATCCACATGCATGCTCTTTTTATGATCTTCGCTCATGCGACCTCAAATGATGTTCGGTTCGCCCCGGAACCCGGACCGGCGCGCAGGAAAAGGGGCCTATTAGTCAAGATGACCCGGCTTGCAAACCGCTCGCCGCATCAAAGTCGCGCCGCCGCTTCGAGCGCGAGCAGATAGGACTGTGCGCCGAAGCCCGCGACCGTGCCCTTGGCGGCGCGTCCGACATAGCTGAGGTGCCGGAATTCCTCGCGTGCATGGGGGTTTGACAGATGCACTTCGATGACGGGCGTGCGGATCGACTTGATGCAATCGTACAGCGCGATGCTGGTGTGGGTGAAGGCACCTGCGTTCAGCAGCACCGCCTTGGCCCCGCGTGCCTGGGCTTCATGCATCCAGTCGACCAGATGCCCTTCGTGATTCGACTGACGGACATCGACGGTCAGGTCGAGGTCGCGGGCGCGGTCCTCCAGCATCCCGGCAATGTCGTCGAGCGTGTCGGAGCCATAGATCTCCGGCTCGCGCTTGCCGAGCAGGTTCAGGTTCGGACCATTGAGGACAAAGATCGTGTCGGCCAATTCGCTTCCCCAGGAATTTGCGGCCCGCATTTGAGCCTTGCGCCGAACTCCCTATATCGCAGCGCAGCGAAAGGACCAGCATGACTCACACCGACGGGACGATCACGATCACGGTCAATGGCGAGCATCGCCGCGTTGCAGGCGGGATCAGCCTTGCCGATCTGGCGAACGAGCTGGGGCTGGTGCCTGAGAAAGTCGCGGTGGAGCGCAACCTGGAGGTTGTGCCGCGTTCGACGCTGGCACAGGTGACGGTCGAGGATGGCGACGAGATCGAGATCGTGCATTTCGTCGGCGGCGGCGATCATGTCGCGACTGCGGATGACAGCTGGACCGTCGCGGGGCGGACCTTCAACTCGCGGCTGATCGTCGGGACCGGCAAGTACAAGGATTTTGCGCAGAACGCGGCGGCGGTCGAGGCCAGCGGTGCAGAGATCGTCACGGTGGCCGTACGGCGCGTCAATGTCAGCGACCCCAAGGCACCGATGCTGACCGACTTCATCGATCCCAAGAAGATCACCTACCTCCCCAACACCGCCGGCTGTTTCGACGCCGAGAGCGCGATCCGCACGCTGCGGCTGGCGCGGGAGGCGGGCGGTTGGGATCTTGTCAAGCTGGAGGTGCTGGGGGAGGCGAAGACGCTGTATCCCGACATGCACGAAACCCTGCGCGCGACCGAGGTGCTGGCCAAGGAAGGGTTCCTGCCCATGGTCTATTGCGTCGACGATCCGATTGCGGCGAAGCGGCTGGAGGATGCCGGCGCGGTTGCGATCATGCCGCTGGGCGCGCCGATCGGATCGGGCCTCGGCATCCAGAACCGCGTGACCATCCGCCTGATCGTCGAGGGCGCTAAGGTGCCGGTGCTGGTCGATGCGGGCGTCGGCACGGCGAGCGACGCGGCGGTGGCGATGGAGTTGGGCTGCGATGGCGTGCTCATGAACACCGCGATCGCCGAGGCCAAGGACCCGATCATGATGGCGCGCGCGATGAAGCTTGCCGTCGAAAGCGGGCGGCTGGCCTATCGCAGCGGGCGCATGGGTCAGCGGCGCTATGCCGATCCGTCGAGCCCGTTGGCGGGGCTGATCTAGGACGTTGGCTGCGGCGTCGGCGCAGCCTTGGCGATCCCGCGCCGGGCCGCTGCGCCGTCGAGATAGCTGCACAGGATCCGACGGTCGGACTCGCGGGCCATCACAGCGATTTGCGCGAGCGCTTGCGCTTCGGTCCGGTCCGCTGCGGCGACCATCCGGGCAAGCTGGGCCCGGCAGACCCGCTCCAGCGGCGTATCGCGACATGCGGTCAGGGCAGCGAGCATTGCGGTCGAGTGCGTTTTGGCAAGCGCCTCTGCGCGGATTTCGCGCATGCCGTCCTTGCGGCTGTGCGCGGCGCGTAAATTGAGCGAGGTGACGTCCCAATCGACTGACTTGGAGAAGGGCACGCCTTCCTCGCGCAGCAGTGCCGCCGGATCATAGCTACAGCCGCGCACCGATGCGGTGTCGGGGCCGCCGGACTGCAGCGTGGCCGGGCCATCGGGTGCCGCCGCATAAGCGCGCAGCAGTGCGTCGGCGACCGCCTGTCGCGCGCGTTCGGGATTGGGTGCCGTCGCCGCCCGATAGCTGTGCCACGCAACCGGGGCGCCGATCCAACCGACCGCGACAAATAACATCGCGCTCAACAGCCACACGATGAACCGCATCACATCTTCCCCACCAGCCAGACGGTAAACCCGCCGCAGCTTGCATCCTCGCTGACATGATTGACCACGGTCAGTCCGCTTTCGGCAAGCACGGTGCGATACTCGATTTGGGACAGGCTGGCGTGATACAGTTCCTCGCCCTCGAACTCGCCCATCGCCACCCCATGCACCGGGCCGGTGTTGAACAGCGCGACGCCGCCCTTGCGCAGCCACACGGCCATCCTTCGGATCAGCTTTTCCTGCCGCTCCACTTCCAGATGGAACAGGCTGCTCCAGGCAAGGATGCCGTCATACGCACCGCTATCGCCACCGAAGCGCATCATGTCGGCTTCGATCCAGCTGTGGCGGGCAAAGCGCGTGCGGGCGAGGTTGATCAGCGTCGTCGAAGTATCGACCCCGGTCACATGATGACCATGATCGACCAGGAAGCGCGCCACCGGCTC
>NZ_LSJM01000148.1 GCF_001557215.1 Sphingomonas sp. CCH9-E2 | reverse complement strand
CGGTCTATCTAGCCCCTCCCCTGAAGGGGAGGGGCTAGATAGACCGCATGTTGTCGCCATCGACTATGGCTCAAAGCACAATATCTTCCGCAATCTGGTGAAGGCCGGGGCGAAGGTGACGGTGCTGCCCGCGACCGCGACGGCGGAGCAGGTGCTGAGCTTCAACCCCGACGGCATCTTCCTGTCGAACGGGCCGGGCGATCCCGCCGCGACGGGCGAATATGCCGTGCCGGTGATCCGCGAGCTGCTGGCGACCAAGAAGCCGCTGTTCGGCATCTGCCTTGGGCATCAGCTGCTGGCGCTGGCGGTGGGCGCGCAGACGACCAAGATGTTCCAGGGGCATCGCGGCGCGAACCATCCGGTCAAGCGGCTGAGCGACGGCGCGGTCGAGATCACGTCGATGAACCACGGCTTCGCGGTCGAAAGCGCGACGTTGCCCGCAGGTGTGGTCGAGACGCATGTGTCGCTGTTCGACGGCAGCAATTGCGGGATCGAAATCGACGGCGGGCGGGCGTTTTCGGTTCAGTATCATCCAGAGGCGTCGCCGGGGCCGCAGGATAGTTTCTATCTGTTCGAGCGGTTTGTGGGGATGTTGGCTTGAACAGGACCTTTGTCGCGGTGCTGGCTGCGGCAACTCTTGTGCTTTCAGGCTGCGGAAACGCGGTGCCGGTGGAGAATTCGCAGATGGCGGGACAACCGTATGAAGAGTGCATACGAAGGATCGTTCAGCCTAGCTTCGCGATTATGGATCGGATGAAGGCTGACGGTCTCGATATCGAAAAGTCGCGACCGATTACTCATCTCCTCGTAGGTTCGGACGCTGACGTTGAACGAGCGGCGAAGTTTGCTCGGGAAAAGCAATTCAATGTTCTAGAGGTCGGAAACGGTCGTCTCCTGATCGGCGAAGATGCGCCGATCATCGAAGAATGGCTAAAGCACACGCTTCCGCTGTTCTGTTCGTTCGCTAGCGAGTTCGGCCTGACCTACGATGGTTGGGACGTAGATATTTCAAAAGATGGTTTGAAGCGAAAATAATGCCCAAACGCACCGACATCTCCTCCATCCTCGTCATCGGCGCTGGTCCCATTGTGATCGGTCAGGCGTGCGAGTTCGATTATTCGGGCACGCAGGCGATCAAGGCGCTCAAGGAAGAGGGCTATCGCATCGTCCTGGTCAATTCGAACCCGGCGACGATCATGACCGATCCCGAGCTGGCCGACGCGACCTATGTCGAGCCGATTACGCCTGCGGTGGTCGCCAAGATCATCGAGAAGGAGCGGCCCGATGCGGTGCTGCCGACGATGGGCGGACAGACGGCGCTGAATACCGCGCTGGCGCTGGCGCAGGATGGCACGCTGGAGAAGTTCGGCGTAACCATGATCGGCGCGAATGCCGAGGCGATCGACAAGGCCGAGGACCGGCTGAAGTTCCGCGACGCGATGGACAAGATCGGGCTCGACAGCGCGCGCTCGGCGATTGCGCACAGCGAGGCCGAGGCGCTGGAGGGGCTGGAGAAGGTCGGGCTGCCGGCGATCATCCGTCCGTCCTTCACGCTGGGCGGCACCGGCGGCGGCATTGCCTATAACAAGGAAGAGTTCATCGAGATCGTCCGCAAGGGGCTGGACGCTTCGCCGACGACCGAGGTGCTGATCGAGGAATCGCTCCTCGGTTGGAAGGAATATGAGATGGAGGTCGTGCGGGACCGCAACGACAACTGCATCATCATCTGTTCGATCGAGAATGTCGACGCGATGGGCACCCATACGGGCGATTCCATCACGGTCGCGCCCGCGCTGACGCTGACCGACAAGGAATATCAGATCATGCGCAACGCCAGCATCGCGGTGCTGCGCGAGATCGGCGTCGAGACCGGCGGGTCGAACGTGCAGTTCGCGGTGAATCCGAAGGACGGGCGCCTGATCGTGATCGAGATGAACCCGCGCGTGTCGCGGTCCTCGGCGCTGGCGTCGAAGGCAACCGGCTTCCCGATCGCCAAGGTCGCGGCGAAGCTGGCGGTGGGGTACACGCTCGACGAGATCACCAACGACATCACCGGGGCGACCCCGGCGTCGTTCGAGCCGACGATCGACTATGTCGTGACCAAGATCCCGCGCTTTGCGTTTGAGAAGTTTAAGGGCGCCGAAGCGACGCTGGGCACGGCGATGAAGTCGGTCGGCGAAGTGATGGCGATCGGCCGCAACATCCATGAATCGATGCAGAAGGCGCTGCGCGGGCTGGAGACCGGCCTGTCGGGCTTCAACAATGTCGAGCATCTGCAGGGCGCGCCGCGCGACGTGATCGAGGCGGCGCTGGCGCAGCGCACGCCCGACCGGCTGCTGATCGCGGCGCAGGCGCTGCGTGAAGGCTTCACGGTGGCCGAGGTGCATGCGCTCGCGGCCTATGATCCATGGTTCCTGGAGCGGATCGCCGAGATCGTCGCGGCGGAAGAGGGCGTGTGCCGCAATGGCCTGCCGCAGGATGCGGCGGGGATGCGGCGGCTCAAGGCGATGGGGTTCAGCGACAAGCGGCTGGCGTGGCTGGCGCTGCGCTCGGCCAATCTGCGCGCGGGCACCGACGCGATGGCGAAGTCGTCGGGCCTGATCGGCGAGGTCGTCAAGGCGATGACTGGCGGGGTGACCGAGGCCGATGTGCGCAAGCTGCGCCACAAGCTGGGTGTCCGTCCGGTGTTCAAGCGGATCGACACCTGCGCGGCCGAGTTCGATGCCAAGACGCCGTACATGTACTCGACCTATGAGGCGCCGTCCTTCGGCGCGCCCGAGTGCGAGAGCATGCCGACGTCCGCCAAGAAGGTCGTCATTCTGGGCGGCGGGCCGAACCGGATCGGGCAGGGGATCGAGTTCGACTATTGCTGCTGCCACGCCTGCTTCGCGCTGGCGGATGCGGGCTATGAGACGATCATGGTCAACTGCAATCCGGAGACGGTGAGCACCGATTATGACACGTCGGACCGGCTGTATTTCGAGCCGCTGACGGCGGAGGATGTGCTGGAAATCCTGCACGTCGAAATGTCGAACGGCACGCTGGCGGGGGTGATCGTCCAGTTCGGCGGGCAGACGCCGCTCAACCTGGCGCGCGCGCTGGAACAGGCGGGGATCCCGATCCTGGGCACCAGCCCCGATGCGATCGACCTGGCCGAGGATCGCGAGCTGTTCGCGGACTTGGTGTCGAAGCTGAACCTCAAACAGCCGAAGAACGGCATTGCGCGCAGCCGCGAAGAGGCGATCGCGGTGGCCGAGCGCATCGGCTATCCGGTCCTGACGCGCCCCTCGTTCGTCCTGGGTGGTCGGGCGATGGAGATCGTCGATACGCCCGAGCAGCTCGATCACTATATCCAGACCGCAGTGCAGGTGTCGGGCGATGCCCCGGTGCTGATCGACCAGTATCTGCGCGACGCGATCGAGGTCGATGTCGATGCGATTTGCGATGGCGACGATGTGGTCGTCGCAGGCGTGCTGCAGCATATCGAGGAGGCGGGGGTCCATTCGGGCGACAGCGCGTGCTCGCTGCCGCCCTATAGCCTGCCCGACGCGATCATCGCCGAGATCGAGCGACAGGCGGATGCGCTGGCGCGCGCGCTGAAGGTCAAGGGCCTGATGAACATCCAGTTCGCGGTCAAGGACGGCGAGGTTTACTTGATCGAGGTGAACCCGCGCGCGTCGCGTACCGTGCCGTTCGTCGCCAAGGCCATCGGCATTCCGATCGCCAAGATCGCAAGCCGCGTGATGGCGGGCGAGAAGCTGCGCGACCTGCCCAAGATCGATCGGAACATCGATTATATCGCGGTCAAGGAAGCGGTGTTCCCGTTCAACCGCTTCCCCGGTGTCGATCCGGTGCTGTCACCGGAAATGAAGTCGACCGGCGAAGTGATGGGGATCGATCGCGATTTCCCCACCGCCTTTGCCAAGGCGCAGCTGGGCGCGGGCACGGTACTGCCGACGGGCGGCAATGTCTTTGTCAGCGTCAAGGACAGCGACAAGCCGGTGGTGCTGCCGGGCGTGAAGCTGCTGGTCGAACAGGGCTTTACCATCGTCGCGACGGGCGGGACCGCTGATTACCTGGCGGCGCAGGGCGTGCCGGTCGAGCGGGTCAACAAGGTGGCGCAGGGGCGTCCGCATATCGTGGACCGCATCCGCGATGGCGATATCGCATTGATCTTCAACACCACCGAGGGGTGGCAGTCGTTGAAGGACAGCGAGTCGATCCGCGCTTCGGCGCTGTCGCTGAAGATCCCGTACTTCACCACGGCACCCGCCAGCGTCGCCGCGGCGCAGGCCATTACGGCGCTGAGCGGCCAGTCCCTTGAAGTCCGTCCGTTGCAGGCTTACTATTCGCAATCGCACAATTGATCCCCCACAACGAAGGTTAGGGTGCGAGCGGGCCGCTTAAGGTACGCCGGGGACACGGGGCTTTTGACGAAGGACGGGTTTGAATGGCGACGGTCGAGAAGATGCCGATGCTGGCGGAAGGCTATGAGAAGCTCAATGAGCAGCTCAAGGCGCTGAAAGCCGAGCGTCCGCTGATCGTGGACGCCATCGAGGAAGCGCGTGCGCATGGCGACCTGTCGGAAAACGCCGAATATCATGCGGCGAAGGAACGCCAGGGCCAGGTTGAGGCATCGATCGCCGACATCGAGGACAAGCTGAGCCGAGCGCAGATCATCGATCCGCGTGACCTGTCGGGCGATCGCATCGTGTTCGGCGCGACGGTGACGTTGCTCGACGAGGACGACAAGACGGTGAAGTACCAGATCGTCGGCCAGGCCGAGGCGGACGCCAAGACCGGGCGGATCAGCTACAACTCGCCGCTGGGCCGCGCGCTGATCGGCAAGAGCCTGGGCGACGAGGTCGAAGTGACCGTGCCGGCGGGCGACCGCTGGTACGAGGTCAGCAAGATCGAGTTTATTTGATCCATTTCCCCTCCCGCGTGCGGGAGGGGCTAGGGGAGGGCTTGTCGCTCTCATGCGGGGGTGCCTGATGGACAGGCCCACCCCCGAGCCCTCCCGCAAGCGGGAGGGGAGGTTCTGCTTCAGCCCTCTGCCTCAGGCTCCATCAGCCGGTGGAGGTGGACCACCACATATTTCATCTCGGCATCGTCGACCGTCCGCTGCGCGGCGCCGCGCCATGCCTTTTCGGCGCTGGCATAGTCGGGGAAGATGCCGACCACGTCGAGCTTGGTCGGATCTTGGAAATCGAGCGTCATCGGGTCCTTCACGCGACCGCCGAAGACGAGGTGCAGCTTGCTCATAATTGCTCCCGGGGAATGAGATACACCGGGAGCCTTAGCCGCGTTGTTGCGCTGCACTCAATACCGTGCCGCACCGTAAAAGCGCGGCACGGCTGCGATTACGCGTCGGTCTTGCTCGCCGCGGCTTCCTTGGCGGCGGTCAGGGCGGAGCCGATGATCTTGCCGATCTGATCCTTGGCGGCGTCGCGCTGGGGCAGGATGGCGTCGATCTCCGCCTTGCCGGCTTCGCGCGCGGCGGCAGCGGCGGCGGTGGCACCTTCCGCGAGGCGCTTGCCGACCGGTGCGAGCAGGTCCTTTTCCTGTTGCGGACGCGGGATCAGTGCGCCGATCACGGCACCCAGCGCAACCCCGCCGGCGACGAGCGCGATCGGGTTCTTCGCGAGGCCTTCGACGGTGCTGGGCTTTTGTGTGTTGCGGGGGGTGGTCATGTCGAGGATCCTTTCTTCGGACGGGCCTTCGCCCCTGATCTGGTGTCTGGCTTGCGCTTGTTCAAACTCGCCTTGGCCGCAGCGGTTGCACCGCCGACCAGCAATCGCGCGAGCGGTCGGCGCGCGAGGAAGAGCATCGCGGCACCGGCGACGACCGCGACGGTGCGGGGGTTGGCGCGGACCGTCGCTACTGTGTCGCGCGCAACGCCGATCGCGACATTCTCGACCGCGTCTTGGGCTAGCGCCATCGGGTTGAGCTTGTCCTGCATCCGCCCCAGCGTGCCGAACAGCCGGGCGCGGGCGTTGCGGCTGCGCGCCTCGGCCTCGGTCAGGTCGGTGGGAAGCGTTTCACTCATGGCATGTTCCGGGGGCGGATGGCGCGGCGGTAACGGGCGAGCGCTGCGCGACCGGCCAAGGCTGCGGCACCGAGCGCGGTTACCACGACGATCAATGTCGCGGCAGCCGGGCCGACATGGGGGGACAGGATCAGGACCAGGCCGACGATCAGCGCGATTGCGGCGGAATTGGCGAGCAGGAACACCAGCGCGCCAAAGATCAGCGCTGCGCGCGCGTCGCTGAGCCGAGCGAGCGCCAGCGCCTTCCAATAAGCGATTTCAGCGTCGGCAAAGGCACGCGCATCGGCGACTGCCTGAGCCGCCAATGCGCCGATGCTGTCGTCTTCCCGTTCGTTCACCACGCCCCCCAGGCCATGTTATGCCTTGGTGCTGTCGTCCGGCGCACCCTTGTCGGCAAGGTCGCCTGCCGCATCGAGCCCGGACTTGAGCAGACGCGCGAGGACGAAGCCGACACCGGCCGCGATACCGACGGCCACGGCGGGGCTCTTCTTCACGAACTCGCGCGCGTCATCGAGCAGGTCGTCGACCTGCTTGCCACGCAGCGATTCGGCGAGACCCGAAATCTGGTCGGCGGCGGAGCGGGCATATTGGCCATATTGTTCGCCCAGCTTTTCATCGACCGTACCGGCCGCGTCGCGCATCATCGCCGAAAATTCGTCGAGCGCGCCGGTCGCCTTTTCCTTGCCGGTGTCGGCGAAGGAGCGGGCCTTGTCGCCTGCCTGACCGGCGAGCTTGCTTGCCTCGTCACGGACGAAGGCGCCCGCGCTGCGCTTGCTGCTCTCGTCGGATGCACCTGCGGCGCTCGGGGGTGTCGCCACCAGCGCATCGGTTGCGGGGTCCATGCTCTGGTCCTTGGGGAAAGTCTCGTCAGCCATCGCTCGCTACCCTTCTAATGGTTCGCTCAGACAACCATGGCGCGGCGCGAGGGTTCCGCGCCATCCGTGATTTGCCCAGCGGCGACGAACGGGATAGAGGCCCGCGCGACACCGTCTTGACCCAAGGTAGGGAGACCATTTCGTGACCGCAATCATCGACATCCATGCGCGCCAGATTCTCGACAGCCGCGGCAACCCCACGGTCGAGGTCGATGTGCTGCTCGAAGACGGCAGCTTTGGCCGTGCTGCGGTGCCGTCGGGCGCATCCACCGGCGCCCACGAAGCGGTCGAGAAGCGCGATGGCGACAAGTCGGTCTATCTCGGCAAGGGCGTGCTCGAGGCGGTCGAGGGCGTGAATGGCGAGATTGCCGAGGAGATCACGGGCCTGGATGCCGAGGATCAGGCCGAGATCGACTATGCGATGATCGAGCTGGACGGCACCGAGAACAAGGGCCGGCTGGGCGCGAACGCGATCCTGGGCGTGAGCCTGGCGGTGGCCAAGGCGGCGGCGGATGCCCGCGGCCTGCCGCTGTACCGCTATGTTGGGGGCGTTTCGGCGCATGTCCTCCCGGTGCCGATGATGAACATCATCAATGGTGGCGAGCATGCCGACAATGCGATCGACTTCCAGGAGTTCATGATCGTGCCGGTCGGCGCGGACTCGCTGGCCGAAGCGGTGCGCTGCGGCGCGGAGATTTTCCACACGCTCAAGAAGGGCCTGCACGACAAGGGCCTGTCGACCGCGGTGGGCGACGAGGGCGGCTTCGCGCCGAACATCGCATCGACGCGCGAGGCGCTCGACTTCATCATGGCGAGCATCGAGAAGGCCGGGTACAAGCCGGGCGACGATGTCATGCTGGCGCTCGATTGCGCCGCGACCGAATATTATCGCGACGGCGCGTACAAGATGGTGGGTGAGGGCAAGACCCTTACCTCGGCGCAGAATGCCGATTTCCTCGCCGATCTGTGCGCGGGCTACCCGATCTTCTCGATCGAGGACGGCATGGCCGAGGATGATTGGGATGGGTGGAAGCTGCTGACCGAAAAGCTGGGCGGCAAGGTCCAACTCGTCGGCGACGACCTGTTCGTGACCAACCCGAAGCGGCTCAAGCGCGGCATCGATGGCGGCTATGCCAATTCGCTGTTGGTCAAGGTCAATCAGATCGGCACGCTGACCGAAACGCTGGAGGCGGTGAGCCTGGCGCAGCGTTCGTCCTACACCGCCGTGATGTCGCACCGCTCGGGCGAGACCGAGGACGCGACGATTGCCGACCTCGCGGTCGCGACCAATTGCGGGCAGATCAAGACGGGTTCGCTCGCGCGTTCGGACCGGCTTGCCAAGTACAACCAGTTGATCCGGATCGAGGAAGAGCTCGGCGACGCGTCGGTTTATGCCGGTCGCGGCATATTACGGGGTTGATCGCCGAATCGGTTTAGGCGAGATTAACCAGATGAGCCGGTCCACTCCGTTCAATACGATCCTGCGTCGCGCCGGCTTGCCCGCCGTGGCGATCATCCTGATGGGCTTTTTCGCTTACTCGGCGGTACTGGGTCCGAACGGAGTGCTGGTTTACGGCGACTACAAGCGCCAGCTGGAGGTCAAGCAGGCCGAACTCGCCAAGCTCGAGGCACAGCGCGCCCAGCTGCGCAACCGGGTGGCGCTGCTGGACCCCAAGGGGGCCGACCCTGACATTGTGGATGAGCAGACCCGCAAGAAGCTCAACGTCGTCCATCCCGACGAGGTGATCGTCACTCTCGACTAAAAGCTGCTGTCGCGCATCGACGCGCTCGCCGCCGTAGCGTTAGACACGTTTGTTACTAGCCGCGCGGGCCATTGCGCCCGGGGCGATAACCGGCCTATAGGGCCGCTTCCATCTTTCCCCAGGATGAGGATCATCGTGGCAAAATCCCCGGCCAAAGGCCGCACCATCGAACCAGCTCCAACCAACCGTGAGCGTCCAAACGAACCAAAACGGTACGAAGCCTCGAAGGAGGAGCTGCTCGAATTCTATCGCCAGATGCTGCTCATCCGCCGTTTCGAGGAGAAGGCGGGCCAGCTTTACGGTCTCGGCTTCATCGGCGGCTTCTGTCACCTGTATATCGGGCAGGAAGCGGTCGCGGTCGGCCTGCAGTCGGCACTGGACGGCGAGAAGGATTCGGTGATTACCGGCTATCGCGACCATGGCCACATGCTCGCATACGGCATCGATCCCAAGGAGATCATGGCGGAGCTGACCGGTCGCGCCGCGGGCATCAGCCGCGGCAAGGGCGGGTCGATGCACATGTTCTCGACCGAGAAGAAGTTCTACGGCGGTCACGGCATCGTCGGCGCGCAGGTCTCGCTCGGCGCGGGCTTGGCCTTTGCCCACAAGTATCGCGGGGATGGCGGCGTTGCCATGGCCTATTTCGGCGATGGCGCGGCAAACCAGGGCCAGGTCTATGAGACCTTCAACATGGCCGAGCTGTGGAAGCTCCCGATCATCTTCGTGATCGAGAACAACCAGTATGCCATGGGCACGAGCGTCAACCGCGCATCGTCCGAGGATCAGCTGTACAAGCGCGGCGAGAGCTTCCGCATTCCGGGCATCCAGGTCGACGGAATGGACGTGCTGGCGTGCCGTGGCGCGGCCGAGGAAGCGCTGGCGTGGGTGCGCGCAGGCAAGGGGCCGATCATCCTGGAGATGAAGACCTATCGCTATCGCGGCCATTCGATGTCCGACCCGGCCAAGTACCGCTCGCGCGACGAGGTTCAGTCGGTGCGTGAGAAGAGCGACCCCATCGAGGGCGTGAAGAAGGAACTGGAGGCCGTCGGCGTCAAGGAAGACGAGCTGAAGGCGATCGAGGCGGAGATCCGCAAGGCGGTGAACGAGTCGGCCGACTTTGCCGAGCAGGCACCCGAGCCGGATCCGGCCGAGCTGTATACCGACGTTCTGGTGGAGACGTACTGAAATGGCGATCGAGCTGAAGATGCCCGCGCTCTCGCCCACGATGGAAGAGGGAACCCTCGCCAAGTGGCTGGTGAAGGAAGGCGATACGATCAAGTCGGGCGACATCATCGCCGAGATCGAAACCGACAAGGCGACGATGGAATTCGAAGCGGTCGATGAAGGCACGCTGGCGCAGATCCTGGTTGCCGAAGGCACCGACGGGGTGAAGGTCGGCACCGTAATCGCGACGATCGCGGCCGAGGGCGAGGATGCGTCCACGCCGGCTCCCGCTCCCGTAGCCGAAAAAGCCGAAGCGCCGGCGCAGGCGCAGAAGGCCGCCGAGTCCGACGCAGGTGAGGACGGCGGACCCAAAAAGGCCGACAGCGGCACCAAGCAGCTGGCGAGCGACAAGGCCGCGACCGTGGCCGACCCGGAGGTTCCGGCGGGCACCGAGATGGTCAAGACGACTGTCCGCGAAGCGCTGCGCGATGCAATGGCCGAGGAAATGCGGTCGGACGATCGCGTGTTCGTGATGGGTGAGGAAGTCGCTGAATATCAGGGCGCCTATAAGGTGACCCAAGGTCTGCTCGACGAATTCGGTCCGCGGCGCGTGATCGACACGCCGATCACCGAATATGGCTTTGCCGGCATCGGTTCGGGCGCGGCGATGGGCGGTCTCAAGCCGATCGTCGAGTTCATGACGTTCAACTTCGCGATGCAGGCGATCGACCACATCATCAATTCGGCCGCGAAGACCAATTACATGTCGGGCGGCCAGATGCGCTGCCCGATCGTGTTCCGCGGCCCCAATGGCGCGGCAAGCCGTGTCGGCGCGCAGCACTCGCAGAACTACGGGCCGTGGTATGCCAGCGTTCCCGGCCTGATCGTGATCGCGCCGTACGATGCGGCGGATGCCAAGGGCCTGCTCAAGGCGGCGATCCGGTCGGAAGACCCGGTCGTTTTCCTTGAAAATGAGCTGATGTATGGGCGCAGCTTCGACGTGCCCAAGCTCGACGACTGGGTGCTGCCGATCGGCAAGGCCCGCATCGTGCGCGAGGGCAAGGACGTGACGTTGGTCAGCTATTCGATCGGCGTGGGCGTTGCGCTCGAAGCCGCCGAGAAGCTGGCCGCAGAAGGCATCGATGCCGAGGTGATCGACCTGCGCACGCTGCGCCCGCTCGACACCGATACGGTGCTCCAGAGCCTGAAGAAGACCAACCGCATGGTGGTGGTCGAGGAAGGCTGGCCGGTCTGTTCGATCGCGTCGGAAATCGTGGCGGTGTGCATGGAGCAGGGCTTCGACGACCTCGACGCCCCGGTGATCCGCGTGACCAACGAAGACGTGCCGCTACCCTATGCCGCGAACCTCGAGAAGCTCGCTCTGATCACCGCCGACAAGGTGATCGCGGGGGTGAAGAAGGTCACCTATCGCTGACTTGTGCCAAGCCCTTCCTCTGACGGGGAGGGGCTTTCGCGCGATCAGCAGGTCGAGGCGGTGACGCCCGCCACCTGATAGACGCCGTTGGTGCCACCCGCCGTGTCGCGGCGGTCGCGCACCATCATCGATGCTTCCTCGCGGAAATTGGTGTTGGGGGCGAACGACGCTTTCAGCAGCGGCTGATATTCGTAATAGACCTCGACATACATGGTCACGCCATCGGTTGGTGCCGTGGCCAATCGGCCCGTCTTTCCCATGCCATTGAGATTGGCCGTGCCCGCCACCCCGTACGCCGACACCTGCGCGGTCTTCGCACCGCGGCAGCGCTGCCAGCGGATGCGGTTCTTGCCGGCGTTTGCGGGGTCAGGTTCGAGGCTGGAGATGATCACCCGGCCGTTCGTGAACAGCGCCAGTTCCCCCGACTGCAGCCCCGCACCGGTCAGCAGGTCGTTGATATCGGATTCGTTGATCGTCTTGGCCTGGAGCTGGCTTCCGGAACCGATCCGCGCGGCATTGTCGGCCAGATGCAGCGCGATCTGGCTGATCCGCATCCGCGCGGTGATATAGTTGGTCAGCTCCGCCCCGGTCAGGCTGAGCAGCAACAGGATCGGCAGCGAAAACGCGAATTCGAGCAGCGCAACGCCGCTCGCATCGGAACGCAGTCGGCGCAAGGAGCGGCGGCGGGTCATGTGCAGTTCCGTACCTGCATCGCGCCATAGCTGCCCTGGTCGCCGTAAGGCTGGTTGCGCAGCACGGTCGACGCGGTGATCGTGGTCGTGCGCGAACCCCCGACGAGATTGTAAAGCGGGAAGATGCGCGGATAGCTGGCGGTGACGGTGTACAACGTTGCATCCTTGGCACCGCCCTGTCCGGCATTGCCGCCGTCGCGGTCCCATGTGTTGTTGCGGTTGGCGTCCTCATAGGGCTCGCCCGCATCGCACCGGCCGTTGCTGTTGGTATCGGTCCAGGTTTCGGCGCGCGCGGCCGCGGCATCGCTGAAGGTGCGATAGAAGCGGCGGGTGATGGTGATCGTGGCGTTGTTGGCGAGTGCCTTGGCCTGCGCCTTTACCTTTTCATCCAGTGCGGCCTGCGTCGTCGCGTCGGTTCCGCTTTCGAGTGTCGAGTCGCGCGCGGTCTTCTGCACCACGCCCTGCAGCGCGGCGCGGGTGTAGAGGGTGTGCGCGACGTCGAACGCGCCGAGCAGCACGAGGCCAAGGACGGGTGCCACCATCGCAAACTCAACGATGGTGGCACCCGACTCGTCGCGCCGTAGCGCGCCGGGGGTGAAGCGACGGAGGGAGAATCGCCGCCTCACCGGGTAAGCCTCAACTGGGAAATCTGATCCGCGATCGACTTGAAGGTGTTCTGCAGATCAGCCGAGTTGCGCGCCGCGAAATAGCGGCCGGGCGTGGCGCAGCTCTGCATCATCCCCTCGATCGTCGTGCTAGACGCACCGAACCAGATTACCCACAGGGTGATGTTCTTGTTCTTGATTGCGGTGCAGATCGCTTGAGTGCGTGCGTTGACCTGTTGCGTCAGCGTCCCCGTGGTGAGACAGCCGCTGGTCGGTGCCTGGTTTGGATCGGTCGTGCGGCGGTCAAGCCACGGAAAGCCATAGGGTCCGTAGTTGAGCTCGCTGGTGCACGCTTCACCGTCGGTCATGAAGATGATGTGGCGCTCAATCTCGCCGCCCTGCGGCGTGAACTGATTCTCGCTGCGGAAGATGCCGGTAGGGGAGGCAAAGCGTGCGCCCCACAACAGGCCGATATCATGATAGGTGTTGCCGCCGGTGCTCAGGCCATTGACGTAGCTTTCGAACGCCGACGCAGTCGGCCAAGTCTGCAACTTGCGCGCCTCTTCGGGGCATTCATACGGAACGCTATTGTAATAGTCGGTGGTCGTCAGCGCCTCGTTGCGATCCAGCTGATTCCAGTCGGTGGTTACGTCGCGCGCAAAGATCGCACCGGGCAGCGCCGGCCCCCATTGTGTGGTGGGATCGCCGGTGCTGGGGACCAGATCGATGTCGAGATCCTTCGCGCCCGAAGGGATCGGGCTGTAACTTGTCTGCCAAACGGTGGGACGTTCTTCGATGCAGCCATCCCAGCTGACTGAGCGCATCGCCCCGTTGGTGCCGATGTTCAGCGAAACCGAGTTGTTCCAGCTGGTGCCATTCTTCAGGCCCGAGATATCTTTGCTGATCAACGCATAGCGCCAGCGGGCAAAGGTCTGCGTCGTCGTCTCGGTGCCGGTATCGGTGCGGGTCCAGTAGCGCGTGACTGTGACGTCACGGCTGCGCCGCTGGATGCGACAACGGTCGTCGCTGCTGCGATAGCTGGCCCGGTATTCGTAGCGCCAGCCATCCTGCACGGTTTCCCATGTTACAGTGCGCGGGTTCCCGCCGCTCTCCTGGTAGTTCTGGGTCGTGGGTGAGCCGGTATAGTTGATCTCTCCCTCTGCGGGGATCTGGCTGTCACACCAGCTGCTGGTGACATCGTAAGTCGTGCTGATGGTGCTCCAGCCGCTCGTGCTGCCCTGTTGAACATCAGGGCTGCCGGTCTCCGTCGCGCTGCCCTGCGTCCAGGTCGTCGAGGTCGAAGTGTTGAATTGCGGCTCGCGCGTCTGGTACGACCAGTTGTTGGCGATCCAGTCGGTCGGCAAGAGCTTTCCGACGTTCACGTTGGTCGCATAGGGCACGAAGCCGAAGCGGACCTGCACCGAGGCCCCGGTACCGCCCGAGGGGGCGCCAGTGGCGCAGTTTTCGGCGGTGTCGAGGCGCGCGACGATTTCGTAGAAGCACTTTACCGCCGACTTGAGCGCCTCCATCTTGGTCTGGCTGTCGGTCGATACCGCCTTGCTGCCCATCGAGCCGGTGGTGTCGAGCACGAACATCACATCGGTATTCGGCAGGCGCATTTCGGCGTCGCAGGTGACGCTGATGGTTTCGGTCGTCTTGCCGAGCACGCGCATCAGCGTCATCGGCAGCGTCGCGCTGGCGGTGCCGGTGACCTTGCCCGCGTTTTCGCTGAAGCTGCGCGTGACTGTCGACGCGCCATAGGGGCTGGCTTGAATATTCGCGTCGAAGAAGCGTTCCGCTGCGGCATTTGCCGCATTGTTGTTGAACGTCCAGGTGCCGCCGCCCATCTGCTTGCGCCCGGCGAGCGCGCCGGCGTCGCAGGCATGTTGCAGGCGCGTCTTGACGATGTACATGCGGCTCAAATCGACGCCGCCGCCGACCATGCCCGCGAGCGGAATCAGCGAGGCGGCGATGATCGCAAGCGTGTTGCCGCGCTTGTCACGCGCCAGTGCAGCCATGGTGCTGCGGGCGCTGTTCATGACGGTTGAGCGCAACGGCATGCTATGGGATCCCCGGTTCCTGCATCCGCTATGCGCGAAACTGGGCTAACGGGGATTGAAGGCGCATGGTTAACGTGGTGAACACCATTATGTCGCGCGGAGCAGGCCGGTGATTGATGTCGAACGCCGACTGGTGCTGACCTATATGCCGACCCCGGCCGCCGCGGCGGCGCTGGCGGCGTTGTTTGCGCTCGACGACAAGCTGGCGGAAACGTTGCGCACGACCAGCGAGCCGATGCTGGGCCAGATCCGCATGCAATGGTGGCAGGATGCGCTGGCGAAGCTCGACAGCGCGCCACCGCCGCCCGAGCCGGTGCTGCAGGGAATTGTCCGCGACGTGCTGCGCGATGGGGTGACCGGGGCCGAGGTCGGGCAGGTCGTCGAGGGCTGGCGAGTGTTACTCGAGCCGGAGCTCGACGAGGCGGCGCTGCGGACCCATGGCGAGCGGGGGCGGGCGCTGTTTGCGCTGGCGGGACGCGTGGCGGGGGCTGCCG
>NZ_LSJM01000015.1 GCF_001557215.1 Sphingomonas sp. CCH9-E2 | reverse complement strand
ACCCCAACCCCTCCCCTGAAGGGGAGGGGCTAGGATCATCCCGCACAATCGGCGTCACGCTGGAAATCACCCGCTGCCACAATGCCCGCTCTTCGGGCGAAAGCGCGCGCGGCGGGCGGGCCATCTCAGTTCCCGGTCAGGCGGGCAAGCGTCCCCTTGGGCAGCAGCAGCCAGGCGGTGCCACGCGCCGCCATGCCGCCGGCAATCGCGCGGGCATCGTCGCCCGCGCCCCAGAAGGTGTCGAAGCGGTTGGAGCCCTTGATCGCCCCGCCCGTATCCTGCGCGATCCACAGGCCATTGGCGTCCTGCCGATCCATCGACAGGAACACCGGCGCGCCCAGCGGCACGAATTTCGGATCGGTCGCAACCGTCGCCTGCGCCGTGACCGGCACGCCGAGCGCGCCCAGCGGCCCCGGCCCGGTCAGTTCGCGGAAGAACACATAGCTTTTGTTCTCCCGCATGATCGCCGTCCCCTCTTCGGGATTGGCGCGCAGATAGGCCATGATGCCCTGCATCGACGCCTGCCCCTTTTGCAGCAGGCCGCGGTCGAGCATCAGCTTGCCGATCCCGGTATAGTCGCGCCCATTCTGGCTGGCATAGCCGATGCGCATCACGCCGCCATCGGGCAGGCGCAGGCGACCCGAGCCCTGGATCTGGAGAAAGAACAATTCCACCGGATCGGCCGCCCACGCGATTTCGAGCCCGCGCCCGGCAAGCGCGCCCTGCTCGATTGCGGTGCGGTCGTGATAGGGGACCAGCTTGGTGCCATCGACCCGGCCGCGGATCGATTTGCCCGCCAGCGTGTCGGTAAAGCTGCCGAGATCGACATCGACCAGATCGGTCGGACGGGCATAGATCGGCACTTCATAGCCGGGGCGGCGGGTGCGCGATCCGTGGATCTCCGGCTCATAATAGCCGGTGGCAAACGCCTTGCCATCGGCGACCTGCACCGTTTCGAAATTGCGCGCGAAGAAGGTCGCGGCGTCGCGATCCTGCGTGGTCCGCGCCGCGTCGCACGCCGGTTGCCAGTCCGCCCCGCGCGTCAGGCCGGTCGCGTCGGTGCGCCGCACCAGCGTCGCGCAGCTAAGCTTGAACGCGTTCAGCGCCCGCGCGGCGGCAGCCATGGTGATCGGCAAGTCTTCGACCGCCGGTCCGGGGAGCAACCCGGCGGCAGCGGCGGTGGTCACGCCGGCCGGGACGGGCGCGGCAGGGGCCGGGGTCAGCGGCGTCGCCGCAACCGGCTGACGCACCGGGACGCCGGAAGATGGTCCCGGGCGCGCGGGAGTGGTACCGCCGGTCGCGGGACGCCCCGCCGGCACCACGCCGGACGAACACGCACCCAACAGCGCGGCACATGCCGCTACCCCCCAAGCGCGCATCATCTGACCCCTTTATGCCCGATCAAACTTCGTCGGTGTCGCTGAGCTTCCAGTTCGGGTCGCCGCTGCCGAGCGTGCGGCTGAACGTCCAGGCGTCATGCGTCTGCACCGCATCGCTCAGCGATCCGGCGATCACGTTGCCGTCCTTGTCGCGCGTGATCGCGGCAATATCGGCGTCGAAGCGTACGGTGATGCGCGCGACGCGCCCATCGAGCGCGATGTCGGAAATCACCGCGCGCTCGATGCTGATCAGGCGGTTGTCGAGCGTCTCGCCCGCTGCCTCCCGCGCGTCGATCGCGGCGATGAAGTCGTGGCGCACATTTTCGTCGACCAGCCAGTCGAGCGTCTCGCGATCGCCCTTCCAGAACGCTTCCAGGATCATGCGATAGGCTGACTTCGCGCCCTCCACGAACTGGCCGACATCGAACGAGGGATCGGCGGCAACCAGCGCGCGCAAGCCGCTTTCGGCACCGCTCTCCAGCGGGCGCGGCGCGGAATCGCGCACTTCGGGCGGCATGTCGATGGTGCGCGGCATCTGCGGCGCGCCGACGCGTTCTTCGGCCGGCTTCGGCAGCGGCTGCTCATGCCCGGTGCGCTTGCCCAGCACCGAATAGAGGCGGAGCGCAAGGAACGCGGCAATCGCGGCAAACAGGATCACTAGATACACTTGGGCACCTTCTTTCTTCGCTCCAACATAGGCGGGAAACCGCCGCGTTTCAAATCCGGTCTGACGCGAACCGCACGGCCCGTTGAAACGCTCAAGCGCCCCTGCTAGGCGCGACCGTCATCGCAACGCGGGTCGCCGCGACAAGTATCCCGAATATTTACAAGGAAGTTTGACGACCATGGACACGCCCGACACCGCAGCCCCCCAGGCGAATGGCGCCGATACCGCCCCGTCGGTCGGCGTGATCTCGCAGTATATCAAGGACTTCTCGTTCGAAAATCCGAACTCGCCCGCCATCTATCAGGTCCAGGGCCAGCCGGCGTTCGATGTCCAGTTCAACATCGGTGCCGCCGAAGTGGCGCAGGACATCCATGAAGTCACGCTCAAGATCGATGTCCGCGCCACGATGGAGGAGCAGGTCGCGTTCATCGTCGACTTGTCCTACTCGGGCCTCTTCGCAATCCGCAACGTCCCCGACGAGCATCTCCAGCCCTTCCTCCTCGGCGAAGCGCCGCGCCTGCTCTTCCCCTTCGCGCGCCGCGTGCTGGCCGACGCGGTTCGCGACGGCGGCTTCCCGCCGCTGATGCTGGAGCCGATCGACTTCAACGGCCTGTACGAGCAGCAGCGCGCCCAGCACGACGCGCAGCAGCAGCTGGGCGGCGAGGCCGGCCAGGCGTAATCGCTTGGGTCGCGGTGCCAGCCCGCTCCCCCAACCGGCCACCCAGCGGTAGCATGATATGTGTGGCCGGGTGGGGGAGCGGGCTGGCACCGCGCATGCGCCGTAAGGCGCATCAAACAAACAAAGGCGGGCACGCATGAATCTCGTCAAGGCACTCGGGTCGATCGGCGGGCTGACGCTCGTCAGCCGGGTCCTCGGGCTGGTCCGCGATTCGCTGTTCGCGCGTTATGTCGGCGCCAGCTTCGCGTCCGACGCCTTCCTGATCGCCTTCCGCCTCCCCAATCTCTTCCGCGCGCTATTCGCCGAAGGCGCGTTCAGCGCCGCCTTCGTGCCGATGTTCAGCAAGAAGGTCGGCGAATCCGGCGGCGACACCAAATCCGCCTTGTCCTTTGCGGAAGAGGCGCTGTCGGTACTCCTGCCGATCCTGATCCTGCTCACCGCGATCATGGAAATCGCCGCCTTTCCGGTGGTGTGGGCGCTGTCGGGCGGGTTCAACGAAGCAAGCCCGGCCGAGTTCGCCTATGCGGTCGAGCTGTCGCGGATCACCTTCCCCTATCTGCTGTTGATCAGCCTCGTCTCGCTGCTGGGCGGCATCCTCAATTCGCTCAACAAATTCTGGGTGAATGCCGCAGCCCCGATCCTGCTCAACGCGACGCTGATCGTGGCGCTGCTGTTCTTCCACACCGACGACACGCTGCTCACCGCGCGCAATCAGGCGATTGCCGTCACCGTCTCTGGCGCGCTGCAGCTGTTGTGGCTGATCCTTGCCTGCCGTGCCGCAGGCGTGAAGCTGAAGCTCCGCCTCCCCCGCCTCAGCCCCGACGTGAAGAAGCTGCTCAAGCTGATCGGTCCCGCCGCGGCGGGTGCCGGGGCATATCAGATCAACCTCGTCATCTCGACCGCGCTCGCCGCCAGCCTGCTGGTCGAGGGATCGGTGTCCTACATCTATTATGCCGACCGGCTGAACCAGCTCCCGCTCGGGCTCATCGGTATCGGCCTGGGCACCGTGCTGCTCCCCACCATCGCGCGTCAGCTGGGCGCGGGGAATGACGGCGCGGCGATGCACACGCAGAATCGCGGGACCGAGTTGGCGCTGTTCCTCACCCTCCCCGCCACCGTCGCGCTGGTCGTGTGCGGCGCGCCGATCGTCGCCGCACTGTTTCAGCACGGCGCCTTCACGCCCGAAGACACCCGCGCCACCGCGCAGGCGCTCGCCGCCTTCTCGGTCGGCCTGCCTGCCTATATTCTCGTCAAGGTGCTGACCCCGGGCTTCTATGCCCGTTCGGACACCAAGACGCCGGTGCGCTATGCGACGCTGTCGATTGCGATCAATCTGATCCTCAACCTCGCGCTGATCGTCCCGCTCAAACATATGGGCCCGCCGCTCGCCACTGCGATTGCGGCTTGGGTCAACGTCGCCCTGCTCTATCGCACGCTGCTCAAGCGCGGCCATTTCGAGGCCGACCCGCAGCTGCGCCGCCGCGTCTGGCGACTGGTCGGCGCGGCGCTGGCGATGGGCGGTGTGATGTTCTTCCTCAACGACCTGTTCGCGCCCTATACCAGCGGCACCTGGACGATCCGCACGGCTGCGATGATGGTGCTGGTCGGGGCAGGCTGCATCGTCTACGCCGCCGCCTGTTTCGCGACCGGCGCATTCCGCCCGAGCGACATCAAGGCGCTGGTGCGCCGCAAAGCAACCTAAGGTCTGGACTAACTCTCATGCGCGTCGTTTCCGGCATCAAGCCCACCGGCAATCTCCACCTCGGCAACTATCTCGGCGCGATCAAGCAATGGGTCGGCATGCAGGCCGATGTCGAGGCGGAGGGCGGCGAGTCGATGTACTTCATCGCCGACCTCCATGCGCTGACCGAATGGAGCGAGCCCGCCGCGATCACCGACAGCACGTTCGAGGTGAGCGCCGCGATGATCGCGAGCGGCATCGATCCGACCCGCTCGATCCTGTTCAACCAGGCACGCGTCCCCGCGCATAGCGAGCTCGCCTGGCTGCTCAACAATGTCGCGCGCGTCGGCTGGCTCAACCGCATGACCCAGTTCAAGGACAAGGCGGGCAAGAACCGTGAGGGCGCGAGCGTCGGGCTCTACGACTATCCGGTGCTGATGGCCGCCGACGTCCTCCTCTATCGCGCGACCCATGTGCCCGTCGGCGAGGACCAGAAACAGCATCTCGAGCTGGCGCGCGACATCGCCGCCAAGTTCAACCTCGATTACAAGACCGACCTGCTGCTCGAACCCGAACCGCTGATCAGCAAGGCCGCGCCGCGCATCATGTCGTTGCGCGATGCGACGCAGAAAATGTCCAAGTCCAACCCGTCCGACGCAGCGCGGATCAACCTGGTCGACGATGACGACGCGATCGCGCAGAAATTCCGCAAGGCCAAGACCGACCCGGAGCCGATGGGCGAAACCTGGGAGTCGCTCAAGGACCGGCCCGAGGCAAAGAACCTCGTCACCATCTTCGCCGCGCTCGCCGATCGCACGCCCGAAGACGTGGTCGCCGAATATGCGGGACAGGGCTTCGGCAGCTTCAAGCCCGCGCTAGCCGACCTCGCCGTGGCGAAGCTCGGCCCGATCCGCGACGAGATGGTGCGCCTGATCGCCGACAAGGGCGCTGTCGATGCCGAGCTGCGCAAGGGTGCAGAACGCGCTACGACCCTCGCCGCACCGCTGCTGCGCGACGTGCAAGAGGCGATGGGGCTGCGCATCGGCTGACAGACATTGTCGCTGGCGTGATCGCCCCGCGATGATAGTCTGACAGGGATGCGCGCGCTCATCCCTTTGTTATTGCTCGCCAGTCCGGCGCTGGCCGCCGAGCGCGCGCCGGTGCCCAAGGCTACGGACAAGGTGCAGGCCGCGCTGGACGCATGCCTGGCCAGACCCGATCCCGCCGACCGCTGCGTCGACCTGCAATTCGCCCGCGCCCGCGCGCTGCTGGCGACCGACCCGGAGGCGGCGCACAAGCTCGCCAAGGCGATCCAGGGCGCGTTGGTCGACGCCAGTGGAGTCGTGGAAGACCGCATCGCCCCGCTGCAATTCCGCCGCGAACAGGGCACCCTCACCCCCGCCGACGCCGCCGGGCTGAAGCGTGGCGAGGAAGAGGTCCGCCGCTACTGGATCGAAATTGCACAGGTCAGCGAATTGCTCGGCGACGCCGGCACTGCCATCGGCAAAATCTATCGCGAACCCGCGCAGGATTACGACCGCACCGTCGCCATTCTCGAACAGCACGGGCGCGGCGCTGCCGACACGCGCTGGCGGCTGCGCGCCAAGGGCAAACATGCCGCCGCCTTCACCGATTCGCCTGCGCCCGGCGAAGGCGAAAAGCCCGCGCGCGAAGCCTATGACGAGGCGCTGAAGACGTTCGGCCCCGCCGACCCCCTGACCCTCTCGCTCGCGCTGGTGCGGGCCGACTCGCTCGCGCAGCTCGGGCGGTTTGGCGAAGCCGAACCGCTCTATCGCGATACCCGCGCGCGGATGACCGACCCGGCGGCCCGCTTGGATGCCGACGCGCGCTATCTGCGCCTGCTCGTCCGGCTCGACCGGCGGCAGGAGGCCGAGGCGCTGGGTCGCGACCTGCTCACCCGCCTTGTCGCCGCGCGCGCCGATCCGCTGCAGGTCGCGCGCATTTCGCTCGACCTGTCGACCGTCGTGCTGCCCGAAGACGGCCTCGCCCTTGCCAGCAACGCGCTGGCGCTCCGTCGGGAGCGCCTGGGCGAGACGCATGTCGACACCGCCCGCGCACAACTCGCCGTCGCGACGCTGCTCGAGGCGCTGAACCGGTACGCCGAGGCGGAACCGTTGCGCCGCACCGGCGCATGGGCGTTACGCTCCAAGCTGTTTTCCCAGCACCCGGAAACGGCCACCGCCTGGCTACGTTATGGCGAGAACCTGCTGCTGCAGGGCAAGGTGAAGGAAGCCGCCGGGGCGCTGAGTTCCGCCGAATATTCGGTGCGCGGTTCAGTCGGGGACAAGCACCCGCAATATGGCCGGGTGCTGCTGTTCACCGGCATGGCGCAGCTGCGTCAGGGCGATCCGCAATCGATCGCGACGATCGAGCGGGGCCTGGCCATCATCCGCGCTGGCCTCGCCCCGACGCATATCGACCGCGTTCAGGCGGAACTGACCTGGGGCATGCTCAAGCTGCTCGCCGGCGATCCTGCCGCCGCCCGACTGCAGTTCCGCGCAGTCGGCCGCGCGGGTCTGGAGCGCGCTGCCGCCTTTCGCGATTACGGCCCGGCCGCCCAGCGCGAAATGCGACAATTCTCGGGCGTCTACGGGCTGGAGGTCCGCGCCGCGTGGCAGCTGGCGGAGCAGCCGCGCTAGAACTTCGTCTCGTCGTAAATCCGGCTGACATCGCCCTGCCATGCGCCGTGATAGCGCTCGAGCAGCAGCTCGGCCGGGACCTTGCCGCTGCGCACGATCTCACGCAGCGGATCGAGGAAGCCGTTCTCGCTGTCCCCCGCCGAATTGAGCCGCGCGCGCGCCGTCAGGCCCGCCCCGGCAATGTCGATCACCTGCCCCGCAATATCGCGCAGCGTCCCGCCACCCGGCAGCGGCGCGTCGAGGCCGAGGCGCGGCACGCTGTCGCGCAGCGCCTGACGCCCGGCCATGTCCCAATCCTTGACCAGATCCCACGCCGCATCCAGCGCGCCCTGATCGTAGAGCAGCCCGACCCACAACGCGGGCAGCGCACATATGCGCCCCCACGGCCCACCATCGGCCCCGCGCATCTCGAGGAAGGTCTTGAGCCGCACTTCGGGGAAGGCGGTCGACAGATGATCGGCCCAATCGTCGATCGTCGGCTTCTCGCCCGGCAGGACCGACAACTCGCCCTTGAGGAAGTCGCGGAAACTCAGCCCCGCCGCGTCGATATAGCGCCCGTCGCGATAGACAAAGTACATCGGCACATCGAGCGCATAGTCGGCATAATGCTCGTACCCGAACCCGTCCTCGAACACGAACGGCAGCATGCCGGTGCGGTGCGGATCGGTGTCGGACCAGATATGCGAGCGGTACGAGAGCATCCCGTTCGGCTTGCCCTCGGTAAACGGCGAATTGGCGAACAGCGCGGTCGCCAGCGGCTGCAGCGCCAGCCCGACGCGGAACTTCTGCGCCATGTCCGCTTCGCTCGCATAATCCAGGTTCACCTGGATCGTGCAGGTGCGCAGCATCATGTCGAGGCCCAGGGTGCCGACGCGCGGCATATGGTTGAGCATGATGCCATAGCGGCCCTTGGGCATGATCGGCAGCTCGGCGCGCGTCTTGTCCGGCCACATGCCAAGGCCAAGGAAGCCGATGCCCAGCTTCTCGCCGACTGCCTTCACCTGCTGCAGATGCCGCCCGGTCTCAGCGCAGGTCTGGTGCAGGTTTTCGAGCGGCGCGCCGGAGAGCTCGAGCTGTCCGGCCGGCTCCAGGCTGACCGTCCCGTCGGGGCCCGACAGCGCAATGACCTTGCCGCCCTCCTCGACCGGGCTCCAGCCGAACTGGGTCAGCTCGGCGAGCAGGTCGCGGATGCCGCCCGGCTCGTCATAGCTGGGCGCGTGATGGTCGGCGACCGCATAGACGAACTTTTCATGCTCGGTGCCGATGCGCCAGCGCTCCGCCGGCTTCTCGCCCCCGGCGAAATAGTCGAGGAGCATCTGACGGCTCTCGATGACAGGCGCGTTGCTGTTTGAAACCGTCTTCGTGCTCATCGCGCGCATTTAGGCGCGCGAAACGATCTGCGAAAGGGGGGATAAAATACCTAAATCGGGATGGGAAATGCGTCGGTTGAACCGTGTGCTGTCCAGCACTTCCTGCCATGGCGGCATAACTTAGCCCCGCCCCGATTGGCGGCCGCCCACGAACGGCCGCTATCAGGCCAAGGGCCAATGACGCTACAGGTCCGTAAATAAGTGGTGAGTTGCCGCGCTACTCCTCAACGCGAATGTTCACTCTGCCATTTAATGCGGCGCTCGCAGCCCTTTCTATTGTCCCGCTTGTCACGCGAATAACCACCTGACTGTTCGTGTCCCAGTCGGCGCTTAGTTCGACAGCCGGACCGACGCTGGCAATGATCACTTCCGCGTCGTGAGTCGAACAGGACGGGCCTTTCTTGGCTCTGATGCAAATGAACCGGCGTTTGCTGCGCGTCCCGAGTTCATCCTGAATGACAAGCAATCCGTCTGGACTGTCGATCACTGCTAAGGGGTCGATCCGGTCGCAAGCACCAAGTGCCAGCGCAGAGGCACCGAGTAGGACGAGGCGGCGGCGGAGGCTCATCGCGAGATTGGATGGCACAACACGGAGTGACCGCAAAGGAGTCGGAAGCCGACAGACGGTTTTTGGCGACAGACTGCCCTAGTCCGACAGTGCGATACGACGCGCGGGCCACCGCAGCACTCGCTTAACCGCTCACCAATCCCCCACCGCCCCCATCCACAGGCTCACCGCCGCCGCCGCCGCCGTCTCCGCGCGCAAAATCCGCGGCCCCAGCGATATCCCCACCGCGCCCGGCACCGCCCGGATCGCGTCACGCTCCTCGGCGTCGAAGCCGCCCTCGGGACCGATCAGGATCGCCGCCGGACCGGGATGCGCCTTCATCGCCTCCAGCGCGGGCATGCCGCCGGTCTCGTCGGCGAAGAACAGCGTCCGCCCCGCGGGCCAGTCGCGCAACATCGCCGCCAGCTTCACCGGCTCGGCGAGCTCGGGCAGCGCGGTGCGCCCGCATTGCTCCGCCGCCTCGATCATATGCGCGCGCAGCCGGTCGAGGTTCAGCTTGTCCACCACCGCCCGCCGCGTCAGCACCGGCGCGACGCGCGCGACGCCCAGTTCGCACGCTTTTTCGACCACCCAGTCAATCCGCCCCTTCTTGATCGGCGCGGCGCACAGCCACAGGTCCGGCACCGCCTCGCGTTCGCGCAGCTTCTCGCGCACCTCCAGCACCACGTCGCGCTTGCGCACCTCGCTTGCCACGCCCAGCCATTCGCCGGTCGCATCGTCGAACAGCTTCACCGGATCACCGACCTTCAACCGCATCACGCTGGCGAGGTAATGGCCCTGCTGGCCGTCAATGCGGCGCTGCTCGCCCATCGTCAGCGCAGGTTCGACGAACAGGCGCGGTGTCGATTGCGGCGGCCAGGCGGGGGTAGCGATCATGCCTTCACTTACCCAGAGACAAAACTTTCGTCACCCCGGCCTTGTGCCGGGGTCCACTGCGCGGCAAGTCCGGGATCAGAGGCTCACGCGATGCGCGTGCGGCACGGTGGACCCCGGCACGGAGGCCGGGGTGACGGAGGAATTTTGGCGAGCGAACCGAACATTGTCCCCGACACCGAGCATCGCGGCCTGATGGCGCTGCTGCCCTCCGCCGCGCGCCCCTATGCGCTGCTCGCCCGGTTCGACCGGCCGATCGGCTGGTGGCTGCTGTTCTGGCCCGGCGCCTGGGCAATCGCGCTGTCCGGCGGCGCGGTCGAGCGCTGGGACCTGATCCTCTGGTTCCTGCTCGGGGCGATCGCGATGCGCGGCGCAGGCTGTGTCTATAACGACATCGTCGACCGCGACCTCGACCGTCAGGTCGCCCGCACCCGCAGCCGCCCGCTGGCCAGCGGCGCGGTGAGCCTGAAGGCCGCGTGGCTGTGGCTCGGTTTTCTGTGCCTGATCGGCCTCGTCGTGCTGGTCCAGCTCAACCCCTTCGCCGCCGGCATCGCGGTCGCCAGCCTCGCTTTGGTCGCCGCCTATCCGTTCATGAAACGGATTACCTGGTGGCCACAGGCATGGCTGGGCCTCGTCTTCTCTTGGGCCGCCCTGGTCGGCTGGGCTGCGGTCGCGCGCGAACTCCCTTTGCCCGGCCTGCTGCTCTATGCCGGGTGCATCTTCTGGGTGATCGGATACGACACGATCTACGCGCTGCAGGATGTCGAGGATGATGCGCTGGTCGGCGTCCGCTCCTCCGCCCGCCGTCTCGGCAGCAACGTGAAGGCCGGGGTCGCGCTCTTCTACGCCCTTGCCCTCGCCCTGTGGAGCGCCGCCTTGTGGCAGGTCCGCCCGGACCCGCTTGTCCTCGTCGCCCTCGCCCCGATGGCGCTGCATCTGGTGTGGCAGGTCGTGACTTTGGCCCCGACGGACGGCGCCAACGCGCTCCACCGCTTCCGCTCCAACCGCAATGCCGGGCTGTTGATGTTCGCCGCCTGTTTCGTCGTGGGGACGACAGCCTTTTGACCTTCGCCCCTGCACTTCCTAGATCGCGACGATGCTGACCCCCGATCAAGCCCGTGACCGCGTCCACGACGCCATTGCCCGCGCCACCCGCGCCGGTGCCGACGCCGCCGATGCGATGCTCTCCGCCGGCGAATCGCTGTCGGTCTCGGTCCGGCTCGATGCGCTGGAGGATGTCGACCGCGCCGAGCATCTCGAACTCGGCCTCCGCGTGTTTTGCGGCCAGCGTTCGGCGAGCATTTCCACCACCGACCTGACCCCCGCCGCGCTCGACATCCTCGCCGAACGCGCCGTCGCGATGGCGCGCGAAGCACCCGAGGATGAATGGGCCGGCCTCGCCCCCGCCGAGCGGCTGATGCACGGCGACGTGCCGCAACTCGACCTTGACGACGGCGAACTGGGCGATCCGGCAGCACTCAAGGAAACCGCGCTCCTCGCCGAACGCGCCGCCCGCGCCGTCCCCGGCGTGACCAACAGCGAAGGTGCCGGTGCCAGCGCCAGCCGCAGCATCTGGGCGCTCGCCACCAGCCATGGCTTTGCCGGCGCCTATGCGTCGTCGAGCCACAGCATCTCGGCCAGCGTGCTGGCGGGCGACGCCGGCGCGATGGAGCGCGATTACGATTACCACAGCGCCCGCCACGCCGCCCGGCTCGATTCTGCCGAGGACATTGGCCGCCGTGCCGGCGAGCGTGCCGTCGCCCGCGTCGGTGCCGGTCGCGTTCGCGGCGGCCCAATGCCGATCGTCCTCGACCCGCGCGTCGGATCGAGCCTGCTCGGCCATTTGAGCGGCGCGATTTCGGGCAGCGCGATCACGCGCAGGACCAGCTTCCTGCTCGAAGCGATGGGCACCCGCATCTTCGCGCCCGGCATCGACATCGTCGACGACCCGCACCGCCCGCACGGCCTGCGCTCGCGTCCGTTCGACGGCGAAGGGCTGCCGGTGTCGCCGATGAAGCTGGTCAGCGACGGGATGCTCGAAACCTGGCTGCTCGACAGCGCCGCCGCGCGTCAGCTTGGCCTCGAACCCACCGGCCACGCCGTGCGCGGCGTCGGCGGCGCGCCCAGCGTGGGGCCGAGCAACCTCTACCTCGCCAACGGCAAGACTCCGGTCGCGTCGCTGATCGCCGACATCGACTATGGCGTCTTTGTCACCGAACTGATCGGTCAGGGGATCAACCTTGTCACCGGCGATTACAGCCGGGGCGCGGCGGGCTATCTGATCGAGGGTGGTGTCATCACGACGCCAGTCAGCGAGTTTACCGTCGCGGGCACGCTGCAATCGATGTTCCGCGAGCTGGTCCCGGCCAACGACCTCAATTTCCGCTATGGCATCAACGTGCCGACGCTGCGGATCGACGGCATGACGGTGGCCAGTGGCTGACGACCTCGCCCAGGCCGTCAGTGCCATCGCCGCCGAAGCGGGTCGGCTGGCGCTCGGCCGCTATGGCACCGATGTCGAAAAGTGGGAGAAATCGCCCAATAACTTCGTGTGCGAAGTCGATCTGGCGGTCGACGAGCTGCTCCGCAACCGCCTCTCCGCCCTCCTGCCCGATGCCGGCTGGCTGTCGGAGGAAACCGCCGACGACCTCGCCCGCCTGTCGTGCCGCCGCGTCTGGGTGGTCGATCCGATCGACGGCACCCGCGACTTCCTCCGCAAGCGCCCCGGCTGGGCGGTGTCGGTCGCCTTGGTCGAGGATGGCCAGCCGGTGATCGGCGTGCTCGACGCCCCGGTGCGCGGCGAACATTGGCTGGCGGTCAAGGGCCAGGGCGCGACCCGCGACGGCGCGGCTATCGCCGTGTCCGACCGCACCGACCTGACCGGCGCGCGCGTCCCCGCCGACGATCTCGCCAAGGTCGATCGCCATCTGGTCACGGTCGACAAGCCCAATTCGATTGCACTGCGCATGGCAATGGTCGCGGCGGGCGATGCCGATCTGCTCGCCACCTTCCGCTGGGGCGCGGACTGGGACATCGCCGCGGCCGTGCTGATCGCGCGCGAGGCCGGCGCGAAAGTCACCGACGCCTTGGGCAAGAAAATCCGCTTCAACACCCCGCGCGGCGAAAGCTTCGGCCTGCTCGCCGCCACCCCCGGCATCCACGCCGCCGCCGCCGACCACCTCCGCCCAAGGGCGGTGGAGGCTCTGGGCAAACCTATCCGGTAACCTCGTCATCCCCGCGATAGCGGACCTGCAGATACCGCCCCCGAGTCGCGAGCGCGTCGAGGTCGCCCTGCGCCAGCTGCGCCGACATCTGCGCGATTTCCTGATCGATCAGGGCGAGCCCGTCGACCAGCTGCTTGTCCGGCGACTGGCCGAAACGGTCGACGCGGCGCAGATTTTCGGGGACGCGCTGATAGCCCTTGATCAGTTCGGGCAGCTGCTCGCCGACCAGCTTGCGCACTTCCGCCGCCGCCGGTTCGCCCTCGTTGAGCGTCTTGAGCTGTCCGGCCAGCACGTCGAGCTTGACCCCGATCCCGTCGACCAGCGGCATGGCCGCCCCCGGCAGGCTCGGGCGCTGGCGGTCCAGCCACTCCTCGGTCTGCAGCGGCAGCGACGCGAGCGACACCTCGCCAAAGCGTTCCGGCGCCGCTTCCCGGCTGGTCGGCATCAACCCGAAGAACAGGGTCGACGCGATCAGCGCCGCCATCACCAGCAACGCGCCGCCCATGCCGAGCGGGATGAACCAGCCGACGACGATCGCGCCGACCACGATGACACCGGCCGCCGCCGCGATGCGCCCGACCCGCCCGAGAATCTCGGCTTCACGCCGCTTCTTCGCGCGGGAACTCAGCGTCGTATAGCGCTCGCGCGAACGGTTGAGGACTTCGCTCGCGCGGTCGATCTGGCGGTCGATCTCGGTTGGCATGACAGCTACTTACAGGGCCTCCAGCTTGAACGTCTCGTTGGCGCCGGCGATCTGGTTCTGCGCCGCACCCTCGGCCCGGGCGATATAGCCCTTGGACTTTTCGACCTCGGTCGACAGCACGTTGACCGTGGTCTTCATGTTGTCGAGCGCCTTGACCTTGAACGTGTCGATCGCGTCCATCGTGTCATAGATATTCTGGAACGCGCGCTGCAGCGTTTCGATCGGGATCGTCGCGGACGCCGCCTGTTCGTGGATGCGGCCGGTATTGTCCTTAAGCAGCTTACCGGTCGAATCGATGATGTTCGCGGTCGTCGTGTTGAGCGCGGTGATCTGGTCGAGCACCAGCCGCTGCGCGGTCAGCGCCTGTGCCACCGTCACCGCGGTGCGCAACGCGCCGACGGTGGTGGTGCTGGCGCGATCGACGCCCTTCACCAGCTCGACGTTATTTTTCTTGACCAGGTCGAGCGCGAGATAGCCCTGCACCGTCACCGCCATCTGGGTCAGCAGGTCCTGGGTACGCTGGCGGGTATAGAACAACGCGGTCTCGCGGATCGCCTTGGCCTTGGCCGGATCGCTGTGATCCAGCTCGTTCGCCTTGTCCTCAAGCCGCTGATCCATCTCCTTCGAGATATAGATCATCTGCTCCAGCCGACCCATCGCCGCCCACAGATTCTGCCGCTCCACGTCGATCGCGGCATTGTCCATCAACAGCTCGTCCTTGCCGGACTGCAAGCTCTTCAGGATCGCCGCGATATGGCCCTGGCTCGACTTGTAGCTGTCGAAATAATTGCGCAGCGAATTGCCGAACGGGATGATGCCGAACAGTTTCTTGCGCTGGGTCAGGCTGCCACGCTTGCCGGGATCGAGATCCTCGACCACGCGGCGCAGCTCGGCCAGATCCTTGCCGACGCCGACATCCTTGTCCATTGCGCGCACCGGACGGTCGAGGAAGCGGTTGGACTGGCCCGCCGCGTCGCGAATCTCCTTCGATCCCATCGCTGTGATCGCGTCGACGCGCTTGCCGAACTCGGGCGAGTTGACATCCTGCGCCACCAGATCGTCGATGAAGCTCTCGACCCGGCTCACCAGCTCGGACTTCTTGCCCTCATCGACGGGGACCAGCCCCGCCATCTTCTCGATCGGACGTTCCTTCAGCGGCTCGGGCGCGGTCAGCACCAGATCGTCGGTCTTTTCGGCAGTCGCAGTCTCGGTCGCCATCCCATCCCTCCAGCGGTTCCCCCCTAGATGAACGGGAACCGCGTCGCCTTCAAGTGTATCGCAAATATAATACACTCTGGCCATGGTGCAACCGACTGCATATGTCAGTGGTTGGCGATACGCGGACCGTTAACATATCGGCGCTAGGGAGGACGGATGGAACGCAGGCTCAGGATGATGATCGCCGGTTCGATCGCGGTGTGGGTGCCGGTGGCTTCGGCCACTGATTCGCGCCCTGCGGCCGTCGATGCGGGCAAGCTTTATCGCCTGAAGGCCCAGCCTGCGACGCAAGCGCCTCCGATCATGGAGGATCATGCGCGCTAATCTCGTCGCGGTTCTGCTCGCCGCGCTCGTCGTTCCCGCTTCGGCATCGCAGGCGGATCTCTGCCAGCAGACCTACGGTCATCGCGCCTGTTCGGCCCCGACCCTCGCCCCGCTCCGCTCCGAACTGGCGCACAAATTTGCGACAGTCCTGGCGCTCGGCAATCGCACCGCGACCTGGCAGGCGCGCCATGATGCAGTGCTCCGGACGATCCGCGCGGCGGTGGATTATGACGGCAAGCCGATGGACGACGTCGCACTGGAACAGACGTTCCGAGATGCCATCGCCGACTATGACAAGGCGCTGGCGCAAGCCAAAGGCGTCCGCACGATGGTGAAGACGCCGTCGGCGCGCGGCGAAACGTGCATGGCGACCTGGCTCGATCAGGGCTGTCGCGTCACCGCGTCCGGCATTCTCTGGGGCAGGGACGGCCAGTCGATCTATTGGCAGATGATGGAGGGTGCGTCGGGCGCGGACGGCGTCGGCGCGGGCATCGTGCTGTGGGCAGGCAGCGGCTATGGCACGGCCAAGCTGATCGGCTGGTCGTTCGACGGCGTCGTCTATGAACCGCCGCGCCTGACCCAGAGCGGCATGATCTGGGTCCCGGGCCGCGTTGCCGGGACCGGGGACGGCAATGCCGACCTGTTGTTCCAATGGGATGACGCCAGCAAGAGTTGGCAGGATATCGAGCTGGAAAGCTGGCGCGACGCGATGCCCGCGAAGCTGCCCAAGGGCCTCGGGATCTGGAAGGGCGTCGATTACGATTTCGAGGGAATGGGCGCGACCAGCAAGCTGTGGCGCGACCGGGACGCCAATTGCTGCCCCAGCGGAGGCGAGGCGCAGCTGAGTTTCAAGGTTGCCGGTCGAAGCCTTGTGCTGGACGCGGTTCGGATCGACCGCCGCTAGGCGATACCGCCACGCCGACGCCGGGTTCGCCGGGGACACCGACAGCCCGCGTTAGCGCATCCTTACACCACTGAACTTTAGGCAGATTTTTACCCAACTTGCGCCATCGGGGCGGTCGGCGGAGGTGCGGCATGAAGGGCGTGATCTTTAACATCCTGGAACAAACCGTTGTCGAACAGCTCGGCGATGGAATTTGGGACGATCTGCTCGACGCGACCGGGCTCGACGGTGCGTACACGTCGTTGGGGAGCTATCCGGACAGCGAGATCTTGGCTCTGGTCGGCGCAGCGGCGAGCGCTCAGGGCAAGACACCCGCCGAGATCCTGCGCTGGTTCGGCACCCAGGCGATTCCGCTGCTCGCGGCCAAATATCCTGCATTCTTCGAAGGGCAGCCCGACGCGCGGAATCTTCTGCTCAGCGTCAACGGGATCATCCACCCGGAAGTGCGCAAGCTTTACTCGGGAGCAGGGTGCCCGCATTTCAACTTCGGCGAACAGGCTGGCGCGTTGATCATCGGCTACAACTCGCCGCGCAAGCTGTGCGCACTCGCTCATGGATTCATCGACGGAAGCGCCGCTTATTACCGCGAATTGGTCACCGTTGAGCATCGCAGCTGCATGCATGACGGTGCCGATGAGTGTCAGTTGGCCGTAACATGGGTCTCTTAAGCCCCAACGATCTGGATCTCTCCCAAGCCGTCGATCTCTCCCGGGAACTGACGCGGCTGCAGCGTGCGCTGCGCCGTGAGCGCACCGCCCGAGAGGAGGCAGAGACGATCGCGGAGAAGGGCCTGCGCGACCTCTATCTCGCGCAGCAGCGGGCCGACCTCCTCCATCGCATCGCGACCGTCGCCAACCAATCCACAACCGTTCGCGACGCCCTGCACTTTGCGTTGGTCGAGCTTTGCGAGTTCGCCGGATCAGCGTTCGGAAATGTCTATCTGACCGCGGCCGACGGTAGGTCGGTGGTCCCCGCGCGCATCTGTTATGCGCCGGAGCCCGATGCCCTTGCGGACTTCATCGACGCGTCACTGAATCGGCAATTTGCACCGGGTGAAGGATTACCGGGACGCGTCCTCGCAGATCAGCGCCCGCATTGGATGTCGGACCTGCGCACCGCCGAAAACTTCCCACGCCGGGAGTTGGCCGCGCTTGCTGGGTTGAACTCGGCATTTGCATTCCCGGTCGCCGTGGGCAATCGGATCGAAGCGGTCATTGAATTCTTCACCTTGCCGCATCGCGATGTCGATCCGGTCATGCTCGATCTGATGGAGCAAGTCGGGACTCAACTCGGGCGAGTGATCGAACGCGACAGGCTCAATGCGAAGCTGGTGTTCGATGCCTTGCATGACCCGCTGACAGGACTTCCCAATCGAGCCCTGTTCATGGACCGCGTGGAGCAGGCGCTGCGCCGACGGGAGCGCCATCCCGATCTGGCGCTGGCGTTGCTGTTCGTCGACTTGGATGGCTTCAAATATGTCAACGACAGCTTGGGACACCATGCCGGTGACGCCCTGTTGTGCACCACATCGGAGCGCTTCCAGGAGGCCGTGACTGCAACTGTGGGCGCCAACGACGGCGCCGCGCAATGGACGCTGGCGCGACTGGGTGGAGACGAATTCACCGTCATCCTAGACGACTATATTGATCCCGAACTGCCGACCCGCGTCGCGCACGCGCTTCTGGAGGCGGCGTCGCGCGGGCATAATTTCGACGGAAACGAAGTGGTCGGAGGTGCCAGTATCGGCATCGCCCACCCGCTTAGCTCAACGGTCACACCGATCGACCTGCTGCGCAAGGCTGACACAGCGATGTATGCTGCGAAGGCGCGGGGTCGAGGGCAGATCGCGGTGTTCGACGACGAACTGCGCATGCGCGCGCTGAAACGGCTGCATCTTGAAAACGGGCTGCGTCGCGCACTGCGCCGCAGCGAGTTCCGCCTGTTTTTCCAGCCGATCGTGGACATGGAGACCGACCAGCTCGCGGGGTTTGAAGCGCTGTTGCGCTGGGAGCGTCAGCGCGGCGAGCTCGTTTCTCCCGCCGACTTCATCGAAGTGGCGGAAGAAACCGGATTGATCGTGGCGATCGGGGAATGGGTTCTGAACGAAGCCTGCCTCGCGGCCGCACGTTGGAGCCGGCGATACCCTGGCCGTCCCCTGACGATGAGTGTCAATGTATCCCCCCGCCAATTCGCCCAGCCTGGCTTCGCCCGGCTTGTTCGGGCAGCAATTGCGGCCAGCGGGATTTCACCGGCCACACTGTCGCTCGAGATCACCGAAGGGATCGCGATCGCACACCCCGATCGGGCGATCCGCGTGATGGAAGAGTTGTCCGAGGTCGGCGTCAAAATCAGCCTCGATGACTTTGGTACCGGCTACTCATCGCTTGGCCACCTGCATCGCTACCCATTTCATACGCTAAAACTCGACCGCTCGTTTGTCGTCGGGATGGGAGCCGTCAATCGCCGGAAAGGGATCGGCATCGTCCGGGCGGTGCTCGATCTTGCCAACACCATGAACATGACCGTTGTGGCCGAGGGCATCGAAACCGTTGGTCAGCGCAACCGGCTGCGCGACATGGGCTGTCAGCTCGCCCAGGGCTATCTCTATTCCCGGCCGCTCGATGCGGATGCGGCAGAACGGCTGATCGCCGCGCGCGCTTAGGTCTTTCCGCAGTGCGACATTTCCGCTAAGGGCGCCCGCGACCCGCGCTTCCGCGGCATCCAGGAACCGACATGAACCTCCGCAACGTGGCGATCATCGCCCACGTCGACCATGGCAAGACCACGCTCGTCGACCAGCTTTTCCGTCAATCCGGCACCTTCCGCGACAATCAGCGCGTCGAAGAGCGCGCGATGGATTCCAACGACCTGGAAAAGGAACGCGGGATCACCATCCTGGCCAAGCCGACCTCGGTCGAGTGGAACGGCACGCGGATCAACATCGTCGACACCCCGGGTCACGCCGATTTCGGCGGCGAGGTGGAGCGCATCCTGTCGATGGTCGACGGCGTGATCCTGCTGGTCGACAGTTCCGAAGGCGCGATGCCGCAGACCAAGTTCGTGACCGGCAAGGCGCTGAAGCTGGGCCTGCGTCCGATCGTCGTGGTCAACAAGATCGACCGCCCGGACGAGCGCATTCAGGAAGTGCTGGACGAAGTGTTCGACCTGTTCGTCAGCCTCGACGCGACCGACGAGCAGCTCGACTTCCCGGTCCTCTACGCCTCGGGTCGCAACGGCTACGCCAATGAAGACCCGACGCTGCGGGAAGGCACGCTGGAGCCTTTGTTCCAGAAGATCGTCGACCATGTCCCGCCGCCCGCGTTGGACGTCGATGCGCCCTTCACCTTCCTCGTCACTTTGCTCGACCGCGACAATTTCCTCGGCCGCGTCCTCACCGGCCGCGTTACCAGCGGCAAGGTGCGTGCGAACCAGGCGATCCATGCCCTCGACATGGACGGCAACGTCATCGAAACCGGCCGTGCGTCGAAGATCATGGCGTTCCGCGGCCTCGAGCGCGTTCCGGTGGACGAGGCGCAGGCGGGCGACATCATCAGCCTCGCCGGCCTGGCCGTCGCGACCGTGTCGAACACCATCGCCGACACCAGCGTTTCCGAACCGATCCAGGCGCAGCCGATCGATCCGCCGACGCTGTCGATGCGCTTTGCCGTCAACGATTCGCCGATGGCGGGGCGCGAGGGCACCAAGGTGACCAGCCGCATGATCCGCGACCGCCTGATGCGCGAAGCCGAGAGCAATGTCGCGATCAAGGTGACCGAAGCCGCCGACAGGGACAGTTTCGAAGTCGCGGGGCGTGGCGAGCTTCAGCTCGGCGTGCTGATCGAAACGATGCGCCGCGAAGGCTTCGAACTCGGCATCAGCCGCCCGCGCGTGCTGCTTCAGGAAGAAGACGGCCAGAAGATGGAGCCGTACGAAACCGTCATCATCGACGTCGATGACGAACATTCGGGCGCGGTGGTCGAGAAAATGAACCTGCGCAAGGCCGAGATGACTGACATGCGTCCCTCGGGCGGCGGCAAGACCCGCATCACCTTCAGCGCGCCCAGCCGCGGCATGATCGGCTATCACGGCGAGTTCCTGTCGGACACGCGCGGCACCGGCATCATGAACCGGCTGTTCGAGAAATACGGCCCGCACAAGGGCGTGATCGAAGGCCGCAAGAATGGCGTGCTGATCTCCAACGGCTCGGGCGAGGCGAACGCCTATTCGCTCAATACGCTGGAAGAGCGCGGCATCCTGTTCGTCGGCCATGGCGAAGCGCTGTACGAGGGCATGATCATCGGCGAGAATGCCAAGCCGGAAGACCTTGAGGTCAACCCGATGAAGGCGAAGCAGCTGTCCAACGTCCGCTCGTCGGGCAAGGACGACGCGATCCGCCTGACCCCGCCGAAGAAGATGACGCTGGAACAGGCGATCGCCTATATCGACGATGACGAGATGGTCGAAGTCACGCCCAAGACGATCCGCCTGCGCAAGCGCCACCTGGACCCGCATGAGCGCAAGCGCGCGAGCCGGGCGAAGGCGGCCTGAGGGTTCTCGGATCAGACTAAGTGGGAGCGCCGGGGGAAACTCCGGCGCTTTCCTTTTGCGGTCGCCCGGTTGCTCAACCCGCCGCGCGGATCGCACTGCCCGCCCGGACTCGGGGGGCGGGTGGCGGAACCTTCGCCGCGACGCGGGCTTTGCTCCGCAGCCCCGTAACGGGCTGAGTTTCAGGAGTATGTCTATGCGTTCCATCCATTCCTGTGCCCTCGCGCTCACCGCCCTGCTCGCCGCGACCGCGCCGAGCGCGCTGGTTGCGCAGGAAGCGCCGCTGCAGTCGACCGAGCAGGTCACGATCCAGGGCGAACCGCTGCCGCCGCTCGCGCAGTTGCCTGCCGGGCCCGAGATCGAAGGGATGATCTCCGCGCGACAGGGCAACCAGATTCAGGTGACGGCCGCCGATGGCACGCCGACGCTGATCGCGGTGAGCGAGGAGACGCAGATCCGCTCGGCCGGCGGATTTCTCGGCCTGGGGCGGACCAAGCGCGGCAGCGACGCGCTGCTCAACGGGCTGCCGGTGAGCGTGCAGACGCGCCAGTTCGGCGGCGGGCTGGTGGCGGCGCAGGTGAAGCTGGCCGACAAGGACTTGAAGACCGCCGCAATGATCCGCAGCGGCACCAGCCAGGGCTTTGCCGAGCAGACCGCGGCGACCGAGGCGCTGCGCGGCCGCGTGGGCGATATCGACCAGTATAACGTCAAGGGCACGACCAATGTGAACTTCGACACCGGCAAGGCGGTGCTGAGTGCGCAGGCGAAGGCCGAGCTGTGCAACGCGGCGAGCCAGGCCGGGTCGATGGAGAATGCGCTGCTGCTGGTGGTCGGCTATACCGACGCGACCGGGCCGGAGGAGCTCAACCAGGAGCTGAGCGAGAAGCGCGCGAGCCGGGTGGTCAACCATCTGCAGCAGGCGTGCGGGTGGAAGCCCTATCGCATGCTGACCCCGACCGGCATGGCGGAGGCAGACCCGCTGGCCGACAACAGCACCGAGGAAGGCAAGGCGCAGAACCGCCGCGTGGCGGTGAACATCCTTGTCAGCAAGGCGGTTGACGGACTGTAAGGTGCTGGCGCCGGGGGGCCGTCCCCCGGCGCCGCTCTACCGGGTCAGCGGCAGCAGGATCAGCGTGATGCGGTCATGTCCGACCGCGATATCGAGCGTCTCGCCCGCGACCACGTCGATCGGCGCGGGGAAGCTGTGCAGGATCTGCAGCCAGCCGCCATCGGTGTAGCGGTCGGGATGGTTGTCGAACGTCACGCCGGGCCACAGGTCGATCTGCATCCATTGCACGATCCCTATCGCGCGTCCGCTCGCGGTGACCGGGATGGACAGGCGGGTGAGCCGGGCGTCGTGTTTGGCCTGGGTCAGGTCGAGGCGAACCAGCTCATGGTCGTCGGACAGCCGCTGCCATGCGGTCATCGTGCCATGGATCGGCAGGCGTTGCTGTGCGAAGTCGGTGAAGGGCGACAGGTCGAACCCCGACACCTCGCCGACAAAGGCATAGTCCGCCAGCGTGTCGCTCGCGACCAGACACCCCATCGCGGCGGCCGCGCGCGGGATCACCAAAGCGTCGGGGGCGAGCAGGCGGCGATGCGCGTCCTCGAACGTGTCCAGCACCTTCTCGGTGAGCAGGTCGCTCGAGAGGATTTCGGAGACGAGGATCTGCGCGGGCGCGTCGAGCTCGACCCCGACAGCCAGGTCGGTGGACGGTTTGGCATGGACGGTGATGCGATCGGCATAGCCATTTTGCGCGACGATGCGCTGCGCCATTTCGGCGATCAGCGGCTCCATCTCGCATGCCACCACCCGCTGCGCCCCGGCCCGCGCCGCCATCAGCGACAACAGGCCGCTGCCCGCACCGATATCGAGCACCTGCGCATCCGGGCCGACGGCGGCGATCGCTGCCTTGATCGCCGCCTCGAACGCGTCGTTGCGTGGCGCGTCGTTCATCATCGGGATATGCCAGAACGGCACCGATGCCGCACCCAGCCGGCGCAGCTGATGGCACAGATGCAGATTGTCCGGCTGTAGCGCGAGTGCGCGGCGGAACTCGCCGATCGCGGCATGGTTGCGCCCGGCATCGGCGAGCACAACGGCCAGATTGCCGATCGCGATGGCATTGTGCGGATCGAGCGCGCAAGCCTGTTCCAGTGCCGTGACCGCCTCGGCAGTACGGCCCAGCCAGTGCAGCGTCAGCCCCTTTTCATGCAGCGCCACGGCATGATCGGGTTGCAGATCGAGCAGTTGCTCCCATGCGGCGAGCGCATCCTCCGCGCGGGAGAGGCGACCGAGCAGGCCGGCGAGCAACGGCAGCACGTCAGTCGCGCGATAACCCAGCGCCAGAACCGCGCGATAACCCGCCTCGGCTCCCTCCAGATCGCCCTGTTCGTGCAACGCCATCGCGGTGGCCAGCGCGGCGCGCGCCTCGCTCAGACGGTCGGCGGAAGGCTGGTCGGTCAAGGCGTCGTTTCCACAAGGTCGGTGTCATCCGATAGTCGAACCGAGGGTGGCAGCGATAGTCCGGATATCGCAGGCCCGCCCGCGCCCCTGTGGCACCACACCGCCCGTACGGTCACCCGTCGAACAGGCCGTCCTGCGATCCGGCGGGCGGGTTGAGGCCGAGATGCTTCCACCCGGCCGCATTGAGGCAGCGGCCCCGCGCGGTGCGGGCGATCATGCCGATCTGGATCAGATAGGGCTCGATCACTTCCTCGACCGTGTCGCGCGGTTCCGACAGGCCCGCGGCGAGCGTCTCCACGCCGACCGGGCCGCCGCGATAGATGTCGGCGATCATCGTCAGGTAGCGCCGGTCCATCGCGTCGAGGCCCAGCGCATCGACCTCAAGCCGGTTCAGCGCGGCATCGGCGGCGCGCGCATGAACCACCGTCTCCCCCGCCACATTGGCAAAGTCACGCACCCGCCGCAGCAGCCGGCCCGCAATGCGTGGTGTGCCGCGCGAACGCCGCGCAATCTCCGCCGCACCATCCTCGGCAATGGAGAGGTCGAGCAGGTTGGCGGCGCGGGCGACCACGCGGGTGAGTTCCTCGACCGTATAGAATTGCAGCCGCACCGGAATGCCGAAGCGGTCGCGCAGCGGCGTCGTCAGCAGCCCCTGTCGTGTCGTCGCGCCGACCAGGGTGAAGCGCGGCAGATCGATGCGCACGCTGCGCGCCGACGGCCCCTCCCCGATCATCAGGTCGAGCGCGCGATCCTCCATCGCGGGATAGAGCACCTCCTCGACCGCGGGGGCGAGGCGGTGAATCTCATCGATGAACAGGACGTCGCCATCCTCGAGATTGGTGAGCAGCGCGGCAAGGTCGCCCGACTTGGCGATCACCGGGCCGGACGTGGCGCGAAAGCCGACGCCCATTTCCTTGGCGATGATCTGCGCCAGCGTGGTCTTGCCAAGCCCCGGCGGGCCGAAGAACAGCACATGATCGAGCGCATCGCCGCGCTGGCGCGCGGCGTCGATGAACACGCGCAGGTTATCGCGCGCCGCGCGCTGGCCGACGAACTCGTCAAGCGACTTGGGCCGGAGCGCCGCGTCGATGTCCTCGGGCCGGCGGGATGCGGTGAGGATGCGGTCGGGGTCGGTCATCGCAATCCCTGGCCCCCACCGACGGCCATCAGTTCACCGCCAAGATAGGCCTGCCAGCTTTCGTAGCCGGAAGAATTACTTAGCACTTCGACAATCGAACCATTGGAAAGGCGGAATGCCAAATCTGCCGTGGTCTCATCGAGCGCGACTTCAACAAGGTGCGCATTTGCAACGAGCCCGTTCGCGCTCGCTTCGGCATCAACGGGGGCGGGGAGTCCGAAAATCTGTCCGTCATCCGTATCGACGAGTTCAATCCCTGCAGCAGTACGAATTCTCCACATGCATTCGACGCAAAAACCCAAATGCTCGCCCACATCTATTATCCAGTCATTCTCCCGCCGTGTGAAACGCAAGGTGTTCCCTGTCGCAGCGGACGCGACACGGCACCAAGGATCAGCGAGAAGCTCTCCGCTCATTTCGTCAACTCTCTACTGGAGCGCGTGGAGTTTGAAAGCATCGCTGATAGTGAGGTGGATGCTGAAACAAGTTCAGCATGACGGGAGGTGGAGACAGCGGCGCGCTTCACGTCACCGCTTCCCACTCAGGACCAGATCGGGGATTACGCTCGCCACGAACGTTCCTTATCCGTTCGCTTACGGCAAGCCAATCCCCCTCCCCGGTCGTCAAGTCGGTGCGGGACGCGCGCTCGTCGCGGCGAATGCGTCGCCGATCGCGGTGTAGAGCCGCTTGGGCTGGGCGCTGGCATCATAGGGGAGCGGGCGCAGCGGCTGGCCGTCGGGGCGCGGGGTGCCGAAGCTTTGCAGCCAGCTATATTTGTCGTTCATCCCCCAGACGAGCACGTCCTTGAGCTGCGGGTAGCTGAACAACAGGTCGAGCCAGGCGCGGCCATAGACCGCGACATCCTCGTCGCGCTGCGCCACGGTGCCGGTGCGGTTGCGGTCGTTGACGTCGAATTCGGTGATGATCAGCTTGTACCCCAGGGCCACCACCGCATCGAGGAAGGACCGCATCGCCGGGATCTGGGCATTGGCGATGTCCTGCGCGGTGCCGCTGGAGTAGAAGCCGATATGCGACTGGATGCCCAGCGCATCGACCGGCACGCTCCGGTCGCGAAAGCCGCGGAGCAGGGTGAGCACGCCGTTGCGGTGGGTGGTCGAACCCCAATCCATATAGTCGTTATAGACCAGCTCCGCCGTCGGCAGCTCGGCGCGCGCGGTGCGGAAGGCGAGGTCGAGGATCGAATTATCGCCGCCCACCGCATTGTGCAGGATGTTGGTGCGGACATTGCCGGTCGCGGGATCGATCGCCTCGTTGATCACGTCCCAGCTCTTGATGCGGTTCCCGAAATGACGCGCGGTGTTCTGGACATGGGTGCGCACAATTCGCTCTGCCGTGGCACGCGGGTCGGCGCCCATCGGATAGCTGCGCAGCCAGGCGGGGAAACGCTCCTGAATATACCAGAGGAAGCAATGGCCGCGCATCTCCATGCCTTTTGACTCGGCATAAGCCAGCATCTGATCGGCGCGGGTCCAGTCGTACACATTCTCCGCGCTCGACTGATATTCCCACTTCATCTCGTTCTCGGGGACGAGCAGCTGGCAGTCGCGTTCGAGCAGTGCCGCATAGGCCGGGTTGTTGAACGACCCGGCATCCGCGCCGGGCGACGCCCAGGCGAAGGTCGAACCGAAGCGCATGCGCTTGGCCGCAGCCGCAGCCTTGAGCGTGCTGGTCGGGGTCGGCGTGGGCGACGGGCTGGGCGACGGCGATGGGCTGGGAGACGGACTTGGGGTCGGGGTCGGTGACGGGGTGGAGACGGTGCCCCCGCCGCTCGATCCACCTCCGCTACAGGCGGCAACGCCCAGCGCACCGGCAAGGGCAAGGGTTTCCCGACGGGTAAGGGACCGCATCCTCTCTCTCCTCCTCGCGGCCCGTTTGCGGGCCTGCACGACCGGATCATGTCCGGCGGAGTTGATGGTAGCGCTATCAATTCAGAGCGCAACGGAATTATGGTAGCGCTATCTTTGACTCCTCCCGTCATGCTGAACCTTCTTTCAGCATCCACCGTGCGGCGGGCTGCTGTCCCGAGACCTGGTCCCGAGCGTCGCGCCAAGGGCGCCATGGACTGCCCGTTGCAGATAGAGCCTCTGGTCAGTCGCTGCGGGGCTCAGTGGATGCTGAAACACGTTCAGCATGACGGAAGAGGGAAGGGACGCCCCTTACTTCGCTGCCTTCCGCAACGCCAGCCGCACCAGCGCGTCAAGCGTCGCGCCCGGCCCGAGTTGATCGCTTGCCGCATTCACCGCGTTGCTCGCTTCGGCGGGTTTGAAGCCGAGGTTGAGCAGGGCTGATACCGCGTCGTTCGCCGCGCCGCTGGCCGGTGCCGCCGC
>NZ_LSJM01000147.1 GCF_001557215.1 Sphingomonas sp. CCH9-E2 | reverse complement strand
GCTCGGGCTCGGTCCCATCACCGCCAGCACGACATCGATGCCATCCGCCCCCAGCGCCCGCGCCAGATCGACCGAATATTGCCAGACACCGCCCACGGCGTCGCAGGTCAGGACGATCCTCATGCGCCGACCGCACGCAGCGGCGGCACCGCAAAGGATCGCGGCGGGGGCAAGCGCCGTTCCTCAGCCAGCCAGCAGGCGAGCCGCGCGACGCCGATCCGCCACGGCACCTTGGCACCTAGCCCCAGCGCTTCCCGCGCCAAGCGCGTATCGGCGACGAAATAGCGCTGGTCGCCGGGGCGCCAATCGGACTCGACGATCTGCACGGGAGTTCCGGTCAGTTCGCCGATATGCGCGATCAGCATGCGCAGGCTGATGGCGTTCGCGGGGCCGCCCCCCAGATTGAAGGCACGCCCCGCTGCCGTGTCGATGTTGCGCCACGCAGCCAGATAGGCCTCGACCGCATTCTGCACGTCGAGCACGTCGCGCACCTGCTGCCCGTCGCCGTACAGCGTGATCGGCCTGCCCTCGAGCGCGCGGATCAGGAAATGGGCGACCCAGCCCTGATCCTCGGTTCCCATCTGGCGCTCGCCATAGATGCAGCTCATCCGCAGCACGGCGGCGGGCACGCCGAAGCTGCGCGCATGGTCGAGCACATATTGATCGGCGGCCCCCTTGGAACAGCCATAGGGGGTGTGGAAATCGAGCGGCCGGCGCTCATCGACGCCATGTGCGCGGATCGCCGGATCGACCGGGACATAGCCCTCCTCCCCCAGCCGCAGCTCGAGATCGCCCAGATCGCCATAGACCTTGTTCGTCGATGCGAAGATCACCGGCGGCGGGGTCTCGCAGCCATGCGCCGCCTCCAGCACATTGAAGGTGCCGAGAAGGTTGATCTCCATGTCCTCGCGCGGGCGGTCCAGACTGGTCGTCACCGCGACCTGCGCCGCAAGGTGGAAGACGGCGCTGGACGTTTGAACGGCTTCGCGCAGCAACGCCGCATCGCGGATATCGGCAACGACCGGATGGATGCGCCCACGATGGCGCGCTTGCAGCCAATCCAGGTTCGCCCCGACGCCGGGTCGCGCGAGAGAGTCATACACCAGTACGTCATGCCCCGCCGCCGCCAGCCGATCGGCAAGATTCGACCCGATGAACCCTGCTCCACCGGTCACGAGGATCGGGCGGTGCTGGCGCGCGCTCATGCGACCAGCCCGCGTGCTTCGAGTTCGGCGCGCGCCTGGCCGACGCGATCGTGCGCCGTCTGTTGCCGCACCCATTCGGCGAGTTCGGCAAGGCCGGTCTCGAAATCCTGCTCCGCCGCGAAGTCCAGCGTCTCGCGCGCCTGCGTCGTGTCGCAGAAACAGTGGCGGATATCGCCGATCCGCGCCTTGCCGAGGATTTCAGGCTCGCAATCGTTGCGACCCATTGCGCGGGCCAGCGCCTGAGCGACCTCCGTCACCGACCGGTCCCGACCCGACCCGATGTTGAACGTGCCACCCGCCGCCTGCGGCAGCACCAGTGCGTCGGCAAAGGCACGCGCCACATCGCTGACATGAACGAAGTCGCGCCGCTGCTCGCCATCCTCGAAAATCATCGGCCGCTCGCCGTTCAACAGTCGCGAGGCGAAGATCGCGAGCACGCCGGTATAGGGGTTGGATAACGCCTGGCCCGGGCCATAGACGTTGAACAGCCGCAGGCACACGCTCTCGATCCCATAGGGAGCCGCCATGATGTGGGTGGTGCGCTCCTGCACATATTTGTTGAGCGCGTAGATCGACGCGAGGCTGGGGCGCTTCCACTCCGGTGTCGGCAGCGGGTCGAGCGCGGCGCCCGCGGCATCGGTCGGGTTCCACACCCGCTGTCCGTCGCGCACGATGCCACGCTCGGCGTCTTCGACCAATCGGCCGTCCCGCGCCCGGTACAGGCCTTCGCCATAGATGCTCATCGAGGAGGCGGTGACCACGCGCCGAACCGGGTGGTCGATCAGCCGTTCGAACAGTACGGCGGTGCCGACGTCATTGGCGGAGGTATAGCGCTCCACCTCATACATTGACTGGCCGACACCGACCTCGGCGGCGAGATGTATGACGCTGTCGATCCCCTTGAGCGCTTCCGCGACCGCTTCGCCATCGCGGATGTCGGCGCGCACCACCTCGACCGCATCGTCGAGCGCCGGCTCCGCGCCGCCATGCACCTGCTCGAGAAAGCAATCGAGCACACGCACCCGGTGCCCGCGCCGCAGCAGCTCCGCCGTAACGGCGCGACCGATAAAGCCGGCGCCCCCGGTGACCAATACATGTTCGCCCATGCGATGCGCTCCGCCCCAGTCTAGAGGTACTAATTTACATCAGTCTTAATCGCGGACCAGCCGCGATAAATAAACATAACACCTTCTTCTTCTTCAGGTTCCGGAGTATAGTTCGAATTGATCAATGTTATTCCACGCCCTTGATTGATAATAACTTAGATCAGGAGGAACTATTACGCTGCGATAATAGTTACCCAGCATCTATGTTGTTCCTTTCTCCCCACCCCCTGCTGTAATGGCGGCCAGAGTTTACCTCGTGCGCCATTGCGCGCATGCCGATGTCGGGCGGGTGCTCAGCGGCCGCTGCTCCGGTACGCCCCTCAACGCCGAGGGGCGGGCGCATGCGCGCTGGCTGGCGGGCCGGTTTGCGCGCGGAGAGCCGATCGCGGCGATCCATTCGAGTCCGCGCCTGCGCACCCGCGAGACGGCAGCGGCGATTGCCGAGCGGTTGAAGTTACCCGTGACGCAGGTCGACGCGCTGGACGAGATCGATTTTGGGGGTTGGACCGGCCGCAGCTTTGCAGAGCTGGACTCAGATCCCGCTTGGCACCACTGGAATGCCGCGCGCGCCATCGCTCAGACGCCTGGCGGCGAGACGATGCGACAAGCTGTCATGCGCGCAATGGCGCATCTTGATCGGATCGCCGCGCAGGATTGGGGCGGCGCGGTGCTGTGCGTCACCCATTGCGACATCATCCGCGGGATCGTTGCGCACATCCTTGGCCTCACCCTCGACCGGCTGCTGTCGTTCGACATCGACCCTGGATCGATCAGCTCCCTGCTGCTCGGCGAACGGGAGCGGCGCGTGCTGACGCTCAACTGGAGAAGCGAATGACCATCGCCAAGGCCAACATCGCCCCCCATCGCGGAGACCTAAAGGCACGAATCGATGCGCTCGGCCCGTGGTTCCAGAACATCCGGATCGACGGCGTGGAGACCGCGCCCGATCATTTTCTCGGCGACTATCCGGCGTTCAAGTTCGAGCGCTTCGCCGATGCGCTGCCCGACGATCTGGGCGGTCGCTCGGTGCTTGATATCGGCTGCAATGCCGGCTTTTACAGCTTCGAGATGAAGCGGCGGGGTGCGGGTGAGGTGATCGGAATCGACACCGACGACCGCTATTTGGCGCAGGCGCGCTTCGCCGCCGAGCGGCTGGGCTTCGACGATGTCGGATTCCGCAACCTGTCGGTCTACGATGTCGGGGCGCTCGGGCGGCGGTTCGACATCGTGATCTTCATGGGCGTGCTCTATCACCTGCGGCACCCGCTACTCGCGCTCGACCTGATCCGCGAACATGTCGCCAGCGACCTCATGCTGTTCCAGACGATGCAGCAGGGGTCGGACGATGTGCTGCAGGTGCCGGAGGACCATCCCTTCCACCTCCCCGGTACGACCCGGCCCCCGACCTATTTCGACAATCCCGGCTATCCCAAGATGCACTTCATCGAGCGGCGCTTCGCCCATGACTGGAGCAACTGGTGGGCACCCAATGCGGCGTGCAGCCAGGCAATGCTGCGCGCGGCGGGCTTTTCGATCGAGGCCCATCCCGAACCCGAAGTCTATCTCTGCCGCGTCGCGGAGGTTCCCTATGCCAGCTACGGGCCCGCCGCCGTCTATCCCGCAGGAGGCGCCGCATGATCGAAGCGGCGATGATCTGGAACGAGCCCAACAACAAATCGCATTGGGACCCGGCAATCGACCCTGATTGGTCGCTGTTCGCCGATCATGTGATCCGCGCGGGCGCCGCGATCCGGGAGATTAATCCCGGCCTGCCCCGCGTGCTTGGCGGCATGTCGCCGATCGATCCGCACTGGCTTCAGCGGATGGAAGCGCATGGCGCGCTCGACGCGGTCGATGTGGTCGCGGTGCACGGCTTCCCGCTCGACTGGAATCTGTGGCCGCTCGACGCTTGGCCCGCGAAGCTTGCCGAGGTCGCAGCAGTGACCGACAAGCCGGTCTGGGTCACGGAAGTCGGCGTCAGCTCCTTCGGCGCGGAGGAAGTCCAGCTGTTCGGCCTCAAACGAACTGCGCAGCTCCTGCGCGGCCGGGCCGAGCGCATCTTCTGGTACTCGCTGTTCGACTTGCCCGAAAGCTGGGGGGCCGAAACGCGGCATCGTGAGGCGGAGGGATCGTCCTATTACCGCCACTTCCATCTCGGCCTGATCCGCGCCGATGGCACGCCCAAGCCCGCACTCGATGTCTATGCGCAGCACGCCGCCGAAATCGGGTTGATGCAGTGGTTCCACTTTCACGACCCAAGATTAGACAATGCCGTCGAGTGGATGCGGCGCCTTGGCACGCGACATGTTCGCACTGGTCTCAGCTGGGCCGACAGTTTCCGTCCGAACGCAATCGACTGGTTCGACCGCCAAATGGAGGCGCTGGCGGACTTCGACGTAACCGTCACCTTCTGCTTCACACCGGCGCATCTCGGCGTTGCGCCGCATCATACCAGCCCAGCGCGCGAGCCCCAGGCTTTTGCCGATTTCTGCGCGTGGATGATCGACCGCTATGCTCCGGGACGTAGCGGCCGCACGGTCACTGCGCCGGCACCATCGCGGGAGTTGGTCGGTGAGACACCCGAACTCTCCCCCCTCCACTTCAACCGCGACGAGCGCCTCGCCGCCGAACGGAGCGCACGCTGATGCTTTCGCCAGACCGCCACGGGATCAATGTCGCCATTATCGGCGTCGGCAATTGTGCCAGCTCGCTCGTTCAGGGCATCGCCCACTACCGCGCGGGTGCGAACGAAACGGTCGGGCTGATGCACCGGGAGATCGGCGGGTATGAGCCCAGCGACATCCGCGTCGTCGCCGCATGGGACGTCGACAGCCGCAAGGTCGGGCGCGACGTCGCCGAGGCAATCTTCGCCAAGCCCAATTGCACGACGCGCTTCTGCGAACCGGTCGAACCCAGCGGCGCGCGGGTGCAGATGGGCCGCGTACTCGACGGGGTCGCGGATCACATGGCCAACTGGCCCGAGGAGCGCAGCTTCCGCATCGCCGACGCCGTCGAACCGAGCAAGTCAGAGGTGGTCGAGACGCTGCGGGAGACGCGCGCGGATGTGCTGATGAACTATCTCCCTGTCGGATCGCAGGCGGCGAGCGAGTTCTACGCCGAATGTGCGCTGGAAGCGGGCGTGGCGTTCGTCAACAACATACCAGTGTTCATCGCGAGCGACCCCGGATGGGCGGCGCGGTTCGCGGCGGCAGGGGTGCCGCTGATCGGGGACGACATCAAGGCGCAGTTGGGGGCGACGATCGTCCACCGTGTCCTTACCGACCTGTTCCGGCGTCGCGGCGTGAAGCTCGACCGGACCTATCAGCTCAATACCGGCGGCAATACCGATTTCCTCAACATGCTCGAGCGCTCGCGGCTCGCGTCGAAGAAGGAGTCGAAGACCGAAGCGGTGCAGTCGGTCGCGCAGCACCGGCTCGCTGACGAGAATATCCATGTCGGCCCCTCCGACTATGTCGCGTGGCAGAATGACAACAAGGTCTGCTTCCTGCGGATGGAGGGGCAGCTGTTCGGTGGGGTACCGATGAACCTCGAACTGCGCCTGTCGGTGGAGGACAGCCCGAACAGTGCCGGGGTGGCGATCGACATGATCCGCTGCGCCAAACTGGCGAGAGATCGCGGGCTGGGAGGACCAATCCTTCCGGCCTCCGCCTGGTTCTGCAAGCACCCACCCGAGCAGATGACCGACGACGACGCCCATGCCGCGCTCGAAGCGTTCATTGCCGAGCCACAGCGTTAATGTGCGACCTTCACATCCGGCGCATCGATCGCGTCAAGCACTTCGGTCGGCTGCACATGTTTGTGCACCTCTCCCAGCTCGAGATCCTCGATGGGCACATCGAGCCGCTGCGCGATCCGCTCGACCAGCCGCGACAGCTTGGTCAGCTCATGCTCGGCGAGGAGATTGACGTGGAGATCGAGCGCAGCGCGACGGTCGGCGGCAGCGGCCATGCGGTTCTGGGTGATCAGCACGAAGGTCGAGAGGAAGATCGCCTCGACCGACGCTTCCATCGCCAGCATCACGAAGGTCGGATCGAAGCGCGGCAGCAGCGGCAACCAGCCCAGATTGATCGCAATCCACAATCCATAGCCGACGAGGTGCGCCGCGACGAAGGTCATCGATCCGGCAAAGTCGGTGATGCGCTCCGCGATCCGGTCGCTCACCGGCGCACCGCGATGCTCGGCCCTTTCGCGCGCGCTGAGCGCCGCGATGTTGTCACGCAGCGTCTGCGACATGTGCGGCGTGCGAGTCATGTGAAGCCGTGTCGCAAACGCGCGCGCGCGCCGCATCAACATGGATTGGTCGCATGACCGGCCAGACGATGCGCGCCGCGGTGCTAACCGGGCCGGGGGAGATCCGGGTCGAACGGGTGCCGCTCCCCAACGCTGGACGAGGGGAAGTCCGCATCCGGCTGCAGGGTTGCGGCGTGTGCGCCTCCAACCTCGAGCCCTGGGCCGGGCAATCGTGGAGCAGCTACCCAGGGGCGCCCGGCGGTCTCGGCCACGAAGGCTGGGGCACAGTTGATGCCTTGGGCGACGGGGTTACCGGTCTCGCCACCGGCGATCGCGTCGCAACTTTGTCCTGTCTCAGCTTTGCCGAATATGATGTCGCGCCCGCCGACCGGGTGGTGAAGCTGCCCGATGCCCTCGCGGCCATGCCGTTTCCGGGCGAGCCGCTGGGCTGTGCGTTCAACATCTTTCACCGCAGCGACATTCGGCCCGGGCAGACCGTGGCGATCATTGGCATCGGCTTTCTCGGCGCGGTCCTGACGCAACTCGCCAGCGAGGCCGGAGCGCGCGTGATCGCGATCTCGCGGCGGCAAGAATCGCTCGACCTCGCGCGCTATTATGGTGCCGCCGAGACGATCGCGATGGACGATCACTGGCGGATCATCGAACAAGCAAAGCGCCTGACTGACGATGCCCTGTGCGACCGCGTCATCGAGGCGGTCGGGCACCAGTGGCCGCTTGATCTCGCCACGGCGCTGACCGGGTTCGGAGGGCGGCTGATCGTCGCGGGCTATCATCAGGACGGCCCGCGCCGGGTGAATATGCAGGAGTGGAACTGGAAGGGAATCGACGTGATCAACGCGCACGAACGCGACCCGGAAATCCAGATGCGCGGGCTGCGCGCGGCGGTGGCGGCGGTGGCAAGCGGACAGCTCGACCCCTCTCGTCTCTATTCCGGCACCTACCCGCTCGAACGACTGGGCGAAGCCCTAGCCGCGACCCGCGACAAGCCGGGCGGCTTCGTCAAGGCACTGGTGAGCTTCGCATGACCCCGCGTCTGGGGTTCCTCGGCACCGGCTGGATCGGGCGGCACCGGATGGAGGCGATGATCGCGACCGGGGCCATCACGCCTGCCGCAATTTGCGACCCCGATCCCGCCTGTCGGGACAACGCGCTCGCGCTGGCACCCGATGCGCGAGTCGTCCCTGACCTCCAGGCGATGATGACTTTGGACCTCGACGGCATCGTCATCGCAACGCCAAGCGCCCTTCATGCCGAACAGAGCATCGCGGCGCTGAACGCGGGCGCTGCGGTATTCTGCCAAAAGCCGCTGGGCCGGACCGCAGCGGAGGTGCGCGCAGTAATCGCGGCGGCGCAGGCGGCGGACCGGCTGCTCGGAGTCGACCTGTCCTATCGACACACGCAGGCGACCGCTGCGATCCGCAGGTTGATCGAGAGCGGCGCGCTGGGTCAGCTATTCGCGATCGATCTGACCTTTCACAATGCTTACGGTCCCGACAAACCGTGGTTCTACGACGCGGCGCAATCGGGCGGCGGGTGCCTGATCGACCTTGGCACCCATCTCGCCGATCTGGCGCTGTGGCTGTTGGGTTTTCCGCAGGTGTCGCAGGTCCATTCACGGCTGTATGCCGCCGGCGAACCAGCGCAGTCTGGCGCGGTCGAGGACTATGCGATCGGCCAGTTCGATGCAGGGGGCGTCGCAGTGCGGCTCGCCTGCTCCTGGCGGCTGCACGCGGGACAGGACGCGGTGATTGCCGCTACGTTCCACGGCACAGGTGGCGGCGCTGCGCTCAAGAATGTCGATGGATCATTCTACGAATTTCGCGCGGAACGGTTCGACGGAACCACAAGAACCATGCTGAGTGAACCGCCCGACGCGTGGGGCGGACGCGGCGCTGCGCGCTGGGCGGGTCAGCTCGCCCAGTCCGACCGGTTCGACGCGCAGGCCGAAGACTTTTTGAAATCAGCAGAACTGATCGATCGCCTTTATCGCAGGTGAATCGACTTAAATTGCACCACTTAACCTGATCTGCCCCCCGCTGAGTGGCCCAGAGACTATGATAGTCTGGACCATGAAAG
>NZ_LSJM01000146.1 GCF_001557215.1 Sphingomonas sp. CCH9-E2 | reverse complement strand
GCGATGACGGAGGGGCCGCCCCGCAGAGGACGGGATTTTGCCGAGCTGCTTACGGCTGTCTGCGCAGCCGCCCCTCCACCACTCGCTTCGCGAGCGGTCCCGCTCGCCTGCTGCGCAGGGGAGGAATTGTTGGCGGACGGGTAGCCCATCTTGAGTGGCAAAACGCAACTGGCCTTCCCATCTTCGGGCGATGACAGCCTATTCCCTGCTCGACCTTGTCCCGATCCTTGAGGGCGGGACCGCCAGCCAGTCCTTTGCCAATGCCGCCGACCTTGCGCGCCATGCCGAGGCGGAGGGGTTTTCGCGTTACTGGGTGGCCGAGCATCATGGCATGGCCGGAATTGCGAGCGCGGCGACGGCGGTGGTGATCGCGCATGTCGGCGCGGCGACATCGACCATTCGCATTGGCGCGGGCGGGATCATGCTGCCCAACCATGCGCCGTTGGTGATCGCCGAACAGTTCGGCACGCTCGATGCGCTGTTCCCGGGGCGGATCGACCTGGGGCTGGGGCGCGCGCCGGGCAGCGACATGACGGTGGCGCGGGCGCTGCGCCGGACGCTGGAGAGCAGTCCGGACGGCTTCCCGCGCGATGTGATGGAACTGCAAAGCTATTTCGCCGATGACGGCCAGACCGGTATCCGCGCGGTGCCGGGTGGTGGTGCCAAGCCGGAGCTGTGGATCCTCGGGTCGAGCCTGTACGGCGCGCAGCTGGCTGCGGCATTGGGGCTGCCCTATGCGTTCGCGTCGCACTTCGCGCCGGGGGCGCTGGACGAGGCGCTGGAGGTATATCGTCGCCAGTTCCGGCCCTCGGCGGTGCTCGACCAGCCCTATGCCATGGCGGGGTTCAACGTCTTTGCCGCCGATACCGATGCCGAGGCGGAACTGCTCGCCAGCTCGATGCTACAGGCGTTCGTCGCGCTCCGCACGACCGGGACTGGCGTGCCATTGCCGCCACCGGTGCCGGGCTATCGCGACAGCCTTCCGCCCCAGGCGCGGGCAATGCTCGACCATCTTCTGGAATGCACCGCGATCGGTGGGCCGGACGCGATCCGGGCGGGGCTGAAGGGATTCGTCGCGCGGACTAGGGTGGATGAGGTGATGCTGACCAGTTCGATCTTCGACCCGGCGGCGCGCCGGAAAAGCGTCTCGCTCGCCGCCGCCGCGATGCGCCATCTGGCTGCCTGAATCCCGCCTGAATTGCCCTTCACCACGGCGGCTGGGGGCTGTTCAGGGGGCTGAACGAGGGAGTTGTCGGCACGTGTCCGCATCCAAGCCAGCCATTAGATGCCATCTCGGCATCCACCGCCCGCGTCGCCGTGACCGCCCCGGTCGGGGTGAGTTCGAAACGCAGTGCCGCGACTGCGGATGCGATCTGGTGCTGAGCCCGGTGACGGGGCGGTGGCGGTTTTCGGGAGTGATGGGATAATTTTCCTCTTCCATCGGGAGAGGAAGGGGCCGGCTTGGCGCAGCCAAGTGGGAAGGTGAGGGTGAATGCCGTGACGTCGGTCACCCTCACCCTTCCGCCGCCTTTGGCGGCTCCCTCCCTCTCCGATGGGAGAGGGATTTTAAGCGGCCGCCGCGGGCAGTCGCAGGCGCACCATCAATCCGCCGAGATCCTCGCTCTCCTCCAGCGTGACGGTGCCATCGTAAATTTCCGCGACGTCGCGGAAATTTACGATGGCACCGTCACGCTGGAGGAGAGCGAGGATCTCGGCGGATTGATGGTGCGCCTGCGACTGCCCGCGGCGGCCGCTTAAAATCCCTCTCCCATCGGAGAGGGAGGGAGCCGCCAAAGGCGGCGGAAGGGTGAGGGTGACCGACGTCACGGCATTCACCCTCACCTTCCCACTTGGCTGCGCCAAGCCGGCCCCTTCCTCTCCCGATGGAAGAGGAAAATTATCCCATCACTCCCGAAAACCGCCACCGCCCCGTCACCGGGCTCAGCACCAGATCGCATCCGCAGTCGCGGCACTGCGTTTCGAACTCACCCCGACCGGGGCGGTCACGGCGACGCGGGCGGTGGATGCCGAGATGGCATCTAATGGCTGGCTTGGATGCGGACACGTGCCGACAACTCCCTCGTTCAGCCCCCTGAACAGCCCCCAGCCGCCGTGGTGAAGGGCAATTCAGGCGGGATTCAGGCAGCCAGATGGCGCATCGCGGCGGCGGCGAGCGAGACGCTTTTCCGGCGCGCCGCCGGGTCGAAGATCGAACTGGTCAGCATCACCTCATCCACCCTAGTCCGCGCGACGAATCCCTTCAGCCCCGCCCGGATCGCGTCCGGCCCACCGATCGCGGTGCATTCCAGAAGATGGTCGAGCATTGCCCGCGCCTGGGGCGGAAGGCTGTCGCGATAGCCCGGCACCGGTGGCGGCAATGGCACGCCAGTCCCGGTCGTGCGGAGCGCGACGAACGCCTGTAGCATCGAGCTGGCGAGCAGTTCCGCCTCGGCATCGGTATCGGCGGCAAAGACGTTGAACCCCGCCATGGCATAGGGCTGGTCGAGCACCGCCGAGGGCCGGAACTGGCGACGATATACCTCCAGCGCCTCGTCCAGCGCCCCCGGCGCGAAGTGCGACGCGAACGCATAGGGCAGCCCCAATGCCGCAGCCAGCTGCGCGCCGTACAGGCTCGACCCGAGGATCCACAGCTCCGGCTTGGCACCACCACCCGGCACCGCGCGGATACCGGTCTGGCCGTCATCGGCGAAATAGCTTTGCAGTTCCATCACATCGCGCGGGAAGCCGTCCGGACTGCTCTCCAGCGTCCGGCGCAGCGCCCGCGCCACCGTCATGTCGCTGCCCGGCGCGCGCCCCAGCCCCAGGTCGATCCGCCCCGGGAACAGCGCATCGAGCGTGCCGAACTGTTCGGCGATCACCAACGGCGCATGGTTGGGCAGCATGATCCCGCCCGCGCCAATGCGAATGGTCGATGTCGCCGCGCCGACATGCGCGATCACCACCGCCGTCGCCGCGCTCGCAATTCCGGCCATGCCATGATGCTCGGCCACCCAGTAACGCGAAAACCCCTCCGCCTCGGCATGGCGCGCAAGGTCGGCGGCATTGGCAAAGGACTGGCTGGCGGTCCCGCCCTCAAGGATCGGGACAAGGTCGAGCAGGGAATAGGCTGTCATCGCCCGAAGATGGGAAGGCCAGTTGCGTTTTGCCACTCAAGATGGGCTACCCGTCCGCCAACAATTCCTCCCCTGCGCAGCAGGCGAGCGGGACCGCTCGCGAAGCGAGTGGTGGAGGGGCGGCTGCGCAGACAGCCGTAAGCAGCTCGGCAAAATCCCGTCCTCTGCGGGGCGGCCCCTCCGTCATCGC